>JBDNFP010000129.1:0-40209 GCA_041689775.1 Spirosomataceae bacterium
AAGGAGTTGCCCAAACTATGTTTTATATTGGAAAGATAACTACCTAAAATGGGAGAAAGATAGGCATCAATCACGGCCGTTTGTGTTCTACGCAAATAATGGATTTGAGGGAATAACTCAGTAGATACTGAAACGGGTAAACCCCAATTTACGCGCAAGTAGGAGGCTAGCTGATTTTCATGGTCAGGGTTTTTGTAAGAATTGACCAACGCAACCGCCATAGATTCGTAGTTGCCATTCGCAATCACTTTTTTAAGTGAATCTAACTCCTGTAAATCGACGTGATTAATACTCTGTCCTTCGGCAGTGATGCGCTCGTCTACTTCAAAAACATCCGTATACAAGGGAGGGCTCTCCGGAATATCGAGTTGGAAGAGATTAGGCCTTTGTTGGGTACCTATTCGCAATAAATCTTTAAAACCTTTGGTAACGATCAGCAAGGTTTTAGCTCCCTTTCTTTCCAGTAAGGCATTAGTGCCTTTGGTAGTACCGATCCGTAAATGAATTGGGGGAAACTCCTGATCAATGGAGGTATTGGTCAGTAATCTTATGCCAAGAATTGGCGCCTCTTCTCCGGTTGATAAGTCAAAATCAGCACCAATAACCGATGGTATATTATCTTCTAGGGTAAAAATTTTGTTTCGGTAATCAATCGACAAAAGGCGAGTCTCAATACCTTTGGAAGGGATGCGGAGAGTATAGCCTTCTAGTAGACTACTATTATGCGTCCAGGTAGCATCAAAAGAGTACAGGTAAGGATCAATTTTACGAACCATACGCCCTCGCAGTACCCCACTACTTAATACTTTGGTTCTACGGGTATGCCCTTCGGGGTCCTCCGCTATACAGTCCGTAAAGGTACCCCCTGTATCAATGTGTATATGCCAGACATTGGATTTAGTCACAAATTGGAGGGATTAAGGTATTAATTAATTGTGTCAATGAATTACTCATTTTCCGGCAGAAATCAGGTTAGCAAATATACGGTAGGCCCCAGGAACTCCGGCGGGGAGTTCACGGAAGAAAGATAGCCCTGTATAGATATAATAGCCTTTTCCGTATTTTGTGTAAATCAGACTACCTTGCTTTTCGCTTTCTCCCGGATCATTGCAGCCAAAAACTGGTTGGTAGTTTTTCTCAAAATCAGAAGCGAAGTAAATGCCTCGTTCCTGAATCCAGCCATCAAAATCTTTTTCAGTGATTTTATTTGGGGAAGATAACAAGGTGTCATTTGGGTTAAGGAATTTCATAACGGCATTTTCATCCGTTACGCGATCCCGAGTGACTTCAAATGGGAAAGGACCCATATTTTCCACCTTTAAGCCGTTATTGAGAAAACCGTTTCGGGCGGTAACGTACTGTACTACCATGGTGCCGCCGTTCTTTACGTAGTCCATAAGGCGGGGTTGGGAATAGATCAAACGATCTTCCGTATTATACGCTCTTACACCTACCACAATGGCATCATAGCTACTTAAGTCTTTGCCCAGCTCTTGTTCATCGAGCAATGTTACCTCACAACCCATCTGCCGAAGTGCGGCGGGTACTTCATCCCCCGCTCCGGCGATATAGCCAATTTTTTTTGCGTGGTTGGAGATGTCGAGCTTTACTAGTTCGGTTTCCGCCGGTGGAAAAAGGGTTTGGGTAGGAATGTGGCGGTATTCTACACTCCGAAGCCCGCGATCCGAAATACCCTTATTGGTTTCTGTTCTGATTAGTAGTTTTCCTGTGCTATTTTGAGCGGAAGGGTACACGTTTACGGTAAAGGTTTGCTCCTCGTATTTTGCAGTGGTGGCAAAGCTGATTTCTGAGGGTTCAGCCCGCCAACCGTTCGGAAGAGTAAACAAGATCTTACCCTGAATGTCGGCCTCGTTTGCTTTGAGAACCAGCTGAACCGGCTTCGACTCCCGACCGGGAAATACAATTACCTTTTCTGATAGGTTAACCGTGGTAGCGGGACGTACTTCGAAGGGACGATAAATTTCTCCAACTGATGGATCAACGTATTTGTATTGCCACGAAGTTGAGTAAATAAACGTAGCGCCACCAATGAGAAAAGTATAAGACGTTTGTAGGTCAGGGTTATTTTCTGGAAGCCCCACCAATTCTTGATCATCAAACTGAAAAATTTTGTCTTTAATCGGGTTTCTTAACCAATAGGGTTGGGTCAGTGGGGTATTCTGAGGGATCGTGAGTGTAGTTGGTATAACCACCGGCTCATAAATGCTCAGGGGTTTGTTCAACGTGGTGTCAAATTTAACGCCTTGTGTTTGTACCCGAACCAACGTTACGGGGGTCTCAGCTCTTTTCAAAATATTAATTTTGACAGCAGCCTTACCTCCGGGTGTGGTAGAGTAGTCGCTTGGGTTTGTTTCAAACCACAATCCTAGGCAATCTTTGATTAGTGATTGTATTTCTTGTTTTTTCTGCTGAACGTAATAGTCGCTTCCATCAAGCTGTTGCAGTAGTTTGTAAGCTTCAACCAAGCCCGGTACCGAAGCGGATGGATTGGCCGGAGTGTACGCCTGAATAATTCCTTGAATTTTTTGACTGACCTTTTGACTTCCTTTGACCCGGATCCAACTTAGATCTACGTTATCAAAAAGATCATTTTTAGCCGGTACTCCGTCTTTGTGCAGCATGTAGTCAACCCGGAGGTTTCGGTTAGGGGCAACGCCAAAGCCTTGCGTTTTGTGCATGCTGCGGCTTTCTGCGGCAATTTCGTTGTATGACTTTCCTAGCAATGGATTATATCCGCTTAGGTCAACCTTAATAAATCCACCCGGATCGGAAGGTGCGTTATTCTGAAATCCGGACGAATAGGTATTCCAGACTACCCTTTTTGGTTGCCAAGGTTGAACATATTTTAATTGCTCCGGAAATTTGGTGGGGTCTGCGGCTATTTTAAAGGCTTCCAGAGCCAAGTAAGCAGACGAGTTGTGGTGACCATGCCCAGCCCGTTCGTCCGGCGGGAAACGAGTAATCAATACATCAGGACGATGTTTGCGGATCAAATACACCACATCAGCAAGTATCTTTTGTTCGCCCCAGAAGCCGAGGGTCTCTTCTCTGGTTTTTGAAAAACCAAAGTCGTAAGCCCGGGTGAACAATTGCTGGGCTCCGTCGATTCGGCGGGCTGCCAGGAGTTCCTGAGTTCTGATGACACCAATATATTCTCCTTGTTCAGGCCCAATTAAATTTTGACCACCATCGCCTCGCGTCAAAGAGGTATAGTACGTATTAATGAGGCGGTCCTTGGCCAGGTAAGCCAGAAGTAAGCTATTCTCATCGTCGGGGTGGGCGGCAATGTGCATGGCGCTTCCGAGCACATTTAGTTTTTTTAATTTTATAAGAATTTCGCCAGCGGCTGGGTTCGTTACCTGCGCCAGGGCATTTGTAGAAAGTACAATGGCACAAATAAGAAACGAAAAAAGTCTTTTCATCTAAAAGTCAGGAATAATTAGCTAGCAAAGTACACTCAAAGAAAGTTTGATCAAATACTCCACTCTAAAATATTCTACAAACTATAAAAATAATTATTTCTTTAAAAAATTGATTGGGCAAGTGCGCATCAAACCGCTATATTTGCCCGATTTTCATAGAAAACAAACCAAAATTTTTGACGCATGGATAGTATTATTTACTTGGTGCCTGCCTTCGGTGTGGTAGGATTACTCTACACTGCATGGCGTTTCAGCTGGGTAACGAAACAACCCGCTGGAACCGGGAACATGCAAAAATTATCGGGCTATATTGCCGATGGAGCAATAGCATTTTTAAAGGCTGAATGGAAAGTTCTGACCTACTTTGCCCTTCCTACAGCAGTATTACTTTTTTGGTTAGGGTCCAACGAGGGTACTCCCGAAAACCCTATTCACTCTTCTCCTCTTATTGCGGTTGCCTTCTTATTAGGCGCCGTGTTTTCGGCTACTGCCGGTTATATCGGCATGAAGGTGGCCACCAAAGCAAACGTTCGTACCGCTGAGGCGGCCCGTACTTCACTTGCCAAGGCTTTGAAGGTGTCTTTTACCGGAGGTGCGGTAATGGGTATGGGTGTTGCTGGTTTGGCTGTATTGGGGCTTGGAGGCCTATTTATTATTTTCTATCAGCTATTTGCTTTTGGTCAGCCTTTGACTTCCGATGAAATGAAAAAGGCAATCGAAGTATTGGCTGGTTTTTCTTTGGGTGCGGAGTCAATCGCTCTATTTGCCCGTGTGGGTGGTGGTATCTACACCAAAGCGGCGGACGTTGGAGCTGATCTCGTGGGAAAAGTAGAAGTCGGTATACCGGAAGACGACGTTCGTAACCCCGCTACTATTGCCGATAACGTTGGTGATAACGTAGGTGACGTAGCCGGTATGGGAGCTGATTTGTTTGGATCCTACGTGGCTACGATCTTGGCAACGATGGTTTTGGGTCAGGAAATTGAGGTGATTGATAATTACGGAGGATTTTCTCCCGTACTACTACCGATGTTAATTGCAGCGGTTGGTCTGCTTGCCTCGCTTGTTTCAACCTTTCTCGTAAGAATCAACAAAGAAACTGATTCGGTACAAAATGCATTGAACCTGGGTAACTGGGCGTCTATCATTATAACTTTTATCACCTCGTATTTTCTGGTAAAAAATATTCTTCCCGAAAATCTGAGCTTGCGTGGTTTTGATTTTACTTCCACCGGAGTTTACCTGGCCATTGTGGTTGGCCTAGTTGTGGGTGCCTTGATGTCAATTATCACGGAGTACTACACCGCAATGGGTAAGCGTCCTGTTGATTCTATTGTCCAGAAATCGGGGACCGGGCACGCTACCAACATCATTGGTGGTTTGGCGGTAGGTATGGAGTCTACTGTACTTCCAATTTTGGTATTGGCCGCCGGTATTATCTTTTCGTACAAATTCGCCGGATTGTATGGTGTGTCAATTGCCGCCGCCGGTATGATGGCTACTACTGCCATGCAGATGGCGATTGATGCGTTTGGTCCGATTGCTGACAACGCTGGTGGTATTGCGGAGATGTCACAATTGCCTCCCGAAGTTCGTGAGCGTACCGACAACCTGGACGCCGTTGGTAACACCACTGCCGCAACTGGTAAAGGATTTGCCATTGCTTCAGCTGCTTTGACCTCACTGGCACTTTTTGCTGCCTTCGTGGGTATTGCTGGTATTAGTGCCATTGATATTTATAAGGCCGATGTATTAGCTGGATTGTTCGTTGGAGGTATGATCCCATTTATTTTCAGTGCTCTTGCTATTTCTGCGGTTGGTAAAGCTGCCATGGAAATGGTTAATGAAGTTCGTCGCCAATTCCGTGAGATTCCCGGCATTATGGAGTACGAGGCAGAACCTGAGTACGAAAAGTGTGTGGCCATATCAACAGAAGCCTCTTTGCGGCAAATGCTCCTACCAGGAGCTATTGCCTTAGTCGTTCCAGTGCTTGTTGGTTTTACAATGGGACCAGAAGTGCTAGGTGGAGTATTGGCTGGTGTTACCGTTTCTGGTGTACTGATGGGTATGTTCCAATCAAACGCTGGTGGAGCGTGGGATAACGCAAAGAAGTCCTTTGAAAAAGGAGTAATGATTGACGGGCAAATGTATTACAAGAAATCAGAGCCACACAAGGCATCCGTAACGGGTGATACCGTAGGTGATCCGTTCAAGGATACGTCTGGTCCTTCGATGAATATCTTAATTAAATTAATGTCGATTGTTTCCTTGGTAATCGCCCCTTATATCGCGGTAACTTCCGGGGCGGTAGTGATGACTGAAACGATTGAAGTAATGGCAGAAAATAATGGTTCTGGCGTTGAAGTTAATAAATACAAGCTAGAGCTGGATAACGGTTTGAAGATGGATATCTCTACTCCTGGGAATCCCGTAGAGATAGGGCTAATCGATTTTATTAGATCTGAGAAGCCAGTTGATAAGGTTACCTGGTTTGATTTCGATCGCTTAACCTTCGAAACTGGTAGTGCCAAACTTGACGCTGCCTCAAGCGATCAGCTTACAAATGTGGCTGATATTTTAAAAGCATTCCCTGCGGTTGCTATTAAGTTGGGTGGTTATACCGACAATACTGGAAACGCTGATAATAACCTGAAGCTTTCTGTTGACCGGGCAAAATCAGTAATGCAGTCTCTGGTAGCTAAGGGAGTAGAGGCGTCTCGGATTGAGTCGGAGGGCTACGGTGATCAACATCCAGTAGCATCCAATGATACAGAAGAGGGACGCAACCAAAATCGTAGAATTTCAATCCGGGTTACGGAGAAGTAGTTCTAAATAATTTATTAAAAAACCGCTGCTAGTAATTCTAGTAGCGGTTTTTTGTGGTCTGCGCAGGAGATTTCCTTAACGTTTTCACTTCTTTATAAAACAAATATGCCGACCAAAGGTCGGCACGTTTGCATCTATTAGCCATGAAAAATAAATTATTAAGCTTGGATCTGCCCGCGAAGTGCCCGTGGGATTTCGATGGAGGCAACTGGATTACTGGTTTGGCTTAGGATCACAAAGCCCTCGGGCTTGATTGCCGAAACCTTAACCGACTTACCTAAGTCAAGATTTGTAATATCTACTTCTATGTAATCAGGAATGTTTTCTGACAAACCCTTTACACGCAATTTACGCAATATTTGGTTAAGTTTTCCACCTTTAAAAACTCCGGTAGATGCTCCTGTTAATTTGATGGGTACATCTACTTTGATTTCCTTACCTGGGATGATCAACAGAAAGTCGGCGTGAATGATCATATCATTGACGGGGTCAAACTGGGTATCCTGTAATATAGCCTTGAAAATGTCACCTTCAATGTTAAGGGTAACTTCAAAAATATCAGGCGTAGTAAGTAATGGACGGAATAACATAGCTGGTGCATAAAAATGAACCTGCTCGGTACTTCCATACAATACTGATGGTACATGTCCCTCTGCGCGTAGGTCCTGCGCTTCTGTTCTACCGAGATTCGCTCTTCGATACCCTACAATCTCTAGTTTTTTCATACTGAATTGTTAATTAAAGAAAAATTATTGATTATTTAAAAAAAGTGAACTAATAGATTCGTGATCACGAATTCGGCGGATTGCTTTGGCGAAAAGTGGAGCTACCGAAATTACTTTTATTTTCTCGCTCTCACGTTTTAATGGAAGTGTATCGGTGACGATTAACTCCTCCAAAACCGAATTTTCAATATTTTCATAGGCATTACCCGACATAACAGGGTGGGTACAGATAGCACGAACCGACTTTGCCCCTTTATTAAGGATGATTTCGGCTGCTTTGCACATGGTTCCACCCGTATCAATCAGATCATCAAAAAGTACGACGTTGGCGCCCTCCACGTCCCCAATGACCTGCATGGAAGCAATTTCGTTGGCTCTTTTACGGTACTTGTCGCAGATAACCATATCGGCATTTAAGAACTTAGCAAAGTTTCTGGCCCTGGCGGCACCTCCTACATCAGGTGAGGCAATTTTTATGTTTTCTAAATTCAGTGATTTTACATACGGAACAAATACGGAGGTTCCTTCTAAGTGATCAACTGGAAAATCGAAAAACCCTTGAATCTGGCCGGCGTGCAGATCAATCGTCATTAATCGATCTACGCCCGACGCTGAAAGTAAATTTGCCACTAACTTGGCCGCGATGGCAACCCGTGGTTTATCTTTCCGGTCCTGACGTGCATAGCCAAAATAAGGCAGCACAACCGTCACGTAGTGGGCTGAGGCACGACGAGAAGCATCAACCATCAGCAACAGTTCCAGTAGGTTATCGCTGGGAGGAGGCGTAGATTGAATTAAAAAAACATCACAACCCCGAACTGATTCCTCAAAGATTGGTGAAATTTCACCGTCGCTGAACGTACGACAAGTGTATCCTCCGAGTGGACGACCATACTCTTCGGCAATCAAATCTGCGAGATAAGTTGAGTTACTTCCAGAAAATATTTTTACAGTATTTAAGGCAGCCATCTAATAGAAAATTTGCGCAAAATTACGAAAAACCTTTGTAATAGCGAGAGTTATGAAAATAATTATCTTTCTTACTTCAACCCGGAAATAGTCGGGGTGCAATCTTATGGTATGTAAAGGAACACAATAGACCCGTTAGTATACCGATGAAGGCACCACCTAAAATATCTAGTGGGTAATGAACCCCGACATAAACCCGGCTGTACGTGTAAATTACGGCCCAAAGCCAGAGCCATTGTACCCCTCTTAGATTCTTGGAAGGCAATAGTATTACACTTGACACAATCGCAAAGCTAGTGGAAGCATGGGAAGAAACGAAGCCGTACGCTCCACCGCAACCACCCACCAAATGCACAAGTGAGCCAATAACCGGATCATAACAAGGCCTGGTCCGCATAAAGTACGGCTTCAATAATCCCGAGGCCACAAAGTCAGCGAGGGCTACAGCGACCAAAATGGAAAGAATAATACCAATGGATGTCTTACCAAACCGTTTAATGATACCATACAGAAGTATTACATACATGGGTATCCAGGTAAACTTGTTGGTTATTATTTCCATGACGGTGTCCCAAAACGGAGTGTGAAAACCATTGAGCCAGAGAAAGAACTCCTGATCTAGTTCAAAAAAATAGTTCAAAGCACCGGTCATGACCCAAATCCAAGTGCTTGGCGCATCCGACTGATGGTATTTTTGGCCACGATTCGGGCTTTTTCTTCACCTTCAGTCAGTTTCTTTTCCAGCGCATCATTGTTATTCATGTAGTAGTCAAATATTTTCCGTGGCTCTTTATATTTTTCCAGAATCAACTCATGCAGCGCTTTTTTAGCGTGACCGTAGCCGTATCCACCACGGGTATAGTTCTCCCGCATTTTCTGGGTTTGCTCCTCGGTGGCAATGAGCGAGTAGAGCTGAAAAGTAATATCGGTTTCAGGATTTTTGGGTTCTTCCAAGGCAGTGGAGTCAGACATTATTTTCTTAATGACCTTTAATAACTCTTTCTCGGGAAGAAAAATATCAATGTAATTATTGTACGACTTGCTCATTTTTAGGCCGTCAAGCCCCGGAATAACCATTAATCGTTCGTCAATCCTTGATTCGGGTAGCACCAGGATCTCTCTTCCCATTTGATTATTTACCGCCGAGGCGATATCCTTCGACATTTCCAGATGTTGTTTTTGGTCCTTACCAACCGGAACAAGATTAGCGTCATACAGTAGGATGTCCGCTGCTTGTAGTACCGGGTACGTAAATAAGCCGGCGTTGACGTCGGACAACCGCTCGGATTTATCTTTGAACGAATGGGCGTTGGCCAGCATGGGGTAGGGGGTGAAACAATTGAGATACCACGCGAGTTCGGAATGCTCTTGTACCCTTGATTGTCGCCAGAACACGTTTCGGTCGGTATCAAAACCAAAGGCTAGCCAGGTAGCCGCAATAGCCTTGACGTATTCATTTCGAACGTTTCCGTCTTTAAGTGTTGTTAATGAATGGAGGTCGGCAATAAAAAAAAATGATTCGTTTGCCGGATCTTTTGAAAGTTCAATTGCCGGCAAAACCGCGCCCAAGATATTCCCTAAATGAGGGCGACCACTACTTTGAATTCCGGTCAGAATCCGTGCCATATTGAAAGGTTTAGTAAATGAAAAGATTATACTACTTGATAAAGCGTCCTATTGATTGCAAGTCAGTCAGTTGAATTCAAGGAATTAATAATACTAGTTGCTTTGATCAATTTAGTATGCTTTGAAGCCCCAAAATTCGTTAAATTGAACCAAAAAAGAGAAAGAATCGGACAATTTAAAAGTGGTTAGACTTCTACTACCGTATTTATTTCCGTTTTTACAAAAAATCAAACAAGTCGTCTTGCCCTATGGTGCATCCTACTACGTTAGAATTTCTACGTGATTTAGCACAGAATAATAACCGTGATTGGTTCCATGAAAACAAAAAACGCTACGCCACCGTCAAAGGTGATTTTGAAAATGTCGTAAGTACTTTATTGGTAGAAATCAATAAGGTGCAGGAGCTCGGTGCTACTCAGCCTAAGGATTGCATTTTTAGAATTAACCGGGATATCCGGTTTTCTAAAGATAAGTCACCCTACAAGCAGTGGTTCAGTGCTGCTTTCGGGCTGGGAGGGAGGCATTCGGGCAAAGTTGATTTCTATATTCACCTGCAACCGGGGAATGAAACCTTTCTGGGTGCTGGCATGTGGAGTCCGACACCTCCCCAATTGGCGAAGTACCGGCAAGAAGTTGATTATAACGCCGAGGAATTGAAGACGATTATCCACCTTCCAGAGTTTCGGGGGTTCTTTCCTGAAATACAGGGTGAAACCACGAAAACTGCACCAAGAGGATATCCCAAAGATCACCCGGAGATTGAACTTCTTCGGCACAAACAGCTTTTTTTCTCACACTATTTTACCGATCATGAGGTGCTTTCTGAGAACTTTGTACCAACTATTATGAAAGGGGTAGTCCTGATAAAACCCTTTTGCGACTTTTTGAACTATATATTTTTTGATGAACCGGAGGGTGTGTAATTCTATTACCGCAGTTCTTGCCCCTCTTTCCTACTTTCAAAGATCATTAATAAAGAATACATTATGCAATTTTCTCACCTCCACTGTCATACCCAATTTTCCTTACTTGATGGTGCGGCTGACATAAAGAAGTTATTTAAAAAGGCAAAAGCTGACAACATGCCTGCGGTGGCCATTACCGACCACGGCAATATGTTTGGTGTCTTTGAGTTTGTGGCCGAGGGTAATAAACAAGGGGTCAAACCCGTGGTAGGCTGTGAATTCTACGTAGTGGAAGACCGCCACAAACGGCAGTTTACCAAAGAGAAGAAGGATGTCAGGTACCATCAGCTATTGTTGGCAAAGGACGAAATTGGATATAAAAATCTCGTTAAACTTTGCTCGCTCGGTTTCATGGAGGGAATGTATGGCAAATACCCCCGTATTGACAAAGAGCTAATTGTAAAGTACCACAAGGGCATTATTGCCACCACTTGTTGCATTGGAGCATCCGTTCCGAAGGCAATAATCAAAAAGGGAGAGGCCGAAGCTGAAAAAGAGTTTAAATGGTGGCTAGACCTCTTTGGAGAAGATTATTACGTAGAGCTTCAACGCCATGATATCCGGGAGCAGCTGATTGTCAACGAAGTACTTGTTCGGTTTGCCCGGAAACACAATGTAAAGATTATAGCCTCCAATGATTCACACTATGTGGATCAGGAAGACTGGAATGCCCACGATATTTTACTTTGTATCAATACCGGTGATAAAAAAAGTACGCCCTCAGCCAAGGATTTTGACGATGAATTAGGTATTCCAAAGGGTTCAAGGTTTGCTTTCTACAACGATCAATTTTATTTCAAGAAAACGAATGAGATGTTAACGCTGTTCAATGACCTACCCGAGGCATTGGACAACACAAACGAGATTGTTGGAAAGATCAAAAATCTTGAACTGAAAAAGGATATTCTTCTGCCTAATTTCCCGATTCCGGAAGAGTTTAAAACCCATACTTTATCGGAAATGTCAGGAAAAAAAGAGCTGACTGCCGACGTATTGAACCAATGGGAGTACCTCAAACACCTTACTTTTGAAGGCGCTCATAAAAAGTACGGTTCCATCACTCAGCAAATTGAAGAACGGCTCAATTTTGAGTTACAGACCATCCGGAGCATGGGTTTTCCGGGTTATTTCCTCATCGTGGCCGACTTTATTCAGGCAGGGCGGAATATGGGAGTTTTTATTGGTCCCGGTCGAGGTTCAGCCGCCGGATCGGTGGTAGCTTATTGTACTGGTATTACTAACATTGACCCGATTAAGTACGACCTGCTTTTTGAGCGTTTTCTTAATCCTGACCGTATATCACTTCCCGATATTGACACCGATTTTGACGATGAAGGTCGTCAGAAAGTGATTGATTATGTGGTAAAAAAGTACGGCTATAACCAGGTTGCCCAAATTGTTACGTATGGTACCATGGCGGCCAAGTCTTCTATTAAGGATGTAGCCCGCGTCATGGATTTGCCTCTCATTGAGGCGAATGCTTTGGTCAAATTAGTGCCGGATAAGCCATCTTACGGCATGACCCTTAATCGTATTTTCAATGCTCCACTAGAAGGTGAGGGGAGTCTCCTCAAAAAAGAGGGAATCTCACCGGAGGAAATGGAAAATGTGAAAAAAATGCGGGCTCTGGCAAAAGGCAACAACATGGCGGCGCAGGTACTACAAGAAGCGCAACGCTTGGAAGGAACCGTCCGAAACACTGGAATCCACGCCGCTGGTATTATCATCGCACCGAGCGACCTTACCGAAATTATTCCGGTAGCTACCTCCAAAGAATCAGACCTATTAATTACCCAGTATCAGGGAAAGGTTATCGAAGATGCCGGAGTAATTAAAATGGACTTCCTGGGGTTACGGAACCTGACGATCATTAAAGAAGCTCTCCGGTTGATTAAGCAAAATCACGGCGTTGTGATTGAAATTGATGAAATACCGTTGGATGATGCCAAGGTGTACGAGCTGTTTCAAAGAGGAGAGACAAACGCAATTTTTCAGTTTGAATCCGACGGGATGAAAAAGTACATGCGTGATCTGGTACCTGACCGTTTTGAGGACCTTATCGCCATGAACGCCCTTTACCGACCGGGTCCGTTGGCCTACATACCTAACTTTATCCGACGGAAACATGGCTCAGAAGAAATCGTATACGACTTGCCCGAGTTGGAAGAATACCTGGGAGATACCTACGGAATCACGGTGTATCAGGAGCAGGTAATGCTTTTGTCCCAAAAACTGGCTGGTTTTACCAAAGGCCAAGCAGATACCCTGCGTAAGGCGATGGGTAAAAAGCAGATTGAAACGCTGAATAAATTAAAAGGTGATTTCATGAAGGGCGGCGCGGAGAAAAGTCTGGACACCAAAAAACTGGACAAAATATGGACCGACTGGGAGGCCTTTGCTTCCTATGCCTTCAATAAATCCCATTCTACCTGTTACGCCTTTGTCGCTTACCAGACGGCCTACCTCAAAACTCACTACAAGGCCGAGTATATGTCGGCGGTCCTGACCAGCTCGCTGGGCAACATTGAAAAAATAACCTTCTTCCTGGAAGAGTGTAAGAGTATCGGAATCCCCGTATTAGGACCCGATATCAACGAATCTGACCGTAACTTTAATGTTAACAAACGCGGAGAAATTCGTTTTGGGTTGGCGGGCATAAAGGGTACCGGTGATGCTGCGGTGGAATCAATTATCATGGAACGAAATGAGAACGGGCCTTTTCCTGATATTTTTGACTTCATGACCAGAATAAACATCCGGACGGTCAATAAGAAAACGTTGGAAAGTTTAGCCTACGCTGGTGGTTTTGATTGCTTTGAAGAGTTGCACCGGGCTCAGTACTTTGAAAGCGAGGAGGGTGATAATTCCAATTTTATTGAAAAGCTGATCAAATTTGCCAATAATTATCATTCGGAAAAATTTTCTGCCCAGTCATCCTTGTTTGGTGCCTTCGGTGGTAATGATTCTTTATTGGCTAAGCCTAAGATTCCAAATGTAGAGGCATGGGAAGACCTGCTCAAACTCCGCTATGAGCAAGAAGTGGTTGGGTTTTATATCTCCGGTCACCCGCTTGATACTTTTCGGATGGAAATGGACAATTACTGCACCTGTACTTTAGAAAAAGTCCTGGATATTCCTGAAGAGGAAAAGACCCCCATCTACCTCGGAAAAGACATCAGTGTGGCCGGTATTGTTACTAGTATACAGGAACGCGTTTCGAAAAAAGGTAGCCCATTCGTAATTTTTAAGGTGGAAGACTATCGGGGTAATTTAGAGATGCTGCTCGGCGGAGACGATATGATTCGGATGAAAAACTACTTAGAAGTAGGGAATTTTTTATTTATCAAGGGTAAGGTTCAGAGTAGGTACTATAACGAAGATCAGTTTGAGTTCAAGATTTCAAATATTCAGTTACTGACCGAGATACGGGAGAAAATGTGTCACGAGGTAAAAATGAAATGCACTTTGGAAATGATCAATAAACCCTTTGTGACCTTACTTCACCAAACTTTGAAAGAGTATCCGGGGAAATGTGCACTTTCCTTAACAGTGATTGACCCAGATTCTCGAATTGAGGTGCAGATGCTATCCAGAACTTATCGCGTTGAGGCCTCTAATGAGCTTTTTGATCGCCTTAAATTACTGCATGGGGTGGAGTTTTCTTTAAACTAAATTTTTGGAATATTCCGATAGGAACTTTTGTGCCATATTTAACATTTATAAAGCAATACACAATTATTTATTAAGCAAAATTTATTATGGCAAAAGCACTCGAAGTAACTGACAGCAGTTTTGAGGAACTAATTCAGGGAGATAAGCCCGTTCTTGTCGATTTTTGGGCAGAATGGTGTGGACCCTGTAAGATGATTGGTCCGGTTGTGGAGCAGTTAGCAGGTGAATACGAAGGAAAAGCAGTGATAGCGAAAATGGACGTAGATATGAACGCCCAGATTCCTGCCAAGTTTGGAATTCGGAGTATTCCTACCCTGATGATCTTCAAAAATGGTGAGATGGTAGATAAAGTGGTTGGCGCAGTACCTAAGTCTGTATTGGAGCAAAAACTAAATGAGCAAATCGGTTAATTCTATTAAAGATATACTCAACGTAAAAAGGGAGCCTGATGGCTCCCTTTTTACGTTTTAAACGCATTGACTTAGTGTGCTTTTACTAAATATACCTCCCGGGTGCGGGTACTTCGAAGCTCAGGGTTGAGGAACGGAAGAGTGATTCCCGTAACGTGGTACTTATTGTAGGCACGCATGGTTTCTACCTGTAAACCAAGGGTATCTTTCAGCGATTGAATACCAACCTTATCGGTATAGAGCCATATAGTATCTGAGGTTGCTTTTACTATTTTGACATCATTGGCATTTCGTAAGATAGGAGTGTTCCTGGCGGTGTAGAAATCCAGGGCGTGTTGGAATAAATAATATCCGTCCTTAGGGTTTACATCCAGCATAAAAAAACTTTTCAACGGAATAGACTTTTGGGAAGCTATTTGAATACCTAGTTCAGAACCGGTTTGATACGTGAGGAGCTGCGGGTATATGTGGGCATTCATAACAAAATTACACCCAAGTCCTATCCAAAACGGAGCCAAGACCAGCTGATGAAAAGGCGCTTGGGTCGATCTAAATAAAAATATAACGTACCCTAGTACGATGAGGGAAACAGCAATAATCAAAATATTTGTTAAGGGGAAGGCCCAACTAGCGAGAGCCACAACAATTAAAACCATGACCCCCGCGGTAATAATCAAAGAAATCTTGCTGTACTTAAACATGAAACCCGCTGGCTCCTTCACGGCCGATACCAAAAAGTGAGCGGTCATAACCGCACCAAGTGGAAAAACCACGAAAGTATAATGAGGAAGCTGGTAGTGCGAGGTAGATAAGGCGATGAATGGCAGTAAAAACCCTCCTAGAGAAATGGCTTCTTGGGTGTAAGTAAGCCGGAAGCCCTGTTTGATCAAGGTTCGTAGGGAGTAAAATAAGGCACCCCCGAAAGCGAGTACCCACGGTAAAAAACTCCAAAGGAAATTTTGGGCCTGGAACCAAAGCGGTGCGTTATTATTCCAGCTATTTTCTCCCGTAATTCTCCCAAAGCTTTGCTTCCAGAAAAAGAAATAGATGCCTTCGGCACCATATTGATAGTACAGACCTACGCAATAAGGTAAAAGTACCACTCCAACCACGAGAACCCCCAATAACCACTCCCATCGAAACAGACTTTTCCAGTCTCTTTTTAAAACAATATCTATAAAAAAGGCGGCACCAGGCACAATGAGACCGATTGGGCCTTTTGCCAACATCGCCAAACCGATCCAAATAAAACCTCCATAGAAATAGGACATTCCTCCCTGTTTGCGAAAAGTTGCTATTTGCCAGATAGCAAGGGCTACACAATTAGTCAGTATGGTGTCCGTTCGCACATCGTGATTCATCAGAATGTAAGCCTGACAACTACCTAAAATCAGGGCCGATGCGTAAGCGGTTATTTCGGAATAATATAATTTTGTGAACCGGTAAATGGCATAAATACCTGCCAATGATGACAGAATGGGTATTAGTCGATACGCAAAATTTGTAAACCCTAGCACCTTGAAAACAAGTGCTGAAACCCAGAATAGGAGGGGTGGCTTATCCAGATAGTAGTCAATGCCCCTGTGTTGCACCTGAAAAAAGTTGTTGTTTTGGGCCATCTCCCGCGCAATGCTGGCGTATTGGGCGGCGTCAATATCCATGATGTTGATGGCCAAGGCTCCGGTCAGGTAAACCGCAATGATTCCTAGGAGGGGTAATAGCTTTGAACTATCCATAGAACAAATAAAGGTAGAGTTAATCGAGGCAGGTAAGAATGATTTGAATTGATTCTCTGATTTGGGCTTCGGTAATGACCAAGGGCGGAGCAATTCGCATGGAGTTGTCGCAGAACAGAAACCAGTCAGTCACTACCCCTTTTTGGATGCATCTATCAATGATAGGTTTTAGAATATCGAAAGAATCCATTTCGGCGGCCATCAAAAGACCTTTTCCACGTACTTCTTTTATTTTTGGATGTACTAACAATGATTTGATCAAATCACCTTTGGCGTTGGCTTTTTCGTGTAATTTATTGCCAAGAACTACCTTTAAAGTGGCCAATGAGGAAGCACAACTTACCGGATGACCTCCAAATGTAGTAATGTGGCCGAGAATTGGATTATTCTTAAACACGTCCATCAATTCGGGCGAAGCCATAAAAGCTCCAATGGGCATTCCTCCGCCCATACCTTTGGCACTCAGCAGAATATCGGGGTAGGTGTCCACTCCCTCAAACGCCCAGAATGTGCCGGTCCGGCCAAATCCAGTTTGAATTTCATCGAAAACCAGCAGGGTACCCATTTCATTACAGCGGGCACGTAATGCTTTAAAGTACTCGGGGGATGGGATACGAACTCCCGATTCGCCCCCAATGACTTCAATAAAAACCGCGGCCGTACGACAGGAGATTTTTTCTATGTCCGGAAAACGGCCGTGCCTAATCTGTCTTATTCCTGGTAGTAACGGGCGGAAGTTTCTCTTAAAAAACTCAGCCCCTGACATGCTGAGTGCCCCCTGCGTAGCTCCGTGGTAGGCGTCGATACACGATATGATTTCTTTCCGACCAGTGAAACGCTTGGCGAGCTTCATAGCGCCTTCCACCGCCTCGGTGCCAGAGTTGGTAAAATATACGGAACTGATTAGTCCGTATGGCGAGGTACCTTCACAAGAAAGCGCTAGTGTCTGCGTGAGCGCTTCGGCAAGCAATACTTGCGGACTCTGCACATACTCACCATACACCATCAGGTGCATGTATTTATCGAGTTGGTTGTGAATTGCCGCCAATACCTCAGGGTGCCGGTGCCCAACATTACTTACCGCAATTCCAGAAATAAGATCATAGTATCGTTGACCATCTTTGCCGTACATGAATACACCCTCGGCCTTTTCAATTTCAATTGCAAGTGGGAAGTCGGATGTTTGGGCAAGATGGTTGAAGAAGAGTTGCCTGTGGCTAATATGCATTGAATAATTTTCTATTGTTCATGGAAACAGGCGCTGCTGCCTACCCACGTAAAATCTTTATTAAACCGAACTCCAATCATTTCGCCGCGACTCAACCGGCTCAGGCTAGTGAGTAAGCGGGGACGGGCCTCGTTTTCAGGCCAAATATACAACATTCTGATCTCACACTTTATGAGTCCATCCGGAGCCTGAATGATAGGCTCATAATTGACCTTTTTTTGAAGTATAAAGTTTTCGGGGTCCGAAATCGTATCTAGATCTTTCTTAGTAAAATGGAGTTGAACCCCCGTACCCGCGAAGGAAAAGAGTGGCTTTAACACGTAGTTTTCGAGATCAACGGGGTATACCTGATCGTAATCATTCAAAAACTTTGTTTCTGGTACGTAGGGGCTTTGTAAGAGGGGTAGGGTAAACTTACTGATCCGGAAAAACCAATTGGGGTGTCCTACCCAGGTAACATCCACATCATCAGTGAGTTTATAGTCAGACTTTAATTCGGGATAGTTATTCAAATCATCAAAAATTAAACGGTTGTAGATACGTTTGATCTCAATTTTCTGATTGCCTTTTTTATAATAAAGCTTCTTACCCTCCCTAATTATTTTTGTGTAGCATACTGCTTTTACCCCAATCATTTTTTCCGTCACAACGAAGTCAATCCGTGTTTTTTGCGTTTCCGGATAGATCTCCAGTAGAATAACATTTTCCGGATTTTCTTCTCCTACTATTAGCTGCTTGAAGGCCTCAATATATTCTTCGTAGGAGTCGACGCCAAAAGAATAATCAAAACCCGGTGGTATAGGGAAATACCGGGCGAATAGCTCTGAAAGATAGGCCTGATAACCAAAAATAGACGGAAAGCCTTGGAGCTCTATGAGTTGAGGGACTAGTTCTCCTTGGGCATCCTTACAAACCGCAAAATCAATTGCTAAGAAGGAGCTATGGCCGTTTTCATTGGGTACCCTTTGCTTCTCAGGGATAGCCCGATCGGTTAATTCTTTAAAATTCTCCCCAACGATTACATCTATTATTCCTTCACAGGCATCAATGAGCTTGTTTTTTAACGCCCTTGGCACAAATACCGGACTCTCCGCCAGCCTGAAATCCAATTGACTTGGAAAATCCTGTTCAACGGCGTCAATCACTTTCTGGTATTTGCTTTGGTTGAAAGCAGTGTTATATGCTTTACGAGCGGAAGGATGCATACTATTTTGGTTACTGGAGTAAATTAGGCCGGTTGCAGACTGACGATTCTCTGAATAGCTACATTGAGAAATGTGGGAAGGATAACACTTTCTGTCAGTAAAATTTTGTCTGGGTCATTCAAATGATTGATCATGGACTGATATTTTTCCTCGCCGTGATTCTTGATCACGTTTTGCTTCTTATCCTCCTTTAAGAAGTACCTTAACATACCCTCGGCATCTGCCTCGGGGTGAAATTGGGTACCAAAGATTTCGTTGGAAAACCGAATGGCCATGATTGCTCTGTCTAATGGCACGTGGGGACGTTTTTTTTCAAGGCATATAATCTTTGCCCCGAGGTGTTCCAAGACGTGATAATTTGGTTCAATTATCTGATAATCACGGGAGTCAACTACCCAGAAAGGGTCGCTTAATTCAGCAAAGTAAGGATCTTTATGTCCGGCATGAGTCTGATGAACCGGGAAGGTTCCGAATGAATTAGACCTTCGCTTACAGACCTTACCAATTTGCCAGTGATTAGAGGCTAATTGGAAGGAGTGGCAAATCAGAAACAGGTACTTTTTGGATCGGTTGTGATGTTTTTTGTTGTACTGCCACAGAGTGTCCAGAAAACGAAAATACTTTCTTTCCCAAGGGTGTCCTTCGGGAGCCGGACTACCCGGACCGCCCGTTGAAATATAAATGTCAAAACTAAGGTCTGGAAGTTGGGTGTGTTGCCTTACATCGAAGATCTGGCAATCAATCCTAATTTCTGCATTAATCCCGAAATCATTGACAATTTTTTTGATACAACGCATACCTTCATTCTCGACCCCATTGTAGAGGTCGAGAATGGCGATGCGTACTTGTTTATTAGGAATCATCCGGAGTCTTTAATTCTAAAAATGCACTCTTTCTTTTAGAACTACACAATTCCAATCTTAGTTTCCGAAACGATATAATCAACGACAGCATTCATGTCATTGGTAGCCTCAAAAACTGCCAATTGACGATCGGCCCCGGTACCCATTTCGAGTATTTGGTGAACGTATTCAACTTCCTTGCGGCTGCCGAGTTCATCCACTACGTCATCAATGAATTCAAGTAGCTCATACATAAGTTGCTTAAACTCCACTTCTTCTTGAATACCAAAGTCAATGAGTTTGCTGTGAATACCAAAACGGGCGGCTCTCCATTTGTTTTCATTGATCAGAATCCGCCGATAGGGGCGAAAATTGAGGTTTTGCCGTTGAAGCTTGTGTATTTTAGCCACCAATGCCTGCATGATGGCCGCTAGGCAAATCGTTTCCTCAGCCCGCATGGGTACGTCACAAATTCTGAACTCAACGGTGTTGAAAAAAGGATGGAGACGGATATCCCACCAAATCTTCTTCCCATTATCAATGCACTTGGTTTTTACCAGAAGATTAAGGTACTCATCGTATTCGCTCGCACTGGCGAAGAAGTCGGGAATACCCGTTCTGGGGAATTTGTCAAATACTTTGGACCGATAGGATTTGAACCCGGTATTACGGCCACACCAAAATGGCGAGTTGGTCGATAGAGCATAAATGTGGGGTAAGAAGTACCTCACTGCATTCATGATTTGGATTCCCTCGTTACGGGTTTCTATCCCAACGTGTACGTGTAAGCCAAAAATAAGGTTTCCACGGGCCACATCTCTCATCTCATCGATCAGCTCGTCGTACCGTGGATCTTCGGTAATCAACTGATCGACCCAATCAGCAAAAGGGTGGGTGCCCGCCGCTGCTACTTGCAAGTTTTGCTCGGCAGCCATATCCAAAATCATCTTCCGTAGGTACGTGACTTCCTCCCGCGCTTCCTGAATATTGTGGCAAATATTGGTTCCTACTTCCACAACTGCCTGGTGCATTTCGGCTTTGACCCGTTCTTTAAGGACAATCTTACTCCCCTCCACCAGCTTTGACATATGGGAGCGCAGATTTCTGGTGACAGGGTCAATGGTCTGGAATTCCTCTTCAATCCCCAACGTGAACGTTCGCATAGAGTGTGATATTTATGGTTTACTTCTTTTTAGTGGTTTTGGTAGCTGCTTTGGCCGGGGCTTTCTTAAGCTTTTCTTCTACGGAAACTGGACCGCCCAAGGGTAATCCCATGGCTGAATTACGAATGTAGGATCCCCAAGTAAGGTTATCCTGACCCGGTATTTGATTCTTGGCCCGTGCAATAGCCATGTTGGCGGCAGATTCAACTACCCAATCAAAGTTATCCTGACCTACCGAGTGTATGTCAGCATCAGGGGCAGGATTGCAGAAGTCAATGGCGATGGGAATACCATTTCTCACCGCAAATTCTACCGTATTGAAGTCGTAACCAAGGGCATTGTTAAGTAGTAATACATAATCATGAATGGTAGCCAACAACTTTTTTCCCGCGGGGCCAGTTGCCTTCATTTCGGAGGCGTACCGCAAGTGATGGGGGTTTCTTGGCTCATAGGGCATAATGCGCACATCCTTTTGACCAATGCAATAGCAACGCACGTAATCATCAAAGACGATTTCTTCTTGTAGCATCATGACAAGCTGCTCTGTTTCGTCGTGTTTAGCCCAGAGATCGTCAGCATCGGTTACTTTATAGACGCTCTTCCAACCACCGCCTGAGTGGGGCTTCATGTAAGCAGGGAAGCTGATATAATCAAACATTTCTTGCCAGGCCAATGGAAATTTTAAATTCCGGAAAGAGGATTCACTGGTATCAGCAGGACGGTCCTTTGAAGGAAGTAGAACGGTTTTTGGAACCGGAACCCCTACTTTTTCGGCGAGACAGTTGTTGAAAAACTTTTCATCGGCACTCCACCAGAATGGATTATTAATCACGGCGGTGCCACACAAAGCCGCATTTTTAAGATAAGCGCGGTAGAAGGGGACATCCTGCGAAATGCGGTCAATGATAACGGCGTACTCAGTAGGTTCGGCCTGAATTACCTTATCTATTGAAACCGCTTCGGCCATAATTCCTGATTCTCCTTTACTATTTATACGATCGATAAAAGCCTGTGGAAAGGTATTTTCCATTCCAAATAGTATCCCGATTTTTTTCATGATGGATTTTGAGTTTCTTACTGATTGGTTAGTAAATATAGGAAAATGATTAATTATAACAATTTGGACAGGTATTCAGGCAGCATATTATTCCACAACGGCCAATCGTGTTTTTCCCAACCCCGGACGTCCAGCCAATGGTTGATTCCTTTGCTATTCAGAATGTTTGAAAGAGTACGATTTGCATGCAGACAAATGTCCCACTCCGAAGTCCCCAGCACTATTTTCATGTGTCCGTACCGCCATCCTTGTTCCTGAGGCATATAGTCTACTGGATTATTGAAGTACACATTATCATCATAATGACCATCGAGGAAGGAACGAATGTTAAAGGCTCCACTCATCGAAATCAGGTAGGCGACCTGTTCGGGATGTTTAAAGGCAAAATTGGCGGCATGAAAACCACCAAAACTACATCCTGCTACCCCAATTTTGTCAACGGAGCATTGGGTTTGGATCATCGGTACTAACTCGTGGGTCAGAAATTTGTCATATTGTGCGTGGTTGGCAACTCTTGTGCCGGGATGCAGATACTTTCCGTACCAGGAGTCGGCATCAATACTATCAATGCAGTAAATTTTGTACTTACCCGATTCTACCAGACCTCTCACAGATTCTATCAAGCCCATATCTTTGGCTTGATAGAATCTGCCCATAGTTGTAGGGAATAGTAGAATAGGATAACCCCAATGGCCATAAACTAGTAGGTCGATGGATCTCCCAAGATAGTGGGAGTAGTAGCTAATGTGATTCTCTTGCAAAACGAAAAGAGTTATTGTTCCTCGCAAATCTATTAATTTGTTGGATTTCTTAACATTAGTTCCTAAAATTATGTCAAAAGTTCTTAAAGCCGTCCATTAATGAAATCTTCACTATTGGCAAGCCAGATTGTTCCATTTCTTCTTTTAATTAGTTGTGTAGTGAGTAAAAATTCCAGCGCCTCAGCTCAGTCGGTGCCATGTAGTACGGTATCGAAAAGCGTGAAGTCAGTAAAGTTGAATAGAGAAGTTAAGATTTCGATTATTAGCCCCAAGGAAAAAGTGCCGAAGAATCCCATGTCGGTACTTTTTGTATTTGATGGCCAGGATTTTCCGGCCTTAGGTATGCTCAAAACGGTTGATAAATTTCTTTCCTCAACCACAGAATCGGTAGTTTTGGTGGTGGGAGTCCACGCTAATCAGGATCGATTAATTGAATACGGTACCAGCTCCCAGCCTGATTATGCCAACCGGGGACGTAAAGCCACCCAAACAACGGAGTTTATCATTCAGGAATTGATTCCTTACATAGAGTTTCATTACAAGGTCAGTCAAGATAGGAAAGACTGGTTCATCGCGGGTTTTTCTTTGGGGGGATTAATGGCCATGGATATTGCTTGGAATCATTCAGATTATTTTTCCAAAGCTGGGGTCTTTTCGGGATCATTCTGGTGGCGGCAACGGGATTTAAAGGATGATTATGATGAAATGGATCGGATAATGCACAAAATTATCAGAACCACCCCAGGGCATCCAGAGGTAAAGTTTTGGTTTGAGACCGGTACCAACGACGAAAAAGATGACCGGGATAACGACGGTATCATCGACTCCATCGATGATACGCTTGATCTCATAGCAGAATTGGAGCGGAAAGGGTATCAATGGGGGAAAGACATTCACTATGTGGAGGTCAAAGAAGGAGAGCATAACCCAAGTACTTGGGGTAAGGTGTTCCCAGACTTTCTTAACTGGGCTTTAAAGTAAATAGCCAATTTTTTCTAAACCTAAACTAGTCGTTGCAAATGAAAAAAGTTCTAGTAAGTATCATACTGCTGCTAACGGGCCTGATGGTCCAATCGCAGAGCTTCGGGAAATTTGAAATCGAATTTCCGAAAACCAGTGCGGACGAAAAGCTCGACGGCCGGTTACTGCTATTTCTATCAACTAAGCCTGAGGGCGAGCCTCGATTTCAAATCAAGGACGAGGTTGATACCCAGCAATTTTTTGGGATGGACGTCGAAAACGTTGGGCAAGGTCAAAAAGTAGTATACGATGCTAGCTCCGTTGGCTATCCTCAGCAGACTCTCTCCGGCCTGCCAGCCGGTGAGTACTATTTACAAGTCCTCTTGCATAAATATGAAACTTTTAAGCGGAGCGATGGCCATACGGTAAAACTACCCATGGACCGGGGTGAAGGGCAAAATTGGCGGACCGCCCCCGGCAATATATACAGCAAACCCATCAAGGTACAGTTTGATCCATCCTCAAAGAAGTCCGTCAAGATAGTACTTGATCAGGTGAATCCCGAACTCCCGGATCCGGCAACTAAGCAGACCAAGTATATTAAATATATAAAGATCAAATCCAAAAAACTGAGTGAGTTCTGGGGACGGGATATGCATTTGGCCGCTTGGGTGCTGCTTCCCTATGGTTTTGATGAGCACCCGGAAGCCAAGTACCCACTGGCACTTTTCCACGGACATTTCCCGGATAGCTTTGGTGGGTTTAGTGAAACACCTCCCCCGGCGGATATGGATACTTCGGCATATAGCGCGCGTTTTGGGATTTATGGCTACGACAAAATTGTAGCCCAGGAAGCCTACGATACCTACAAACAATGGACAAGCAAGGATTTTCCTCGGTTTATGGCCGTCGAGATTCAGCACGCCAATCCTTTTTATGATGATTCTTACGCAGTTAATTCGGCTAACATCGGTCCCTACGGTGACGCTATCATGTACGAGCTTCTGCCCGAAATTGAGCGGTTATACCGTGGAATTGGCCAAGGGTGGGCCCGGTTTACCTACGGAGGATCTACGGGTGGCTGGGAAGCCTTAGCGGCTCAGGTATTTTATCCCGATGAATTTAATGGCTGTTTTGCAGCGTGCCCAGACCCAATAACCTTTGAGGCATATACCATGGTTAACTTGTATAAAGATACTAATGCTTATTTTTGGGAAGGACCCTTCAAAAAAACGCCCAAGCCCGGAAAGCGTAATTACTTGGGGGAAATGCAATGCACATTACAAGATATGAACTACCGTGAAATGGTACTCGGCTCCAAGGGAAGGTCGGGTGACCAATGGGATATTTGGCAGGCGGTATATTCCCCGGCAGGAGCGGACGGTTACCCTAAACCCATTTGGGATAAAAAGACTGGTGTAATTGATCGATCCGTAGCTAACTACTGGAAAGAGAATTTTGATTTAATGCATATCCTGAAAAGAGACTGGAAAACATTGGGTCCAAAATTGACGGGAAAGATTCATATCTACTGCGGTGATATGGATAACTACTACCTAAACAATGCAGTCTATCTGATGGAGAACTATCTAAAAACCACCAAAACGCCGCATTATTACGGAGAGGTAGATTACGGTGACCGCGCTGAGCATTGCTGGAATGGCGATCATACCCAACCTAATTATCTATCAAGGCTTCGCTACAATACTATGTACGTGCCCAAAATGATGCAGAGGATGGAAACCTCCGCGCCTGAGAGTGCAGATTTAACGAGTTGGCGGTATTGATTAATAGATTAGGCTTAAAGAACAGACGAAGGCGGCGGACTACGTAGTCCGCCGCCTTCGTCTGTTACAAGGCACTTAAAAAATGCATGGTATCAACCCTGTCGGCAAAGTCGAATAAATTAGGTTGTTGAGCCTTTCCAAACGAGATAGTGGCTGGGGTAGTTTCTGGGTTTCCTACTATACACTGAATGGAGTCCTTTTGGGTAGCAAACGTCTCGCCTAAGGTTTCAATTGACTGATAAGCCTCATGGTAAACTACACTCAAAGGAGAAACCAACGCCTGGTTTCCTGTCATAATTAGGAAACCATTATCTAGATGTTCGGTCCGGTTTACCAATAAAATCGACCTGTTGTATTCATAATTATTGAAGTACTTGTGATGATTGGCATACATAGGCCTCAACTCTTCTGCACACTCAAATAAGGTTGTAAAGTCATAGTGTTCCGGAACATATAGTTTTGAGACATTACGGCAACCCAACCCGAAGAATAAAAGTATATCCTGCATGAGCTCTTTTAACTCTTCCCGGGTTTCGATACCAGTAAGTACCGCCACTGAGGTGCGATTTTTTCTAATGATATGGGGCTTTTTGGCAAAATAGTAATTGAAGTACCGTGCTGTATTGTCACTTCCCGTGGCGATGTAGGCGTCTGCCGCATTAATTCTATCGACGAAGGAAATGGAGTTGCTCAACTCAGGCTCAATCTTTACTAGTGTATTCAGTAGAAAATACATCAAAGGAGTATCGTCTTTGCTAAGCTTGGCCAGTAAATGATGCCCACTCAAAATAACCGACAAAGCATCATGAAAGCCTACTGCTGGTATATTGCCAGCCATTACCACGCCAATTCTCTTTGGTAGAAGTACATCAGGGTAATTGTTAGCAAATTCAGAGAGTAGCTGAGGTTGGAGGAAATAATTACAGATAGTATCGAGGGCTAATTGACTATTTTCGGGCACAAACCAGCTATTCGTATTTCGGGCAGCGTACTTTATTTCTTCTAACTCTATCGAATGAGTAGGGTCATTGATGTACTCCCCTAATTTCACAAATGCGTTTATTCTTTTATTTCTAGATATCATTTTACTATATATGCGTATTGTTCAATCTGAACGGTTAATTGTAAAGATATTGATTGTTGGGAAACTTTAAATAGTTATATTTGTTGTTCAATATTAGTTAATGTCGAACAAATATAAACAATCCGACGAGCATGGCTATAATGATAACCGATGAATGCATCAACTGTGGCGCTTGCGAACCAGAATGTCCTAACACAGCCATCTACGAGGGTGGAGTCGAATGGGCGTGGGGCGATGGTACTAGTCTTGATGAAGTAGATTTTGGCGATGGTACCATCGTAAGTGGCAAAGAAAAACAGGTTCCTGTATCGAACGAATTTTACTATATAGTTTCTGATAAATGTACTGAGTGCGTAGGTTTTCACGAAGAGCCTCAATGTGCGGCGGTATGTCCGGTGGATTGCTGCGTGCCAGATCCAGAACAAGAAGAAGATTCAGATACCTTGCTTGCTAAGAAGTCTTGGTTGCACGCCGAATAATATAAATTACAATTAATTAAAGGGCTTACTTCGGTAAGCCCTTTTTTTGTGCCTAGTCCGGTTCAATGTATAATCCATTTATATAACTAAATATATATAGTTGACTATATCCGGTATGATAGTTAGTTTACTAACAATTTTGTCAAATTGTATTTAAACAGAATAAAATTAATTGTATAAAAATGAAAAATAATTGGTTTTTATGTTGAGAAATAAATGAAAAATTACACTAAAAGATGAATTTAATGTAAAAATGCTAATCAAATGACCATATTATTTGATAATAACCATAAATAGTTAATATTTGTCATGTAATTAATGGATAACTAAGTACTTATTTAAACAGAATAAAATTATGAAGAAGTTTTATTTCGCAGTATTATCTATTTTAATACCATTTTTGGGTTTTGCCAAGGGTGATGAAGAAACTACCAAGAAAGTTGAAGATCAAAAACAAACCACTGTGGTGGAAGAAGAAGCCGATGGGAAAAGTCCTTTCACCTTTTCCGGGTATTTGGATTCTTACTATATTGGTAATCTTAATAAGCCACAATCACGTTCCAATCTGGGACCATATTACGCTCGAGCATTCGATCAGGTTTCAGGTCAATTCCAACTTGGTCTGGTTCAGACCAAAATGACCTACACCAACGATAAATCTGAGGCGGTAGTCGATCTCACCTTTGGTCCGAACGCTGATCTTGGTAATTATGGCAACGCTATTGGTCCTTTGGGGTCTACTAGTATGGCATTAGCCATTAAGCAAGCTTACTTCACGTATAATTTTACTGATAAGTTTTCGATGACCGCTGGTCAATTTGGAACCCACATTGGGTATGAGGTAATTGATGCTCCGGTGAACTTTAACTATTCACTTTCTAACCTATTTAATAACGGCCCTTTTTATCACACTGGCTTGAAAGCAACGTACTCTTTTGCTGACAACGCCTCGCTGATGATAGGATTGGTGAATAACGTAGATGGTCTTGGTGATAACAACCGGAAGAAAGGATTTATCAGTCAGTTGTTTGTGGCACCCGTAGAGAACTGGAACGTATATCTAAACTTCATCAATAGTAACGAAGCAAGTGCCGATGTTCCTTCGGTAAGTGCTGATAATGCTTACTATCGTTTGTTTGATATCACCACCAGCTACCAAATAACCGAGAAATTCCTTTTGGGGTTAAATGCCGCTTATGGTGCCCAAAAAGGTGATTACCAGGGTGGCGGAGGCCCTTCTGAGACCAAAACATGGGGCGGTGCTGCTGTATACGCCAACCTTGCGATTACTGATGGATTTGGCATTGGTGCTCGTTACGAAAACTTTAATAACCAAAGCGGAGTCCGTGCGGTGTTGAACCGCTTGGATGAAGGAACAACCGTAAATTCTTTCACCTTAACCGGAAACATTTCTCTGGGAGACGGTCATATCTTCCTGAAACCCGAAATACGGATTGATAGCTACCCTAAAATTTCCGGTGCGACTGAGGTACAGCAATTTGAAGATTCAAGCGGACGCTTTACTAAGAATAGTCAAACAACCATTGGGATGGCCTTCATTTATTCATTCTAAGAGTACCCCTTAACAAAGCCGAGCAACCGAGAATTCCCAAAAGTAAGTACAACCAAAATCATTCATGAAAATGCAAAAACCCAATTACATTCCCCTCATTATTCTGTTAGTGATTAGCCTAATTGGAATATTTGTGCCATCGGTTCCGACTCAAATTGTGACCGAAGGACTTGATACCGGAGACATTGCCTGGATGCTGGTAGCTTCCGCAATGGTACTACTGATGACGCCAGGACTAGCCTATTTTTATGGTGGTATGGTAAATAACAAAAATGTTATATCAACGATGCTCCAAAGTTTTATAGCTATGGGCGTAATCAGTGTTTTGTGGGTGACAGTTGGTTTTAGCCTAGCCTTTGGTGATTCAATCGGTGGATTCTTTGGGAATCCTGCGTCATTTTTCATGTTTAATGGTGTACTGGAATCAAAACCTTGGTCTCTAGCACCTACTATTCCTTTGGCTTTGTTTGCTTTCTTTCAGTTGAAGTTCGCAGTGATCACGCCTGCACTCGTAACAGGATCAATGGCTGAGCGGGTTAATTTCCGTTCGTATGTGCTCTTTATAATCCTTTTTAGCCTATTTGTTTACGCACCACTGGCGCACTGGACTTGGCACCCCGAGGGGCTTCTGTTCAAAATGGGAGTACTTGACTTTGCCGGTGGTACTGTAGTACACATGTCAGCGGGTTGGGCTGCTTTTGCCGGTGCATTATATTTAAAAAGACGGAAGTCTCACGTGGAATCAACTGTATTACCCCCTGCTAATATTCCTTTCGTATTGTTAGGTACTGGTCTGTTATGGTTTGGTTGGTTCGGATTTAACGCCGGATCAGCAGTAGGTGCATCAGCACTCGCTGTATCCGCATTTGCTACTACCAATACCGCAGCGGGTGCTGGTGGTCTGGCCTGGATTTTATTCGACGCGGCCAAAGGAAAGAAAGTTTCTGCCCTTGGCTTTTGTATCGGTGCAGTAGTCGGCCTTGTTGCTATTACGCCCGCTGCTGGATTCGTAACAATTCCTGCCTCAATATTTATTGGAGTTATTGCTTCGATCACTAGTAATTACATTGCGCATCTTCGCTCGAAGTCTACCCTTGACGACACCCTTGACGTTTTTCCTTGCCACGGTGTTGGAGGTATGGTAGGTATGATTATGACCGGAATTTTCGCCAGCAGTGGTGTTAACAGTGGAGTTGTTGATCAAGGCCTGGCTTACGGTGAAACGACCTTATTTTTCAATCACATGATCGCGTTAGTGATTGTATCAGCTTTCGCTTTCGGAATGTCATTGCTTCTACTAAAAGTCACCGATCTTATTCTTCCATTACGAGTTTCGGAAGAGGACGAGAAGGTTGGATTGGATATCAGTCAGCACGATGAGTTCTTGGTAGAAGCTTAAAATACTTATACGGAACACAACAAAACCACAGTGTTTCTGTGGTTTTGTTGTACTTAAAAGAAGTTGTCTGCCTTTGGTGGTCAACTTCTTCGTATATAAAGGAGTACAACCTAAGAAGAAGTTATACCGCCAAAACGGACGAATGAAGGATGATTACATCACTTTCTTCTACTTCAAAAATACCGTTTTCATTTATTTGGGTGAGAAGTACTTCCTTGGTTTCGTTGATCAGGAGTGGATCGTATCTAGCAGAAATCCTGACATAATTCTCAGTAAATCCCTGCATTTTTCCATCCTGAACGTCATCCTCAAAAAGTACCTGATGGGTTGTTCCCGTTTGTGATTCGTAGAAAGCTCTCTTTTTCTTGTCAGAAAGGATATGAAGCATCTTTGACCGTTCCGAACGTATTTTCTTCGGTACCACCGGCTTTATTTCTAAAGCACTGGTGTTGTCCCTTTCGGAATAGGTAAATACGTGTAAGTAAGAAATATTGAGTTGGTTAAGAAACTCGTAAGTAGCCAGAAACTCTTCATGAGTCTCGCCAGGATGCCCCACGATTACATCTACCCCAATACAGCAGTCTGGCATTAAGCCCTTTATCTTTTGGACCCGGTCAACGTAAAGATCTCGGCGATACCTTCGCTTCATCAATCCTAACATGGTATTAGAGCCCGATTGTAGCGGAATATGGAAATGGGGTACAAATCGCTTTGATTTAGCAACAAATTCAATGATAGTATCCGATAATAGATTTGGTTCGATTGATGAAATCCGGAAGCGTTCGATACCTTCTACTTCATCCAATGCCTTTATGAGGTCAAGAAATGAGGTCTCGCGGGTCCCGTTTTTAATTCCAAAGTCTCCGATATTAACACCAGTCAAGACAATTTCTTTTACTCCTTTTGCGGCGATCTCTTTGGCCGCCCTTACTACGTTTTGGATACTGTCTGAACGGCTTTTGCCTCGGGCAAGCGGAATGGTGCAGTAGGAGCAAGGGTAATCACATCCATCCTGTACTTTCAGAAAAGTACGGGTGCGATCATTTAACGAGTAGGATGTATGATATTCTATTGCTTCTTCAATGGAGGAGGTAAGCACCTGCGCCTTGGTGCCAACGGGTACTTTATGGAAGGTGTCCATCAACTCTACCAATCTGAATTTTTCCGCCGCACCTAATACTGCATCAACCCCCGGTATTTCAGAAATTTCGGTTGGTTTGAGCTGGGCATAGCAACCGATGATCGCAACAAACCCATCCGGGTTAATTTGTTGGGCTTCTCTGACAATTTTGCGACATTTTTTATCGGCGTTATCAGTAACTGAGCAAGTATTAATGATAAATATGTCAGGTGATTGATTAAACTCTACCTTCTTGTACCCTTTATCCTCAAACATCCTGGAAATTGAGGATGTCTCAGAATAGTTTAATTTACAACCTAGTGTATAGAAAGCTACTCTCTTCATTTTCAATAATTTTATGGTGTAAAGCTACTCATTTTGACCTAACGACTTAAAAAATCATCGAATAAGCTTTGTTGGTAGGCCCGCCCGATGCGCTTGTCATTTTCTGTGATGATGCCTTTTTTCTCCATGTCGATCTGTCCTACATTGTCGAAAGTGAAATTACCATTGGTTTTCATGAATCCGAAACCATTATTAAACGAGTAGAAAGCAAAAGGAGTTCTACCGGATTGGAATAGATTTTTACTCCACATAAATTTATCAGCATTGAACCCAAATTGACCAAGTAAAGTTGAAGCGAGATCCACTTGTGAGCCGATGGAATCAAATACCATTCCCTTATCTTTCAGTACACCACCCAACCAAAGCATCGGAATGTGAAATTGGCTTGGTTTATCACTTTCGGTTTTGGGCATTGGGTGCCCATGATCAGCAATAATGATGACTAGCGTGTCGTCCCACCAGGGTTTTGTCTTAGCTTCCCTGATAAATTCTCCAATACTAGTATCAGTATAGTGCAGGGAATTTAAAAATAGATGCTCATTATCCTTTCCCTCGATCACGGTTTTTGCCGGAACTTCAAAGGGTTCGTGACTACTTAAAGTAAATAGGGTTGAAAAGAAGGGGGATTTTTGTTGGTCTAGGTCTTTGATGAGTCGGTTCAGAACCACGTGATCATGGGCTCCCCATTTTGAATTCATTTCTTCTTCATCAAATGAATTCCGATCGATAATCTGATCGAATCTCTCTTGTAGTAGATATGATTTAATGTTGGCAAATTCGGTTTCACCCCCGTAGTAAAAAGACGTGCTATAACCCTTAGATCTAAAAACGTGCGGTAGAGAAGGCAATGATGCGGTTTTGGTAGGGAGTTTTATAATCGAGGTAATTGGCTGAGCAGGGTAGCCACTCAGAATAGAAATTAGGCCTTTATCACTACGATCACCGCTGGCATACATAGTAGAAAATAAAATACCTTCTTTTGCCAGTGATTCAAATTGGGGTGTGATATTGGGGAGTCCACCAAGTGGTGCCACAACTTTGGCGGTAAAACTTTCCCAAATTATAATAATTATATTGGTGGCAGAGTCAACTTTGATTATCTGGGTAATTCCGGATTCTTGGGTTGAAAGGGAAGCCATCAAGGACTTTGCCTCCGATTCATTCATTACCTTAAATGGATTAGTGTCAAAGTCGGACTTATTAAAAAGGGAGCTGAAAAAATTCCAGGATGGATTTATAGCTAGTTGATTGGCGAAGTTATTTGAGGAATAGTACACAGAGCTCTCATTCATTGGGGCTAGCTGGAATCCTCCCCGTATTGGGATAACTAGTGCCCCACTCAGTAATATAAATAGCGCCGGGGTAAGGAATTGTTGGGATTTAGTCAATTTATCAATTCGGGCTACACCAAATTTATAATGTACCCAATAGAGCAGGCCACTCAAAGTAATGAAAATAAAGAGGAGTAACGATAACGGAGCGGATCCCATGGAGGCCATTGCTTCCTTTGGGTGGACAAGATAATGAAGCGGTGTACTATCGAGCCTGAAACCCCAGACTTTGAAAACTTCCAGGTCCACCGTAATAATTAGTGCTATCACTATCGAAATAGTAACTGTATAATAGTTTAGGAATATCTGATACCATTTCCATCGTTTGGCAGTCCCTGCCATAATCAAGGTTGGTAGTAGAAGTAGGTAAGCTGAAAAGGAAATATCCATTTTGAGCCCGTGCCAGGCTGAAGATAGGAAAATGGATAGTGTATGCTGACCGGAATTAAAGTACTGATAGGCAAAAAAGAGGGAACGCGTAATCTGGAAAACTATTACCCATAGGATACCAATGATTCCGACTAAATTTATTCTACTAATCATCAACTACTATTTATTTCACAAAAGTCAGTTTTAATTTAAATAAGTACTATTATTTTTAATGAAAATTTAACATTTAGTCAATATTGACTGTAAAAAATAGGTATCCCTATGACATTTCGATCCAAAGCAATTGAGGTAGCACTAAGCCGACAGCCAATTCCGCTTTCTCCTCCGAGTGAAAAAATAACAGAACTATTTGGGGCCAATATTTTCAATGAGGATACCATGAGGACGCTACTTTCTCCTGAGGCTTATATAAAAATTTCTAATGCCATCCGGTCAGGTTCTACTATTGATATGGCAGTTGCCGAAGAGGTTGCCACCGCCATGAAATCTTGGGCGATATCCCGCGGAGCCACCCACTATACGCACTGGTTTCAACCTCTTACGGGCACCACGGCCGAAAAGCATGATTCATTTTTTGACCTTACTTCTGCTGGCAAGGCTGTTGAGAAATTTAAAGGCAGTGCCCTTGTTCAACAAGAACCCGATGCGTCGTCTTTTCCTAGTGGTGGCATAAGGGCTACTTTTGAAGCTCGGGGTTATACAGGTTGGGATCCAAGTTCTCCTGCTTTTCTGATGGATAATGGAGCGGGTGGAAAAACTTTGTGTATTCCGTCGGTATTTATTGCGTACACGGGAGAAGCACTAGACTATAAAGCTCCCTTGCTCCGGGCACTTAATATGTTGGATAAGGCTGCTACCAACGTCTGCCAGTACTTCAATCGTGACGTATCAAAAGTAACCCCAACTCTTGGTATCGAGCAGGAATATTTTCTCGTCGATAAAGCATTATATTACGCTCGCCCTGATCTCGTGATGTCAGGACGAACTGTTTTTGGCCATGGACCAGCGAGGGGTCAACAACTTGAAGATCACTATTTTGGTTCAATATCACCGCGTGTAAACGCCTTTATGGTTGATTTTGAATTTGAAGCGTTAAAGCTCGGTATTCCGGTCCGTACCCGTCACAACGAGGTCGCACCCGGTCAATTTGAGTGTGCCCCTACTTTTGAGGAGGTAAATCTGGCCATTGATCATAATGCCCTACTGATGGATATTATGCAAAAGGTGGCTGAAAGGCATAGCTTTAAGGTACTTTTTCATGAAAAACCATTTGCGGGTATAAATGGTAGCGGTAAGCATAATAACTGGTCGTTGTCAACAGATACTGGTATCAATTTATTGGCGCCCACTTCTAAGCCGAAAGAAAATTTACGATTTCTCACTTTTCTTGTAAATGTTATCAAGGCAGTACACGATAACGCAGATCTTCTGAGAGCATCCATTGCTTCCTCAGGAAATGAACATCGCCTGGGAGCCAACGAAGCCCCGCCTTCTATTGTCTCTGTTTTTTTGGGTTCGCAACTTACCCGTATGTTAGAAGACCTCGTGAATAGCGGGGAGATTACCCTTGAAAAGGGAGAAAATTTCTACTATAAACTAGGTATTACCCGTATTCCTCAGCTATTTAGGGATAATACCGATCGTAACAGAACGTCTCCTTTTGCCTTTACAGGTAATAAATTTGAGTACCGAGCGGTAGGAAGTAATGCAAATAGCGCTTCTCCGATGATCGTCCTCAATACAATTGTGGCTCGGCAGTTAATGGACTTCAAGAAAGAACTGGATGAACGGCTAAGTACCGGGGAGGAAAAGAAAATTGCTGTAGTTGAAATTCTAAAAAAATATTACGTTGAATCTAAAAACATTTTGTTTGAGGGTAATGGCTACTCCGAAGAATGGGTAGCTGAGGCAAAAGCAAGAGGGTTATCTAATATAACAACCACGTACGAGGCATTAGAACAGTACACCAAGGCCGAAACTATCCAATTATTTGAGGGTGTTGAGGTTTTTTCCGGTCGAGAGCTCCATGCGAGGTATGAAATTGAGTTAGAGAACTACGTAAAGAAAATCCAAATTGAATCAAGGGTAATGGGAGACCTTGCTTTGAACCATATTGTTTCTACCGCAGTGAAGTATCAATTCAAATTAGCTCAGACGGCTCGCTCGCTGGCTGAGCTTGATATGAAAGCCGAGGCAGAGCCAATCAAGGAAATTATCAGAGAGATATCAGAGCATATAACTATTATTAAACGCTTGGTGTACCAAATGACGGAAAGCCGAAAAGTGGCAAATAACATGGAGGATTTGGTACAAAAAGCTAAAATGTATACCGAGGAGGTAAAAGGATACTTTGAAGAAATTAGATATCACGTCGACAAATTGGAACTGATCATTGATGATGAGGACTGGCCTTTGGTAAAGTACCGTGAAATGCTGTTTATCCGATAAACTAAAAAGCCCACCCTTGTGGGCTTTTTAGTTTATTATATTCAATAAATTACTACATTGTGATCTGTTAAGATTACAGAGGGAAACGTTTATAAATTAGTTTTGTGCTTTAATGTAGGTTTAACCCCGGCTTAATATAAATATTAACAAATCAGGCGTAAATTCGAACCTCATAATCTTATCAATAATAAAAGTTTAAACAACAATTATTTAAAACTATGAATCCCGGTTTTGATCCCGAAGAAATTGCCCAGTTAAAGAAAGAATGTAGGGCAGAAGGAATGAATTACATTTACGTGGAGGATGAATTTAAAGAAGAGGAGGAGGAAGAAAATAATGAGCATGCTCACGTTCAGTTCATTGGCTATCACAACTCACGTGAGGTAGTATATGATGCATTTATTTATACCTTGCGTTTGCACCATTCATCTCTCGTTTATGATCTTGCGGTAGAACGGCTGCAAAATCAAATGCCTGATTATATTATTCCGGAGGAACGTAGTATAACTGATGTTGTTGATCCCGAAGTAGATGAGGAGGCTGAGATATTGCTGACTGAATATATTGAAGAAATTGAGGAGAATGAGGAGGTGAAAGTTTCCGAACACCTTGAAATTGATACAGAGTTTGAGTACGGCGTTGGACTTGAAGTGGGATTGAATAAGACAGAGATTACGGAGAAAGTAGTTAATGACTTCATTACCCACTTTAATGCTGGTCGTCTAAACCTTGATAAAAATTTATATTCGTTCGTAAGCAACGAAGAGGATGACGACTAAGTAGGTGAGGATATTTTTGGTTATAATCAGTAAAGCCTCCGGTGTTCACCGGAGGCTTTACTGATTATAATTCAGATTATACTTTTGCAGATTTCACGGTCTTAATTATGCGAGCCGCAACTTTGTAGGGATCAGCAGCAGAATTAGGACGACGGTCTTCCAGCCAACCTTTCCAGCCTCTTTCTACCGTAGCAATTGGTATACGAATGGAAGCTCCACGGTCAGAAATTCCGTAGCTAAATTGATCTATAGATTGAGTTTCGTGTTTACCAGTCAAACGTAAGTGATTGTCAGCGCCATAAACAGCGATGTGCTCAGCCACAAATGGTGCAAACGCGTTGCATATAATATCGTATGTTTCCTTATTGCCAGCGGTACGTAAAGCTGAGTTGGAGAAGTTAGCGTGCATTCCTGAACCGTTCCAGTCAGTATCTCCAAGAGGCTTACAGTGCCAATTAACAACAATACCATATTTTTCACCGATACGCTCCAACAGATAGCGCGCAACCCAAATTTGATCACCAGCAGATTCGGCACCTTTGGCAAAAATCTGAAATTCCCATTGTCCAGCAGCCACTTCTCCATTAATACCTTCTACGTTCAATCCAGCATCAAGACAAACGTCTAGGTGTTCTTCAACGATTTCACGACCGAAAGCATTCTTTGCTCCAACTGAGCAATAGTACGGTCCTTGAGGCGCAGGGTATCCATTAGCAGGAAAACCAAGGGGCATATTGGTTTCAGGATCATACAGGAAGTATTCCTGTTCAAAACCAAACCAGAAGTCACTATCGTCGTCTTCAATTGTAGCCCGCCCATTAGAAATGTGTGCAGTACCATCAGCATTGAGAACTTCGCACATTATCAGAAATGCTTCTTTACGCTGTGGATCAGAGCAGATGAAAACAGGCTTTAAAAGACAGTCAGAAGAACCACCTACAGCTTGCTCGGTTGATGAACCGTCAAATGACCACATGGGGCAATCTTCCAATTTACCACTGAAATCGGCTTCTATTTTTGTTTTACTGCGGAGGCTTTGGGTTGGTTTATACCCGTCCAGCCAGATGTACTCAAGTTTAGCTTTTGCCATAATGGTACTTAAAGAAAGAATTTGAATTACTTTTTTAAACTACAGTACAATTATAATGATTATAGTTAATTTTATAAAATATTATTTAACAATATTTCAATAAAACAGTAGTATTGTTGGGTTTATTGTAATATTTTTAGTTTTTTATGTGCTATTCTTACGTTTGCTCTTGTGTTGTAAAATAGGGCTCTTTCTTGAAATAACATATCAAATAGTCTGAATTAAGCATCAAAATGATATCTAAACACCCATTTACGTTAGTAAATCACTACTTATAGGTCAATAAGAATCTACTGGGATGTTAGACTATTAGTTTGTTTGACTTAAAAAACATATATTCAAAGAATAATACTATTTTATTTCACCAAGGAATACCTGTCGCAAATAAAAACATTATCTTGTTTCTTCGTCCAAGGCTATTATTTTTGCTCTACCCCACAAAGAGTACACCAAGTAATCACCCATGCATTTATTTTATCAACCTGATAACGCCCTAAACTACCTAAACGAGGAAGAAAGTCGTCATTGTGCCAAAGTCCTGCGCTTTAAACAAGGTGATGTAATTCAGGTGACAGATGGTAATGGATTGCTATGTAGTTGTCGCCTAGAAAAAGTTGATATTCGGAGAACTACGTATGTGGTAGTAGAGAAAATAATGATACCACTTCCCGACTATCGCATTCACATGGCGATATGCCCTACCCGGATAGCTGAGAGGAATGAATGGATGGTGGAGAAGATGACTGAATTAGGCGTTCACAAGGTTCAATTTATTGTTTCCGAACATACCCATAAGGAGACGATTAATAGAGTCGTGAATCTAGAACGGTTAAATAGGATTGCGCTTTCAGCAATGAAACAGTCTCAGCAACATTACCTTCCCGAACTGACTTTATACGCAACTTTTAAAGAATACTTAGACCAAGTGACGGATCAGCAGCGTTATATAGCGTACGTTGCGGATGACGAAATACCGGAACATTTAATGGAGGTTTCGTCCAAAAATCAGACTGTTTCCATACTGATCGGGCCCGAGGGTGATTTTAGTCCCACTGAAATTCAAATAGGTATGGAGTATGGTTTTGTCCCGATTTCGTTAGGGCCCACAAGGTTAAGAACAGAAACGGCAGCGGTAATTGCCTGCCACAGCATTAATTTGGTGCAAATTCTGCCTTGAGTAGAAACATTAATCCTAAACATATAGTAGTATTTAGTAATGACAAAAAAAACATTTCTCTCTTTCCTGATTCTTTTCACTGTTAATCAAGCCAGTTACTCGCAGTCATCTTATAAAATAGCCAAGCTCAAATACGAAGGTGGGGGAGATTGGTACGCAAATAAAACATCACTGCCTAACCTCATTAAATTCTGCAATACTCAACTTAAGATGAATATTTATCCGGAAGAAGATATTGTAGAAGTTGGTAGTTCAGATATTTATCAATATCCTTTTGTGCATTTGACTGGGCACGGAAACGTTGTATTCACTGAATCAGAGGCAAAGAATCTTCGTAATTACTTATTAGCGGGCGGATTTCTGCACATTGATGATAATTATGGACTTGATCAATTTATTCGTCGGGAAATAAAGAAGGTCTTTCCGGAATTGAATTTTGTGGAACTTCCGTTTAATCATCCGATTTACAATCAAAAATTCAAATTCCCTAACGGTCTACCCAAAGTACACCTTCATGATGAGAAACCACCCCAAGGTTTTGGTTTGATATATCAAGGAAGGTTAATTTGTTTTTACTCATTTGAATGTGATCTTGGAAATGGTTGGGAAGACCAAAGTGTTTACAATGACCCGGAGGATGTTAGGCTACTAGCATTGAAAATGGGTGCGAATTTATTGAATTATGCTACCACGGCTTTCTGATGTTATCTACCGTTGATTTGTTAATTTTATCTATTATTTTTGATTTATATTTCTTGACTTTTTAATTCATCCTTAGTTTATGTTCGCTGTTATTACCGCATTCGTAGGGCATTGGTATCTCTCACTTTTTTGCCAAACATTTTTCCTGCACCGTTATTCAGCCCATAAGATGTTCAAAATGAACAGATTTTGGGAAAAGTTTTTTTACTTACTAACCTATTTATCCCAAGGTTCATCCTACTTGAGTCCTCGGGCTTATGCCATCTTGCACCGGATGCACCACGCGTTCAGTGATACAGAGAAAGACCCTCACTCACCCCACCATACAAAAAACGTCTTTACTATGATGTGGGAGACAAAGGATATTTACAATGCCGTTTTGAGTAGAAAGCGGGCAATTGAAACACAATTTGAGCGAAATTATCCCGAGTGGAATTTTATTGAGAAGCTGGGCGACTCTTGGGTCTCACGCCTAGGCTGGATCATATTATATAGCGCCTTTTATATAGTTGCATACATGTATCTCGACATGCACTGGGCTTTTTTCTTCCTTTTACCCATTCATTTTCTGATGGGACCAATCCACGGTGCTATCGTTAATTGGAGTGGCCATAAGTATGGTTATCAAAATTTCGATAACCACGACAAGTCTAAAAATTCATTAATTTTTGACGTATTAATGATGGGTGAGCTTTTTCAGAATAATCACCACAAGAAACCCAACAGTTTAAATTTTGGTTCTAAATGGTATGAGTTTGACCCTACCTATCCTTTTATTATACTATTGGATAAATTAAAAGTTATTCAGATTCGAAAGAAATCGTAAAAAGGGAGAGACAAAAAAATGGGGGGCTGTTCGCAAGAACAGCCCCCCATTTTTTTAAAACAGAAAAAAGGCAGATGTTATAAACACCTGC
>JBDNFP010000130.1:0-24391 GCA_041689775.1 Spirosomataceae bacterium
ATTTGAAACCATGGAAAGTCTGAAAATATGGTTAGCTAAAATGGTCAAGGAAATGAATACTACAACCATAAAATCAATTACTGGAAACCATCATTATCTGAACGCTTTTAATACGGCGTTTAATAACTAAATTGGTATTACACTATTTTTGCAGTTGGAATAACAATTGATATACTAACAAAACACTAGAATATGAAAGACAAGATTGGCTTCAATATCGTTTTTGCATTAATGGCGTTCGTATTAGGAATGGCATTGATGAGAGAATTTGACTTCCAAAATTTTGTATTCAGAAAGAAATTTTTAGGTTTTCTTTATCTGACTGTATTCATTGCCGCTGTAATTCTTACATTTAAGAAAAAAAAGAAGGAAGCTGACCAATAAAAAATGCGCGCGAGCATCGGTTTCGGATAACTAAAAACACGCCTTAACCTTTGGCTATGTCTCACAGCCCTGAAACCTACACTCGCTCTAACTTGTAAGGGTACACGCCGCCCGCGTTCCACTGGCATACGTAAAGATTCTTGTCAGTATCCACGCACACATCGTGACAATGCTTGAAGATGGGTTGATCTTGTAGAAGTACTTCCAGTTTTCCGTCTTTATACACCGGGGCAGTACCTCCGGGATTGGAAACCACCCGATTGTTTTTGTCCAGGATAGTCACAAAGCCCCGATTGAGCTTTGGGTTATAATCCCCAGGGAGCATTCCGAAGCACACCCCGGAATAAATATTGTCATCGTCCAATACCGCCCGACTCACATAAGCACCCGGCAGGTAGTAGGTTTCAAGGTATTCTCCCGCGAGGGAAAAGCGTTTGAAGGCGTTCTTCATCCGTGCCGAGCAAATCAACGTCGGGTTGGCTTTGTCGCGGTAGTCGATGGCTACCCCGTGTACTTGCTTGAATTTTGCTTCCTGCAAATAACTATCTCCCCCAAATTTGCTGATAAAGGTACCCTTTGCATCGTAGCGCAGGACAAACTGGGACCCGTAGCCATCGGCTACATACAGATCACCATTGGGGCCAATGGCCGTTTCGGTGGGGATATACTTGCTAGCCTGATCGTAAATTCCTTCGAGACGGGGATTTTTCAACTCCATCACGATTTTCCCGGTCAGCGTAGCCTTGATTACCCGTCCCGAGGCGATGTCAGTAATGTACAAAAACTCTTCGCCGCCTTCATTGTGGAGGGTCAGGCCGTGCGCGCCAGAAAGCCCGAGGGTCCAGATACCGAGCAGCTTTCCCGATGGGTCATAGATCAGGATGTTGTTTTTGGGTTCGTCGGTGAGCATGAACAAACGCCCGCTGCGGGTTTGTACCATCTCGTGGCAATTAGTGACGGGGTACTTGCCCGCATCCAACACGCCCCACCGCTCATGGACTTTGTACCGAAAATCACCGTGACCAATAGTTTCTGCGGAAAGCCTGGGTTTTGATTTGAGAATCGTAAATGGGGTAAAAATAGCGGCCACTGCCAGGCTACCCGTCTTCACGAATTCTCTTCTGGTCTTTTCCATACATTAAGACAGAATATCGTGAACCACCTTGCCGTGTACATCCGTAAGGCGGAAGCGACGACCTTGGTGCTTGAATGTCAGCTGCTCATGGTCAACGCCCAGAATGTGCATCAGGGTAGCCTGAAAGTCATGCACATGGACGCCATTCTCCACGACATTGTAGCTAAAATCGTCCGTCTTTCCGTAAACCATACCTGCCTTCACGCCTGCGCCCGCCATCCACATGGTAAAGCAACCCGGATGGTGGTCGCGGCCGTAATTATCGGCGGTGAGTCTTCCCTGCGAGAAGCTAGTCCGGCCAAACTCACCGCCCCATACGACCAGGGTGTCGTCCAGTAATCCCCGTTGTTTTAGGTCCTGAATGAGCGCCGCATTCGCCTGATCGGTGAGCCGGGCCTGTGACTTCATTCCACCCGGAAGGCCGCCGTGGTGATCCCAGCCCATGTGATACAACTGAATGAATTTCACGTCTTTTTCGGCCAGCTTGCGGGCTTGTAGGCAGTTGGCCGCGTAGGTTCCGGGGGTCCGGGCATCCTCTCCGTAAAGTTCGTAGATATAATCGGGTTCATTGGTGGTCGAGACAGCGTCAGGAACGGAGGCCTGCATTTTGTAAGCCATTTCGTACTGACTTATCTTAGAATGAATCTCAGGATCACCCCAGACATCGAACTGATGTTCGTTCATGGATTTGATAAAGTCCAACTGTTCCCGACGGTCAGATTCGTGCACACCGTAAGGATTTTGCAGGTACAGCACGGGTTCATTACCCGCCCGGAACTGGACGCCCTGATGGTGCGACGGTAGAAACCCATTGCCCCAGGCCGCAGAACTTAGCGGCTGTGCCCCTCCTCCTTTCGAGATCATGACCACAAAAGCAGGCAAATTCTGGTTGTCGGAACCCAAACCGTAACTCAACCAGGAACCGATGGAGGGCCGTCCCGTCTGCTGGGAGCCGGTTTGGACCAGCATCACGGCGGGTTCGTGATTGATGGCGTCGGTATAGACCGAGTTGACGATACACAGGTCATCAACAACCTTGGCGGTGTAGGGAAAAAGCTCCGATATCCAGGCTCCCGACTGTCCGTACTGCCGGAAATCGTAAATAGACTTCACCAGCGGAAAGCTTGACTGTCCCGCCACCATACCCGAATTTCGTTGCGTCTTTTTGATAGAGTCCGGGATCTCCTTTCCGTGCCATTTAGCAAGTTCGGGCTTATAATCAAACGATTCTAGCTGGGACGGCCCGCCGCTTTGGAATAAGTAGATTACACGCTTAGCCCGAGGAGGGAAATGGCGGTTGCCGAGGTGGCTATTTTCAAAATTTCCAACCGCCTTTTTATTTCCCCCGCCAAAGCTGGAAGAGTGAAACAAACTGCCCAAAGCCAGCGAGCCAAAGCCCAGCGCAGCTGTTTTCAGAAATCCCCGTCGGGATTCCATGAGGTTTACTATGTGTTTTAGCTCGTCCATATGTTTACGGGGCAAAGATGCGAAGTTATTGGTCAGAAGGATAAGCAGTGAATCTAGTTAAGGTTCATTATGTCAGATCCCATTAACCCAAAACTCAATTCCTTGAATACCCTTCTGATGTGTTCATTAATCCGTTAATAACAAAAGCCAAAGCAGCAGTTTCGGCGGGGTCAAGATTCTGGTTTCTTTTGGAATCTCCCGTGTCCAGATAGGCAATGGCGTCTTCTTTTCTTTGGTCGTATTTAGCTTTTTGATTTTGATAAAAAGCCTCCATCAATTTTTTCTCTTTGGCATCAGGTTGACGGCCCAGCAGGGTACGAAAGGCTTTGATAAGCTGACGCTGTGGCTGCATTTCCTGGATCTTTATTTTTTCCGCCAAAACGCAGGCCACTTCGATCATTTGCGGATCGTTCAGCAGTACCAAGGCTTGCAGCGGAGTACTGGTTGAGCGCCGTTTTACGGTACAAAAAGTACGGTCGGAGGCGTCGAAAATCATCATCGTGGGTGGTGGTGAAGTACGCTTCCATACCGTGTAGAGGCTGCGGCGGTACAGGCCTTCGCCCGACTCATGCATGTATTTATACCGCCAGGGCTTATTCGAAATTTCATCCCACAGACCCGACGGCTGGTAGGGGTATACGCTTTCCCCGCCCTGTTTGCTTACCAGTAGACCACTCACCGACAAAGCATTATCACGGATCATCTCCGCTGAAAGCCGGAAGGAAGGACCCCGCGCCAACCAATCGTTTTCGGGGTCTTTCTCATAAAGTTCTGAGCGAATAACGGATGATTGCTGGTAGGTCGCCGATAACATGATTTGCTTATGCAATTGCTTCATGTTCCAACCCGATTCAACAAACGACACCGCCAGATAATCCAGTAGTTTAGGATTAGTGGGCAACGCCCCCTGATTGCCAAAATCATCGGGTGTCTTGACGAGACCCGCACCGAAATGCATCGCCCAAATACGATTGACAATCACTCTTGCGGTCAAAGGATTCTCTTTTTCAAAAAGCCATTCGGTAAGCCCCAATCGATTTTTGGGATATTTGTCGGTATAAGGCAATACGGCACCGATGGCGGCAGGTTGCACCTCTTCGGTGGGGCTGTCGTACATTCCCCGGTTCAATACAAATGTTTTGCGGGGCTCAGGCAGGTCGCCCATGACCATGATTTCCGGGATACAGTCAATAATATTTGTCAGACTATCACGCCAGATTTTCACTTCCTGATACTGCGGATCATGGATTTTCCTTTGCAGTGCATAATGATCGCTGACTAAACCAGGTTGGCGCAAAATTGCTTTCGTGCTAGCCTTTCGGCTATACAAGTGCATGATTTCGAGACCAGAGAGTTCTTTGTCAAATAGACGCAGCTCGTCGATACCCCCGCTTTTGAAGGTAATAATACGGCCGACGACACCCAATTGCAGCCCACGAAAGCCGTACGTATGGATATCTGGCTTGTATAAAATAGATTTGTAAACAGTTTGGCCCAGTACATCGACCACGATCGGCAAGCCATTGACGTAAAGGTGCACTCCATCGGCTCGACCTGAACCATCGTAGGTTATAACGACATCTGACCATTTTTTGATCGGCAATGGATTCTTTGCCACCACTTCGATCGCATTTTGTGGCCAGGAATGAGCAATAATAAAGCGTAATCGATTATCTTTTAGTAGTAATGAATATCCCTTCATCCCAAGACGGTCATCTTCGGCATGCACAAAAACGCTCACATCCGTGTAGAGTGTATCAGGAAAAACGGAAAGGCTCGTCGAGAAAGGTACGGTGTGCTCATACCAACCTAATTTATTTGGCAGGACGGCCATGGTAAATTCATCAATAAACAGTGCATTACCACGCCTGCCGGGTTTCAATAGGGGCTCTTTAATTTCCAACGCATTCGCTGGATTCTTCGTCTCGGGTGTTCTAAAAAATTTATCTTTAACGGGGGTGATTTCGTTAAAAGAATAATGAGCTAAGGTGCTTTTTTTCAACTCTTTATCTAAATCCCTCAGAATAGTTTTGCCCTCTTTATCCACTGGAACCACTTTCTGAAGGCGGTTCAATTTTTGCTCAGAATCCTCGATTTTATGCTTGATAAAATTGATTACAGACTCATTCCTTGCATTGGTCAACAATAGGGAAGGGCCGGGCGTTTGGTCGGGCCCGTATACCGCCGTACCGATCTCGTTGGTGCTGTTAAAAAAACCAAACATCCGGTAATAGTCTTTTTGGCTAATTGGGTCGTACTTGTGGTCGTGGCAACGAGCACACTCCACTGACAGGCCCAGAAAGGCTTTGCCAAGCGTGTTCGCGCGGTCGGCCACATAGTCCACCCGATATTCCTCGTAAATGATACCTGCCTCCGAATTTCGACGGTGCAATCGGTTGAAAGCCGTGGCCAGCACGCTTTCCTTATTTCTATTCTTGACCAAATCGCCCGCTAACTGCCAGGTTACGAACTTACGATAGCTCATGTTTTTGTTAAAAGCCTGAATGACCCAATCGCGCCACGGACTAACCTCTCGATGTTTATCGTCGAGGTATCCATCGCTATCGGTGTAGCGGGCTACGTCCATCCAGTCCACCGCCATACGCTCGCCGTAGGCAGGGGAAGCCAGGTAGCGGTCAATCATTTTCCCGTAAGCATCGGGTGATTCGTCAGCCAGGAACTGATCGATTTCGGGCAGAGTAGGCGGCAGACCGCAGAGGTCGAAGCTAGCTCGTCGAATCAGTGTTTCCTTAGTAGCGCGCCCGGCAGGCTCAATCCCCTTTGCTTCCAGTCTGGCAAGGACATAATTATCGATAGAATTCCTTAACCAATCTTCATTATCAACCTTTGGCGCTTTTTCCTTTTCGGGCTTGATGAATGACCAGTGCGGCTGGTACTCAGCACCTTCTTCAATCCACTTGATCAGGATGGCTTTTTCTTTTACAGTAAGTGAAAGGTGGGACTCCGGTGTAGGCATGACCATCTCCTGGTCTTGCGAAAGGATACGCTCCACTGCTACACTTTTACCGACATTGCCGGGGACGATGGCGTGGTAACTCTTGTCTTTCCCCAAAGCCCGGTAAGCTTCTTCCTCTGTATCAAGTCGCAAATCAGCTTTTCTTTTTTTGGAATCGGGGCCGTGGCAGGCAAAGCACTTATCGGAAAGAATGGGCTTAACGTCATAGTTAAAATCCAAATCGCCGGGCAACAGGGTATAGGCTTCCTGAACGTCAGGCGGCAGCTCGGTACCGCAGGACGCAAGCAGAAAAGTGAGGCTGCAAGCAAGGAGGAGTAAAAAGGATTTAACTAAATTCCAAATGATGTTCATGGATAGTACAAAAAGGTACGTTAGAAGGAACTACACAAGTTCCTGGGCTGATAATCAATCACTTTAAGCTAAAAATGTAAAGTATTTTCTTTTCACAATTTACTTATGATTCAAAACCTATTTCGTGTTGATAGTATTTTTGTAAATTTCTTCAATCTATTCGATGAAGCTACTTTGCGGGTTATTTACCTTCGAAATAACCTTAGTGCAAGTCCCAGGATCAATCAGGAAACTCACTCATCGGAACAGCTTATTGAACACTTTGGGTTTCCAATGAATATCGTCGCCAGGATTGGCCGTTGACACCCATCCACAAATAATTTCCTACCATAGCAGCCGCCCGCACGTCTCCATGTACCCAGAGGCCGGAGCTCGTTTGTGGTAAGTAAGTGAATTTTCTTCCTCCCTGACTCACTAATACTTGTCCCTTATTGGCATCACACTTGCCGAGCCGTACCCGCGTATGCGCTACATTCCCCGCCAAAATTAAGTCCAGCTTACGATCACCGTTCACGTCGCCCGTAGCAATGGCGTGGACGGGCGCAAACTGCACCTCGGTAGGCAGAGGCTCAAATGTAAGCTTCCCGCCATCATTCCAAAGAACGCCCGTTCGTAATTCACGGGCCGACAATGATTGTGCTTGTCCCAACTCAGAAGAATCAAAAATATCGTCAATCGTGGCCGTAGAATACCCTATATAATTCGGAAACTTCTTTCTTAGGCGCGGAATTTGGTTCAAGATTTCGTCCCGACTGGCGTATGGATATTCTCGTCCGTCTTTCACTTGCGACAAAAGCGGGATAACCTGCCCGTTCTCGCCAAAATCGCCGTAATACATTTTCAGTCCTTCGTTGCTGGTAATGTTGTACTGAGCATTGAGTCCAGCACTACCAATCACGAAATCGTCGTCGCCGTCTCCATCGAGGTCGGCTTTGTGCAGGGTATAGGCAAGCGTCGTATTCAGATTTTTAGTAAAATCCTGATTTTCTGTGAAGATACCTTTTTGATTAATGAAGACAATCGGCTTCATCCACTCCCCCACCAACAGCATCTCAGGCTGCTGGTCATTGTTCAGATCGAAGAATGCGGCGCCGGTCACCAAGCCCGAAAATTTAAAAGCTTCGCTAACGGTAAAATTTCCTCGCCCGTCGTTCAGCCAAAGAACCGATGCCTGAGCCTCGGGATAGCGGCCCGGTACGCTATTCACCCCAATGAAAACGTCCTGATCCCCGTCACCATCCACGTCGGCTTGAGCCACCGCCCGAGCATTGACCAATAAAGCCGGAACAGTGGGTGATTTAACGAATTTCCCATTTTGGTTCAGGTACAAGCGCGGCTGCAAGAGCGGATGATTCACCGCCAGCGCGTAGCCCGAACTAGCTACCAGCAAGTCCTGATCGCCGTCCCCATCGGCATCGAAAAAGATCGCGGCGGCATCTTCATAATCGAGGTCGGTATCGAAGGATGTTTGCGGCGATTTGGTGAAGCCGCTGGCGGTCTGCAAGAATAAAACCGCCGCTTGCCCTCGCCCACTGCCCACGTACACGTCCGCGCGCCCGTCGCCATTAACATCGCCTTGCACCACGCACGGCCCGGCGTAGGAACGCATTTCGGGTAATAGAGGCTGAATCTTAAAATCGTCGATCTGGATTTGATCGTGCGCGTACGAAACATTTTCGGGCGTGAAGTAAGGTATGGAACTTGGCTTTGTTTGGCTGTTTTTAAAACTGGCCGATTGATAGTCAACCGTGAGCAGGCAGTTCGCTACGGGATTCAGCTGCGTACTTTGCCGACCATCTGTCCAGACTACCGTCACCGAGTCGATTTTAGTACCTTTCCCCAGCCCAAAATGCAGCGGCCCGTACATGGCCGATTGGAAGCCCCGAACGGGTTGAAATTCCTGAGAATAAGCTTTCTCCTCCGCCCAAACAACCACCTTCGCCCCAATTTTCAGGGCGTCGCTTGGAGCTTTCAGCGCAATTTGGGTAAATAGCGTGCTATCGGGCATATCCTCCCTACTACGCGTATTGTTTTGGTAAACAAAGGCCCGCTCATTGATATTATTCGTGACTAAATCTAGGTCTCCGTCGTTGTCCAGGTCGGCATAGGCCGCGCCGTTCGACTGGCTTTTTTGGGCAAAGCCCCAGGCCTGCGTCTTTTTTTCAAAGGTCAAGCCGTCTTTGTTTTTGAAAATATAATTGGGTTCGTTAATGGCCGGCATCGAGTTGATAATTTCCATTTGCGTGGGCATAGCAGCACCGTTCTGTATCTCGATCTGCTTGTCCGTCGAAAATTTCAAGAATTCCATATTGGTGTAGTCACGGGCGTAGCCGTTAGTCACGAATAGGTCTTTCAGGCCATCGTTGTCGAAGTCGGCGAAGAGGGCCGACCAGCTCCAATCGGTGTTGGAAATACCCGCCAACTGGCCGATTTCGGAAAATTCGGGGAGCATCAACTTACCTGAATTTGGGCCATTAGCCACATTGCCCAAGTTTAGTTGCAGCATATTCCGCATGGACTGGTCGTGAAAGCCCGAGCGGAGGAGCATCTGGTACTTATCGTAATTATCGTCACCGGCCGTGAGTTTGATTCGGTCGTTGAGCTCAGGCAGCATATCCAGCGTTACGATGTCCATCCGGCCATCGTTATTGACATCGGCGGCGTCGATGCCCATCGAGTAAAAGGAAGTGTGGCCCATCGCGTCGCGGACTACTTCTTTGAAGGTACCGTTTTGCTGATTCAAATAGAGGTAATCGTTCTCGTTATAGTCGTTGGTCACGTACAAATCTAGCCAGCCATCGTTATTCAAGTCACTGACATTCGATCCCAAACCAAAACTCAGCACGTTGCTTACCAGACCCGACTTGGCCGTAGCGTCAGCGAATTCCCCTCCGTCGTTCCGCAGTAGTTTGCTACCGTAGCGGGTGTCAGTCTGCTCGCGGAAGGAGGCAATGAGATTACTGAACCCGGCATATTCCTGCACCGAGTGATTCAGCAAAAAACAGTCGAGGTCGCCGTCGTGGTCATAATCGAAAAATGCGGCTTGGGTAGAGTAGGAATCGTCGTCCAGACCGTATTGGGCGGCTTGCTCACTGAACTTTCCGTTTTTCTGATTGACATACAACAGATTCTTGCGCAGCGCGGGATCGTCCGCCGCCGAGCGGCAAACATAAATATCCAGCCAACCGTCGTTATCGATATCTACCAGCGATACGCCAGTTTTCCAGCCACCGTGACTGATACCCGCCGCCGCCGTGACGTCCTCGAAGTGCATCGCACCTTGGTTGAAGTACAGCCGATCGGCCGTCATGTTACCCGTGAAGTACAAATCCACCAAGCCATCGTTGTTAAAATCACCCGCCGCCACGCCGCCGCCGTTGTAGAAATAGCCGTATTTTAGGACGTTGATTGCCTCGGTTTCGGTAACGGTATTCGCAAACTCCACTCCCGTAGCCGTGGCATCAAGCAGCGTGAAACGGGTAATCTCTTCGGATTGGCAACCGAGTACAGAGACCAGAAATAAGAACGCCGAAAATGCGCGCCACCTTGTTTTTAAAAATATCATTATATTGAAAATCGTAAGTGCGTCAAAGTAGGTTATTCTATCAGTACCTTCATCATCTTCTGCTCCTTTTCGGGTAATTCTCGTACGGCCTCCTTCAAATCCGCTCCTTTCTTGTCCTTAGCATAGGCTTTCAAAGCGGCGGTCAGGCGGTTGTCGGGATTGTAAGGCTGGCCACTGCCGAGGTTTTCGGGCCAGGTTTCGGCCTGAGCAAGGTAGATCAGAGCATCTTTGGTTTTTCCGGTTTTCAGGAGTTCTACGGCGTAGCGGATATTCCCCTCCCTAAACAAACTGTGGGCGCCGGCGGCACCTTCGTTAGGTAAGATGGTAAGTTGCTGCATCAATTGGACGCTTTCGCGGTACTTACCGATGTCCATCAGCAAGCGAGCCTTCTGCTGGCCGAGGATGTACTGCTCGTGCGCCGGAAGGTTCTTTTCTTGGAGTTTTTTATCGACTAAAACCAATGCCTCGGCATTTCTGCCCAACGACGCATAATGAGTCGCCAAGGTATTGACGGTCCGCCAGTCGTCGGGGGCAAGGGCGTGAGCGCGTTCCAGTGCTTGGCCGGCTACTTCCTTTTGCTCTTTGAATAAATCGGCCTTGGTCAGGTAAAACGCGAACCATTTTGGCGAGTCACCACAGGCCAGAAATCTTTCCTTCGCCTTAGAAATCCTGTCTAGTTGCCACAGTAAAATGCCCCGGTAGTAGTGCAATTGCCAAGGTACTGACTGACCAGCTTTCGTCAAGTTAGTCTCCGTTCTGGCCAACAGGCCCAGCTCCTCGTGCCGCGAGGGAAAGACGAATTCGGGAGTTTCCGTCAGAACTTGGCTCAGTTCGGTCGCATTGGTCGCACTTTCTTTTGAAACCAACTGCCGCGTATCCGTCGCCCACAGTTCGACCATCGGATTTTTGGGAGCCACATCCAGCAAGGCAAGTGCGTCGTCGTATTGCCCAGCCTCGCGGTACCACAAGGCCATTTCGATGTAATCCTCGTGCGGCAGTTCGTTGGTAATGTACTTATCCAGTTCTTGTTTTTTATTCAGAACTCCCAATTCATAGCGAGCAAAGTGGTCCAGTGGATTGTCGATCAAAGTACTCTCTGCGGCTTGCCGGGCCTGGTCTGTGCGGTTGGTTTTCCTCGAAATCATCACCCGCAAATGCCGCGCGTGGTCATTGGCAGGCTGATGAGCCAGGGCTTTCTCTACGAAGCCCTCCGCCCCTACAAAATCTCCTTCCCGCAGGGCAATTTGGGCCAAGCCTGTGAAGGCCGCTGCCCGATAAGCCAGACTCAGCACAGCTACGGCGTAGCCATCCTTGGCAGCAGTAAGTAGGCCGAGCTGCTGGGCCGACAGCCCGCGCAGGTAATTGGCCAGCGGATCATAGGTATTAACCGACAGCGCTTTATTGGCCAAAGGAAAGGCTTCATCGTACAAGCCTTTCCGGTAAAGCAGTTGGGCCATTTCACCCAGCGCGGGTACGTGGTAGGGATTTTTTGCCAGGCATTTCCCGAACCATTCCTCCGCTTGAACAAATTGTCGCTGGCTAGCGTAGTCTTTTCCCTTCAAATACAGACCATACTCCGATTCCCAGTCGAAATCAGCCGGTGAAACTAGTGGGCGATCGGTATTTTCAATAGCGAAACCTTCTCCCCCACCGTCAAAAATAGGCTGGCCACTCAGCCTAATGCTAAGGTTCCCATTCCCCCCGTAGCGGATGGAATCGGTGTAGTTGACCAGCGTTTTTAAGGCAATGTTTCGATCAAAAATTACCTGATTATCAGCCTTTATCACTAAATCTCCGGTAAGGTCAGCCACGGGCGATAAATTCCAGATCAAATGCGCCGGTGTCCGGCGCAAGTGCAGCGCCGCCATTTCACTAGCGGCCGTGATGCCGCCAGTTTTCCTGACGGGATACCAGCTTTCCGTCCAACTATCGGTAGTGTGCGGGGCAAATGAAACATGCTTGAACGGGCTGAGCGTGCTGCCGCTACTGGCTTGGTTGAATAAACGCCCCGACTGCAACTCCACATATTGCCCGTCGGTGTCGGTCAGCAGGTTTTCCCAAATCATACCCTGCCGACTCAGGCCCCAAATCCAGATTTTCTGACCCAGTTTATCCGAAAAGGGCGCATAATGCACGAAACCCGCCTGATCATCGTGCCAGTAGCCGCCGTAGAAGTCACTGGGCTTGCCCAGTACGTGGTACGACTTGTAGCTGCCGAAGTTGTTCTGTTCGTAAAGATTCAGATTGCGCCCGGCGCTGTCTTTGGGCCAGGGCCGAATGTCGCCTTCGTGGCCCAGCGTGTGGCTACCTTGAAATGCAAATTCCAGATTACCAGCTGCTTTGAAGCCTGCGTTCATCCAATGGTAGTAGCTAGTTTCGAGCGGACTGGCGTTGAACCAACGGCTCGTGGTGGTGAAGAGCGCCTTATCTTTTGGCAAATTGACCTCGACCGTCCAGCGGGTGCGAGCCGACCAGTCCCAAGCCCCCACGAAGCAGCTCACGCTGCCGTCGGCGTTGGTGCGGGTAACGTAGTCCACGGGCGTGCCGATGGTGGGCGCGTGGCCGATGTCGCCGAAGTTCAGCTCAATGCCGCCCGAAGTCCACGGCCCGCGCATCGCCACGTTACGGAACTTGACCACGTGGTTGAAATACACGAAGGGGAAGTTCGTCGCCTTATCGTAAGCCCCCCAAATCTTGCCCCCAATCTCGGGCGTTACCGACACCTTGATGTACGGGTTTTCCAGCTCCACAAACTTCCAGCCTTTCAGCGTCCCCTTGTCGGTGTAACCCTCAAACTTGGTGTAGGGATAAACCCGCCCGATGAGCGGCAGGGGGCTAGGATCGGAGAAGCCATAGGTTTTGAGGGTTTGGGTAGTTTCTTTGACAGTGGCTTGGGCGCAGATATCGTTACTAGCTAGTAAAGTAACTATCGCGCAGCAGCACATCAGCTTGGACAAGGATAATTTCATGAATTTGAGGTTGTACGTAATTTCTTTTTTGATCCCTAAAATAGTGTTTTCTAATCGCTTTGTCAGTGATTCTTGCTGTAAGATTGCAAAAAAAGTCAGTCAAGATAGTAGTTGAAGAAAAAAAGCTTTGGATCGAAATATGTACCATTCCCGCGTACTTGGCCAACGGAATTCTCACTATTGAGATGCCGGAGCCATGAACCTTACCCGCGACGAAAACGAAATGTAGTAGTAGTAACGTTGCATGCAACGTTACTACTACATCTTAAAAACCGTCGCTACAGCCTAAAAAATGCTAGCATAATCTTCGACAAAATCTGCTCACCGTATTCATTGGCGTGAACGCGATCGCGGTAAAACAAGTGCGGGTTCAGCCCCAAACTGCGAATGTACTCGGCCCAAGGTATGGTTATGTCCAAATAAGCACACTGTTCTTGCGCGGCAAACTTCTTCATTGCCACCCCGTAAGGCGCCGAACCAGAATGTTGGGCCTCGGCCAGAGCAGCAACGTCGCGCGGATCGGTAGTACCGAAGGCACCCGTCGCCAAAAGAAACTCGATTTCGGGCAGATCAGCACGGATTTGGTCGATAACCTCCTTCATGCTTTTAAAGTCTTCCCGCTGACTGATGCCACCGATGAAGACCGAGTTAGGTTTAAGCGGCACAAGGTATTTCTGAATGCGGCCTTCTTCTTTGTAATGATAATTGCCACCACCACCACGCACAAAAACCGTCGCTTTTATAGTGGCCTTCGGGTAGGCTTCGCGCAACTTGGCAATCCAGCCCGAGCGCATGATGTCGTTAATGATGCTGTCGCCTAGACCCAGAATATGTACTTCGCCCCCTTTCCTTAGTTTTTTGCGGGTCTTTTTGAGATACTTCCGGTTAGGTGCAGGCAGGGTAAACTGGCCAGACGGCATTTCAGCTTGGATTTTATTGATCTGCGCTAGTGAGCGCGCCGAGCAAACGAACAAAAAATAGTCTTTTTCGGCGGGTATTTCTACCACCGTGATATCAGGGGCGTACTTTGCCGGTAGCGCTCCGTTAGCCGAGAAGGTAACGGGAGAGTCGGCCATCATACTGCTGACGTTGGTTTTGGCGTTAACCGAGTTGCGGTCATTGGGCGCGGTACCCTAAGCACAAACATTTAGTTTGCCAAAAGACAAAATAACGCTTTCAAAAGTAATGTGTGTTTTACCATAATTTTCATTCTTACAAAAAGAGCCGCTTTCCAGGAAAGCGGCTCTTTTTGTATTCAAAATCAAAAATACTTTACTGCTTATCCCACCACAAGCGCGTGGCGGCATTATCCGGCCCGCCGAGTACTTTAATACCTGAGTCAACACCGGGTTGGTTGGTGTTAAACTCCCCCTGAACGTAAGGAGTGCGCCGAACTACCGCATTGGCAGGTACTTCGGGGTTCTCCGAGTTGATGCGTGGGTACAGTTTTGGGAAACCCGTGCGGCGATACTCCGCCCAAGCCTCGTGCCCGTTGGGGAACAAAGCCAACCACTTTTGGGTCATGATCTGTTCAAGTTGTTTGGCGGGGGTATCAGCCCACTTCACCGGAACATCCGAGATCGGTTCCGAAGGCACCAAATGACCCGTAGTAAGCGCGATAGGCGTGGTGGTGCTGCTGATGTAGGCCTGAATAGCCGCTGCATCAGTGATTCCCCACTGGCGCATCGAAGTCTCTATTCCCATCTCGTAAAATTCCTTAGCAGAACCTCCTCCCATGTTCCAACCCTTCAAGGCGCCTTCGGCCTTCAAGAAATGTGCTTCGGCAGCATTCATGATTAGGAAAGGCGTCGTGAACTGATTATCGGGCAAGAAGCGCTCGTTCACATTCGAGTTGGCCCCGGCGGCATTGCCCGCGTCACCCAACTGGACTTGTGAGTAGCCGTTGCGCAATCCTTTGAAATTACTAGTACCCGGCACAGGAGCATAATACTTAGCCATGCGCGGGTCTTTGTAGCCTTTCAGAGTACTCTCCATTGCCGCACTCATGCGGAATTCGTTCCAGGCCGTAGCCTGCGCCATCGGGTTGAGTGAATTTTGGGTTACCGCTAAGAAACCATCGTGGGCGTTAGTGGACAGTAGTCCACCCGCTGCCGCCGATTCTGCTTCTGTTTTAGCCAAAGCAGGATCAATCTTCGACATCCGCATCGCCACGCGTAAACGCATGGTATTGGCAAATAGAATCCACTTATCCACGTTGCCACCGTACATCTGGTCATTATTTCCGAGCACGTTCTGGCCCTTGAAGGCTTGCAAACTAGCGGCACCTTCTTTCAGGATTTTGACAAAGTCCTTGTAGATGGACTCCTGCGAATCGTAGGTTACGCTCTTGAGACCATTACCAACATTGGAGTAGGGAATAGGCCCCCAGTAGTCAGTACGCGGCAGGAACATCTGTACTTTCCAGATATTCATCATCGCGTAAACGGCGACATTTTCACTCGCTCCACCGGGCTTGGTATTATCCAAAACGCCTAGTAGAGGTGGAATAGCATTGCTATAGAAGCCGTTCCAAGCCCCGTTGAGCCAACCGCCCACCATTACATTGCGGTCGGAAGGAAAGTTGATGGCCACGTTGGCGAAGTACTGCGATTGCAAGTCAGCGAACAGACTTTGAAACGTCTGCCAACTGGCTTGAATAGAACGATACTGAGCCGCCGCGAAGGCATTACCAATGGCAGAGCCGTCCAGCGAGGTAAGCTTGGTCTTGTCAGTATTCAGCTCATCGAATTTTTCGGTACAGGCGTAAAAGCCAACCGAAGTCGCCAGTAGCAAAGCTGGAATGATGATTAGTTTAATTAATCTCTTTTTCATATTTGTATATCTCTTAATGGTCTGGATCATAACGATCCAGAAGATTTTTTATTAAAACGACAGGTTCAAATTAAGCCCGAAGGTTCGCGTAGAAGGCATGGCGAAGGATTCCAGACCTACCGTCGTATTCTGGGCACCAGCGGTAAGCTCGGGGTCAAAACCTTCGGCCTTATTCAGCAAGAAGAATAGATTACGGCCGACAATTGACAACGAAGCAGCCGAGAACGGTGACTTTTGCACCATCGCCGCAGGCAGAGAGTAGCTGAGCGTAACTTCCCGAAGACGAATATTAGTGGCACTGTATGTGAAAGCTTCACCCGCAGGGGTGTTCCGGCCACCAACCTTCAGCCAGTACTTCTCGGAAGTAGTCGCAATGTTGTTTGGGGTTCCGTCGTTCTTTACACCGTCGAATATAAACGATTCACGTCCGGCCAGCGTCTGCTCTGTCACGCCATCGGCATAAATAACCGCGTTGGTAAAGGAAGTAACGATACCGCCCACCCGCGCACTAACCAAGACATTTAGGCTGAAGTTCTTGTAAGAAACCCGGTTGCTGAGTCCTCCCGTCCAGGTGGGGCGGGTATTCCCTACGTCCACCGTGGTGCCGGGGGTAATCTGCGGCAGACCAGCCGCATCGACTTTGATGCGACCTTGATCGTCACGAACGTAGCCTCGGCTGTATACTTGGCCTAGGGGCTGTCCAACCACGGCGCGGACACTGTTAAAAAAGTCGCCAGCCAAGTTTAAAACGGAAAGATCAGGTGTGAGCTCAATAAGTTTGTTGCGGTTGGCAGCATAATTCAGGTCGATGTCCCAGCGGAAGTTACTCGTTTTCAACGGCGTAGCGTTCAGGGTAAGCTCGATACCCGAGTTACGTACCAAACCCGCGTTGATGAACTCCGACGACCAGCCTGATGCGGGTGGAATGGCTACCCGAAAGAGTTGGTTTCTGGAATCGCTAAGGTAATAACCCAGGTCGAAGCCCAACCGATTACCAAAGAGCTTCATTTCGATACCTCCTTCGTAGGAAGTCGTGATCTCAGGCTTTAAATCCGGGAACGGCTTGGTACCATCCCGGCTAATGAACCCATTGGGACCTCCTGCCGCGAAAGTGTAGGTTTGACTCGTTAGGTAAGCCTGAGCATCATTACCCGTTTGGGCGTAGGTGCCGCGCACTTTCAGGAATGAAATGGCTTTGGGCATGGTCACGAGGTTAGAAATAACCCCAGAAACTCCCACCGAGGGATAAAAATAGGAACGGTTGGCGGCTGGCAGCGTAGATGACCAGTCGTTACGGGCCGAAGCCTGAATGGTAATAGCGTCCCGGAAGGTGAAGTCAGCCGTAGCGAATACGCCTTGCTTTTCGGTTTCATTGATACCGCGATTGGCTTGTGGGCTGCGGGCGTTGGTGGTGATGAACAGATTATCGCGGTTCAGACCTCCCGTGGAGGTACTTTGGGAAAGCGAATTACGTCGCTGTAAGTTGGCACCCACCACCGCGTTGAGAGAGAAGTTTTGGTTGAACGCTTTGTTGTACATCCCGAAAACGTCCAGGTTGAAAAGCGAAGTTTCGCGCCAGTTGGTCTGGTAGTCGCCGTTATCAGCAATAGTATAGGTGTTGTTATACCATTTGCCTTCAAACTTATCCACGTACTTATCAAGTCCCGCCCGGCCCAACACTTTGAAGCTCGGGGTAAATTCATAAGATAACTGCGTGAAACCCGTTACCCGGTCGCGATCATCGCGGGCAAGCACCCGGTTTTTAATCCAGTAGGGGTTCTGGCCGCCGTTGGAGCCGGGGTTCCAGAAATTCTGCCGCAGGCGACCCGTGCTGGGTTCTACGTACTCGAAATCCTGGGCTTGATCCAGCGAAATATTTCGGGGTAGGCGTAGGATGTGCCGCTGCAAGTTGGCGAAGGCTTCGCCCGTCTGCTGACGGTTATCTATTCGTTCGTTCAGATACGTAATCTTAGTATCCAATTCAAGCTTCTTACCCAGCTTATTGGTAATGCGCAGGTTAAGAATGTTGCGTTTCAACTTGTTGTTGTCCACAATACCTTTGGCATCGACATTAGTATAGGAGAAGTAGGTTTGCGTGCTCTCGCTTCCTCCCGAAAAGGCCACGGAGTTGGAGAGTTGGCTACCCGTTGAATAGAAATTCTCGTAGGTGTTGGGCTGCGGATTCATATTGTAATTAACCCCAGCGTTGGCTGGATCAGGTCCCCACAGCGCTACCGACTGACCGGTCATCTTGGGACCCCAGCTAAACTCAGAGCGGGGGTTATACTGCCCGGCGCTTCCCTGTCCATATTCGTTTTGAAAGTTGCGCAGGAACATAGGTTGTTCGGCCTGAAACGAGCTATTAATCGTCACGCCCAGCCCCTTTCTCGAGGCTCCTTTTTTCGTATTGATAAGGATAGCGCCGTTAGAAGCCAAGCTACCGTAAAGAGCCGTAGCGGCCGCTCCACGCAATACGCTCATCGACTCGATATCGTCGGGGTTGATACTTGAAAGACCATCGCCACCATCACGGCCTCCGTTAGCGTTGCCGGGACTGAAGTTGCTGTTGTCCACCGGAACGCCATCAATAACGATCAGCGCTTGGTTGTTGCCCGTAATGGAGCGGTCGCCCCGGAGCACGATTCGCGAAGAACCACCCAAACCAGAGGAAGAGCGGGCCACGTCGAGGCCGGCTACTCGTCCGATAAGCGAGTTGGCCACGTTGAGCTCCCTGGCCTGGGAAAAGGTTTTGGTCTGAATCTGCTGAGTTGCATAGCTGAGAGTTTTCTCATCTTTGGTGATACCGAGCGCCGTCACGACCAGTTCACTGAGGTTACGTACGTCTGTATCCAGGCTAGTAGTTATTGTGGTCTGACTAGCAGTAAAGGATACTTCCTTATTCGCATAGCCAACCGTCGAGATGGTGAGCGTACCCGCGCCGTTCACATTAATAATAAATTTACCCTCAGCGCTGGTGTTCGTCCCTCGGGTGGTACCTTTTAGCAGAACACTGGCCCCCGGCAGGGGCTGACCGTTCTCATCGTTGACCGTTCCGCTGAGGGAGCGATCCTGCGCGAACACTGTTCCCGCTGTAGCCATTAGTAGCAACAGCAGGGTGAGTAGTTGTTTTTTCATAGATAGACGAAAAGGTTTATTCAAAAATATTAATAAGGTATTAGTGTGCAAGTTACTAATCTTTACGATTTGGTAACAGGCGATCAACGTATTTTTTAAAAAAATTTCCCCAATCTCACTCTCAAAATGGGGAAATTATACCACTAAAAACAGGAAGGTTTTATAATCCAAACCAAGATAAAGGCGTATATCACAGTGTTCAAGCAGTCGCTCCGATATTTTCTGAACGGTTCGCCGCACGGTGACGACCATGTATCAGTCTAAACGGTGATCATAAACATTACAAACGGCGTCTAGAGAACGTACCTGCTTGATTTTCAAGATAGTATACCGCTTCACGGAGCGCACCCAAGTACAATTTATTAACCTTCTTCGCTACGTATTGAAAAATGTAATTTAGAGTATTCAAGCTCGTATCGATGGTACACCACCCGATTTATAATCAGTGACATATTCTAAATTAGGAATAGGCATCCCGGTTTAAACCACTAGTTTAGTCAATCACGCGACGGAAAGTCCCCCAAATACAAATTGGGAATAGAATTAGTTTGACCAAAGCATAAACAGGTTAAGTACTAATGCATAATTAGTTTATATTATTAATTTAGTCAAATTACTGGCTAATATTCTCTATATCAAATATTTACAAAAAGGTAACAACTACAAGCTAATAGCTATCAGCTACTTAAACGCATTTAATTTTATCTAATATCTGAGCGAGGTAATCGTCATTCCACCCCGCCATTTTCCTTTTATTCTTCACGCTCTGCTTATCATCCACATGGCCCAGCATCTGCACAGCCAACTTCCTGAATGTCGCCATGTTATCGGGCGCATTACCCGAGCGCACTCGCTGGATATCCTCCCTGAAGGCCACGTCTACCACCCAGTGCAGGCTGTTCTCGATGCCCCAGTGGCCCCTGACCAGGCCGTTAAACTCCTCGGGCGCGAGCTCCAGGTCGCTCAGATAGTAGCGCGTCTCGCTGCTGGTCTTCTCGCCGATCTCGCCGATGGCCTCCACCATCACTATGCTACGCAGGTGTTCCCAGTCCGTCGTACAGCGCCAAATTGCTCTCCACGTAGCAGCGGCGGCGCTCAATGCGCCCGCTGCCGAAGTCCACGTGCTCGAAGCTGGGCAGAGCCGCTTTTTTGGCCTGCATCCGCTCGCTGACCTGCTCGTGGATGCTCTTATTGTTCTTCTTGAGCGCCAGCAGATAGTGGCCCTGCCGCTCGACGATCAGGTCCGCGTTCTTCAAATGGCAGGCGATAGCATCGATGCTTACGAGGATGTCCTTCAAGTCCAGGCAGCCAAGCAGTTGCGGGATGACCGTCTTCTCGTTACTCTTATTCTCGACCCGCTCCTGGCCCAGCACCAGCCGGTGTTCGGACACCCAGGCGCTCACTATGCACAACCCTGACTTGCGCTTGCCGCGCTTGGCCGTAGCCCGCTGCACCTTGCCGTCGATGCACAACTGGTGCATATGCCCTCCAACTCGGAGAGTACTCCCTCCACCAGCAATAGAGACACTCGCCAAAAGCCTTCTTATCGAGGAACTTGAAGACCCGATTGAACCCGGGCCGCCGGTGCGGTGTCGTGCGAGGGAATGCCGTTGGGCAGTTCGAGGAACGTGCGCAAAAACGCCTCCTTCTGCTTACCATAGGCCCCTATCTCTTCGAAATCGTCCGCCCCGCACACCACAGCGCACAGGGCGATGACCAGAATATCAAGAAGCTCGTGCCTCTTGCGCCGATTTATACGGAAATCGGGAACGTCCTGAAAGAAGGTTTGCCAGTTCATCTGGCAAAGGTCTTCCTTATCTGTTATTTTAACCTATTTTAATGCGTTTAACCTGAAGCATAAATAAAACACCATTGTCCACTACAAGTACATGAGGTAAGAGGAAAAAATTTATTAAATTGAGATGCAATACACATCATTGCAATCCATTATTCCCTTTCCTTTTTTACTCAAACATCGTTTTCTCATGAAAAAACTACCTATTGCCCTTCTGTTGGGATGCCTCGCCGTCCAGACTACTCTACTGGCCCAAACCACCCCCGCACCCAGTGTAGAAATACAGGTCAAAACGGCCTTACTGGCCTCACCAAGTGATAAAAAAGACGGGGCCAAAGTATATGGCTATTCTTCCAATGGCAAGTTTATTATCCTCCGTAACGGTACCAACGACTTGATTTGCCTGGCAGATGATCCTGCCACAAAAGGGATCAATGTGTCTTGCTACCACAAAAAGCTAGAACCCTTTATGATCCGAGGGCGCGAGTTGAAAGAGGAAAAAAAATCATTTAAGGAAATATTTGACATACGGGAAGCGGAGGCAAAATCCGGCAAGATGAAAATGCCAGACGCACCCTCTACCCTGTTTACATTGTCTGGGAATGACGAAAATTACAACCCTGCTACCGGAGAGCTAAAAGATAGCTACCTACGCTACGTGGTGTACATTCCATTCGCCACGGCAGAAAGTACGGGTCTACCCCTCAAACCCGAAGGACCTGCCATGCCCTGGATCATGGACCCTGGCACGCACCGGGCGCATATTATGATCAACCCACCCAAAAATTAGGCATGTAGGCAAGGAGGTTTGTCGGCCTTCTTGCCTATACTTTCATTAAAGATTTTACCGAAAACGCCTGGGGCTTATACGCAAAAAGTGCCTTTGTTTTTGCCCAAGTAATTTTAAATAGCTCCGAGTCGCGGTAGGCGTTCAAGTGATCTTCGGATTGCCAGTGGCTATGCGTCACAAATACTTCGGGCTGATGAATATCTTGCCACAGTTCCAAATACTCACAGCCCTCTCGGGCTCTGATCTTCTCTTTTGATTCAATAAATATGGTTCTAAACTCTTCCACCTTATCCGGCTGGAAGGTCATGCGTACTATTCGGATGAGCATGCGGACAATGATTAGATTTCGATGTAAAATCAGATTGCAATCTATACCAATTCCTCGAAGTAAAGGCTATGCTTTCACGGCTTTTAAGGCAGTTTCAATCCAATCAATTAGCCCGGCGACTCTCTTCTTCCGAACCCGTGCGCCGCGGCCTTGCTTCTTTTACTTTTTGATTACCAATAGGTGTAGCTCAGATTTAGCAAAGCAACTCTGGTATCAAATTGCACTCTTGCATTGGAAACCAGTCTGCCGGGTACATTCATGTTGGCGATAATACGGATGGTATAAAAAACATCCTGCAAACTAAATTTGACCTTGAGCGCTTTGGATGCAGCTTTCTGGATACCAATATCCATCGAGCCAAGGAAAGGAATTGAGGAATTGGGTGGCCGGGATAGCTACCCAACCGGATCTCAGCCGTCCAGCCTTTGCCGAATACGAAAGCATTATTCACATTCGCCGGACCCGCCAGGTTATTGATGCTTATAAATTCTGTTTCATAATCCAACTGGTATTGATTAAAATTACCCATAACGGTAGTCTGTACCTGCCAGCCTTTGGTGATCGTGAGAGGAAAACCCGCCACAAGGAATGACCCTGCGCATTTCCGACATTTTGCATAATCCTACACCTTTTGTTCCCTTCCAAGGCGTAAAATATACCATTCACAAAATCGGTCGTCAGATTAGCGCCGAGGGACAGAAAAATACCATTTTTGAGCCCACAGCGCAGCTCGAAGACTGAGGTGTATTGGGGCCGCAGAGACGCATTCCCCTGGGTGAAAGTAATGTGCTGTCCCATCTTCCGTGTGGTGACTCCAAAGTCCGGTCCAAACAAGACCAATAATGGTATTTTTTGTGGGTGAAAAGTCAAGACCAGCCTTGGCATTCTGCCCTAGATCTCTCATTGGCAGGTGAGTAGCGGAAGTTCCGTGAGTCTGTCTTCCGGGATCGGACTCCGTGGGGTCAGGCTGAATGGAAGAGTACAATAAATTTAAAGAGATCGCCCCCACTGCTCAGGCTATACGATCCAAACAGATTCAGCTTATCAGTACGGTTGTTCAACTGCAAGCTGGCTCTTTATTTATCATATATTCCTGACCCACCCACCACCGAAAGAGCCCCGTTCGTACCTAGGCTGGCATTTTTTAGCTTGATGTTGATGATACCCGAGTTGCCGGCGGCATCGTAGTGCGCACCGGGGTTGGTAATCAGCTCGATGGTGACAATATTATCACTCAACATGGTACGTAGTAAAGCCACCACATCCTGCTGCGACAAGTAGCTTTGTTTAGCGTCAGCACGATAACACTACCCCTACCTTTCAACTGGATCAGGTCATTTTGTTGATCCACCGTTACGCCCGGTGCTTTTTGCAACACTTCCAGCGCGGTGCTTCCACTGCCAATGATGCTGCCTTCCACGTTTGCCACCATCCGATCGATCTTCTGCTCAACAAAGGGCTTTTTTCCTTATACCTGCACTTAATCTAACTCAGTCACTACCGAGGTAAACGTTATTGCTGGCATAAGTTTCCGGGAATCAGCTAACTCAAAATAAGCGGTATAGTGTTCGTCTTACCCTACGAAGGATGCCTTTACAAGGTATTTTCCGTAGGGCATTTTTTCGAAAATATACACCCCTTTATCATCAGACGCAGTTACCTTTATCAAGATAGAATCAGGCGCACTCATCAATCCAATGGTCGTAAAAGGGAGAGCAGTTCCGGCTTTGTCTACTACTTTTCCATTGATTAAACTTTGGGCGAAGGCAGTGCCTATGAGACAAAAGGCCCCCAGGAACACAACTTTAGAAAGATTTTTTATTTCTAATAGACTTTATTCGGTAAAGATTGATTTAATTCGCCTGCGCGCACGATTCGCCTGCGCGCACGATTCGCCTGCGCGCACGATTCGCCTGCGCGCACGATTCGCCTGCGCGCACGATTCGCCTGCGCGCACGAGCGAAAGTTTATTCGAAAGAGTCTAATATGTACGCCAAATTTAGTTTTGTGAGGAAATAAAAGTACTTCTACAAGTGTTATATGGTTTCGCCGCCAAAACAACTTGTAAAAGTGCAAATTATTACTGAACTATTAAGTGTACTGGACAATCAGTTCAGTCGGTTAAATCTACAAAATTTCGCTTTCATTAGTGATAGTATTTTGGGGGTTTCTAATGCTGTGACAACCCGTTCAGTTGCACGATACAGTTCTTTGAGTTATCGGACAGTCCAACGTTTTTATGCGTTAAAACACGTTTATTGGCTGATGATAAACCTACTTTTGTTCAAACACTTTGTGCATAAGGAAGGACAAAAGTACCTTTTAACGGCAGACGAAACCGTCAGGCCCAAAGCGGGGAAGTATACGCACGGACTTGGGAAATTTTATTCCTCCCTGGCAAAGCAAGTCATCAAATCTGTTCGTTTTTTAGCCATTTCCATTATAGATATTGAAAAGAAAAAGTCCTGTATTTTAGGATGCAATCAACTGATTGTAAACAATTTAGACACTAACGCTAAGTCGGAAACCTAATTACTGGACATTTTAAAAATCAAGTCGGTGCGTACCTGATTGGCTTGCCGAAATTGGCCAGCATCCAATCCAGGAGAAGTCCAAGATTCTGGCAAAACTGGCAGAAGATACTGTACCCTCTTGGGAAAACA
>JBDNFP010000131.1:0-2147 GCA_041689775.1 Spirosomataceae bacterium
GAAAGTGAATCCAAATCCTATCCCTTTTTCTTCAAATGCATTGGTAAGTAACCTATTCATACGGCCATATACGTAGCTGTATGGTGTTTCATTAAAGTCTCCACATACCAGAGTTGGGTACGGAGAACTCCCTACCCATTCCGCCAGTTCATTTACCTCCTTGGCTCTGTTCACGAATCCCGTTTTTATTTGTCGGGCGGTGGTGCGGCCTTCACGTTTCACTCCATCGTATTGCTTTTGGGCGGCCAATCGACTTAGCTTTAAAGCCATAGAGTAGAGATGCACGTTGATGGTTCGTATGGTATCACCCTCATAGAGAATATCGGCTTGAAGTATACCGTTTTGTTCCTCAAATATTTTTGTGCGGTGCTGAATAATGGGGTATTTTGAGAAAATAACCAGGCCACGGATGTAGGATGATTTCTTGTTGCCAGTGATATCTGCGTAGACAGAATGGATATAACCAGTGTTACTAAGTAACCCTATGAAATCGAAGTCCGATACAAGCTTGTGATGAAAAAACTCCTGGAAGCAAATAACGTCAGCGTCTTGCTCAACCAACCATTCCTTCACTTCATTCTTCCGGTCTTGTTCCATTCCCCCTTTAAAAATACTAAAATTACCAATGTTGTAATTCAAGACCTTCATTTGTGGCCCTTCTGGTGCTGGATCAGATGATGATTTCGAGAATCCGACAGTTCGCTTAAGAAAAGGAAATGCCAAGGCTAAGACGATTATGCTTGTGGCAACCCGTTTTGGAGCAACTACTACCCAGATACCCAAAAAAAGAAAATGGATTACTAGGAGAAGTGGTAAGGATAGCATCATAAACCCGGCTATCCAGTGAGAAGTAAACGTCCAGTAAGTTAGTCCAAAGACAATAATTGTGTACAAAACGACAATTTTGTATAAAAACCATAACATGCCCGTTACAAAACGCATATAGTAGATCATTAGATGAGGATCTAAAATTAGTATAACCACCTGAATAAAACGCCTATTCACGATGTTCTTGTAGAAATTGTAAAATAGTATTATCTTTGCGCCATATTACGGTTCATAATATTAAGATCAAGGGGATAACAAATCCCCTTTTTTGTTGCAGTATGGCGCTCAAAGAACAGATTGAAGCAGCTCTGGAACCCTACCTTGAAGAGGGCAAGTATTTCATCGTTGACATTCAGACAAAAACATCTAAAATAAGTCAAAAAGTAATGATCCTTCTCGACAGCGATGAGGGTATTACCATTCAGGAGTGTGCTGACATAAGCCGCAGCCTGGGCAATGATCTGGAAGAAAGTGAAGCAATAGAGGCTGCCTACACGTTGGAAGTTTCTTCGCCTGGTCTTGATCAGCCTTTGCGGTTAGTGAGACAATACCGAAAAAATATTGGGAGAGATTTGAAAGTATCACTCGTCACGGGAGAGATTTTAAGTGGCCAGCTTATAGAAGTAAGCGATAGCAGTATTGTCCTGCAGCTGCCTGCACCAAAAAAGAAAACTAAGCCTCCTGTTGAGGAAGCCGCTCTTCGTCCCGAGATTAGCCTAGAATCTATTTCAAAAGCAATCGTTCAGGTTTCTTTCAAGTAGCTCATTAGTAGTTACCCGGACAAACCTTTTAAGAAAAAGTATATAAATTCGTAATTTAGATTTAGAAAATATCCTATCAATACCTATGGATAGCTCAATATTAATAGAGTCATTCGCAGACTTTGCAAGTTCGAAGAGTATTGATCGTCCAACGATGATCAGTGTTTTGGAGGAAGTTTTTCGTACGATGATCCGTAAAAAGTACGGCACCGACGACAACTTCGATGTTATTATAAACCCAGAAAGTGGAGACCTCGAAATGTGGCGTACGCGTGAAATTGTCGACGACAATTCTGAGGACATCTGGGATCATGATAAAATACCCCTTGCCGAAGCCAGAAAGATTCAAAGTGACTTCGAGGTAGGAGAGGAAGTAGCGGAAGAAGTGAAACTTATCGATTTTGGCCGCCGTTTGGTTCAGACAGCGCGCCAAACCCTTATCCAGAAAATAAAGGATCTGGAAAAGGAAATGATGTATGATAAGTACAAAGATCAAGTAGGTGAGCTCATAACAGGTGAAGTCTATCAGACCCTCCGTAATGAGATCATTGTCATGGA
>JBDNFP010000132.1:0-14550 GCA_041689775.1 Spirosomataceae bacterium
AACCGAAATAACCAGAGACAGCACAGGCCTCTTTATAAAAATATCAAACATGAGTGATCAGTTTAGAGAGAAAGGAGCTTGGGTTTTATTTTATCTCCGTCTTTGAGCGACTGAATGCCTTCGTAAACGATGCGGTCGCCCTTCCGCAATCCCGATTGAACCAGATAGTACGTGGAAAAACGTGACCTAGGTACAAAACTGGTCATGCGTACATGGTTGGTGCTATCTATTACGTACACATAGCTCTGGTCTTGAATCTCGAAAACGGCCTTTTGAGGAACGAGTAGTGCATCATCGACAATGTTGGTCAGGCGAATGGTGCCCGATGAACCGTGCTTCAACAAATTGTTGTCATTAGGAAACTGCGCCCTAAAAGCAATTGATCCGGTTCCTTCGTCAAATTCACTTTCCATTGTCTGGATGTACCCCTTAGCTGGGAAAGGCGATCCATCCGCCAATTCGAGTTCCACCTCCACACTAGTTCCGTCTGAGCCCTCGTGCTTGGCTTTGGTATATTCTAGGTATTCGTTTTCTGACACGTTGAAATAGACGTACACTTTCCGGGTATCCGAAACCGAGGTCAGCAGAGTTCCCTCGTCAATCAGACTACCCACTTTGTAAGGAATACGGTTAATGATGCCGTCAAAAGGGGCTTTGATGCGTGTGCGAGCCACGTGAATGGCTGCATTGGTTTGCTCCGAGCGGGCTTCCTCAATTTTAGCCTGAGCCGCCAGCAGCCGCGCTTCGGCCACTTCCCACTCGATCTTAGAAATAATCTTTTTATCAACCAGCATTTTAAGCCGACTCACTTCCAGTTCAGCCGACTTGGCTTCCGCAATAGCGCTTTGAAGATTAGCTTTGGCGCGGGCGCGCTCAGCCTCATACTCTTCGTCGTTAATTCGGAATAATACCTGGCCCTTCCTTACCTTCTGGCCCTCATCGACGTATATCTCTTCGAGGTATCCTTTCACCCTGGCGTAGATTTCCACGTTACGGATGGCGTTGATGTTGCCTACGTACTCACGGTGCAGACTAGTGGTTTGAGGGGTTAACTCCACAGCTGGGAGCTCCTTCACAGTTGTTTTAGAAATTGTTTGTTCCGTATTTTCTTTACTATTGGCGGTGCAACCGAGTATAAGTGCCACCATCACCACCTGGATGGAGGATGTTACTATTTTTAACGCTTTCATTTTGATACCAATTAATTGCAGGTAAGCACAAGCCGAGATCTCCGACTTGAAGTCTATTGCTTAGTTCTGTGTTTGAAATATTTTTTATAACTAATAAAACCTTACATCAAGACCCAACACTTTGCTGCCTGAATCTAGTAGAATCGGTGGCATCAGTCGAGAAAAGAAGCAATTAGGCTATCCTGGGAGGCAGGAGATTGAATTGAAGAAAAGAATTATATTCCTTAACCAGAACAGGATAAAGCTGTTTACCAAGCGAGTAAAAGCGAAAGTAGTAAGCTATTAGACTCAAAGAGTCTTCGTGGGCATTTTCAGGTTTATCGTCATGCCCCAAATCATCTCCTTCAAATTGATGCGAATGCTCATTGGCATCGAGTAGTGATGATATACCTTGTACTGTTTTAACGTCAGAAGAGAATCCTTTTTTAAAGCACGTCTGTTTCAAATAGCACTTGTTCTTAGTATAACTATTCGAAGAAATAGTATTATCAAAAGAAGACGCCCCAGTCACCATTTGGGCCACTAAAAGTATACTAAATACGATATAAACTAATCCCTTCACTGAATTTAAGTAGTCAAAAAAAAACTGTTGTTACTACACCAAAGACATATCGCCCTATTTTTTACTACAAAAGTACTAACTAATGTGATTCAGGCTTAGTCATTGCCTAAACTTATCCACCAAGAAATCGAAATATTATCCTGATAACTAAAATGATACTAAATAGTTTCTAATAGAATATCATTTTGACACCTATCTTGAAGATTGTACTTTTTTTTGAACGATACAAGCTAGAATTTATTGAAGTAGCTCCCGAGGAATTACAAGCATGGTACTGCGAACCCAATACTAGTTCAGACCTTCGAACCATTCCTGCACGGAGGGGCTACTGAGATCAAAAAGTACATTAGGAAAAATACCAATAAGAAACGAAATGACGCCTAATACAATGAGCAAGCCCGCTTCACGCGCGGTGAGATCAGGTAAGAGCCCAGCGGCGGATTGATGCCGATACCAGAAGGTCCCAAAAAACATCCGTTGTAGTGTCCAGAGGAAATAGCCTGCCGCCAATACAATACCTAGGGTAGAAAGTGCCGGAATCCAAGCGGGTATTTGCTCGGCCCGGAAAGCCCCCATCAAGGTAAATAGCTCCCCGATAAAACCAGAGAAACCCGGTAGACCAAGCGAAGCAAAAAATGCTACTCCGGTCAATACGGCATAGCGAGGCATGGGTTCAATCAGGCCTTGGTAGTTATCTATCTGCCGGTCATGGGTACGATCAGAGATTACCCCCGCCAACAAAAACAGCATGGCCGACAGGATACCGTGGCTTACCATTTGATAGATAGCCCCGTTGAATCCTTCGGCGGTAAAGGCAGCAATTCCCAACAACACAAACCCCATGTGGGATACCGAAGAATAGGCAATCATCTTTTTGAGATCATACTGCCCCAAGGCATTAAAACCACCGTACACAATCGATACCATGGCCAGTATTGCCAACGGAACCGAACTATAAAATGCTTCGGCGGGAAAGAAACCATCCACGATCCGAATAAAACCGTAGCCGCCAATTTTCAAAAGAATACCCGCCAACACAACCGATATAGCCGTAGGTGCCTCTACGTGGGCATCGGGTAGCCAAGTATGCACGGGTACTACGGGTAACTTTACGGCAAAACCCGCAAATAAAAACCAGAAGGCAATCAACCGGACGGAGGTATCGCCCCAGAACATATCCGCTTCGGGCGCCAGCCAGGCGTTGGGTAGGTAATTGGCAGTATCAGCTAGATATTCAAACCGAAACGTATGCACCAAGGCTTCCTGGGCTATTTGATTTTGGGCCAATGCCTGCTGAACCAGTTGAATGACATCCGGACCAGCCATTACGCCTTCCGTAATAAGTCCCATGGCAAGTGCCGTTTCGACCGGATCAATCGCTGACAGGTACAGGCCAATCATTACGATGAGAATCAATAACGACCCAAGAAATGTATAGACAAAAAATTTAATCGCGGCATATTCTCGCCTTGGCCCACCCCAAAGCCCGATGAGGAAGTACATGGGCAGGAGCATAAACTCAAAGAATAAGTAAAACAGAAAGAGATCCTGCGCCAAAAAACAGCCCATTACCGTTCCGCTCAGCAGCAAGTACAGCGAAAAATAGGCCTTTCTTCGCTGTACTATTTTCCAGGGGCTGATGGCCCCCACCAGCATTACCACACCAGAGAGCAGTACCAAGGGCAGGCTGATACCATCAACTGATAGCGCATAGTCAATGGACACGGTACCCAAGGAACCCAACGGAAGGGTAATCCAGTTGGCGAGTTCCTCGTATTGTGAAGCCCCCAAATCAGAATCAAAGCCAAAGTACAGCACGGCCGTCATCACGACCTCCAACGCACATGTCACGATCGTCACGATCCGAAGATCCTGGCTACGGTGGTTAGGCCACAAAACAGCCAGCACTGCACCGGCCAACGGAATACCAATCAATAAGGTAAGTAGGTGGTCACTCATACGTTTTATAATAAATTACAGACTCGCTAACCAACGAATCAATTGAATCTTATCCGAGCATTAAAGTCCACAAAAGCAATAACAGTATGCTAATGAAGGTAACAACAAAGTAGGACTGAATTTTACCGTTCTGAAATAGACGAACTACCCCTCCGGCTCCCCGGGCGGTGGCAATTACGACCTTCACTCCCCCATCGGTGATATTCCGGTCGGTCCAGCTTAGTAAATGGGCCAATACAACCGTAGTTCGTCCTATTCCGTTTACTAGATAATCAATAACCCGCTTCTCCATGGCCACACAAAAATGGGCGATTTTCTGAAATGGTACTATGAAAAAGATGTACTGTTGATTGGTGGTATCAAAGTCGGCCAATAACTTAAACCTACCTGCTGTTTCCTCCTTCTCTTCCTGCTCAGAACCTTCGGGCAGAAAACCCGCCCCGATGGCCCGGCGGTACCCCAGCGCCAAACCCAGACCCGTCACTAACACCGACAACCCAGGTACCCAGAGGGCATGAAAACCTTCCTGATATGCCATCAGATGTAAGAACCACCCTGAGGCATCGATTGGGTTAGGCGAAAACCAAAAGAAAAGAGAACCCAGTGCAAGCAGCGCCATGGGGGCCCACATCAAAGCGGGTGATTCGTGCGGTTTGACCTCCACCTCAGTTATAAATCGACTTTCTCCCATGAACACAAGCCACAGCTGTCGCACCATGTAGTAAGCAGTGAACCCAGCCGCCAGCACAGCCATAACGGGTAAGATATAGTACCAGCTGCCTACCTCCCCCGCCCGGGCGAACGCCGCCAGAAAGATGGCATCTTTTGATAAGAAACCTGAGAAGAGAGGCAGACCCGCCAAAGCAGCGGCGCATACCACAAAACAAATAAACGTACGCGGCATCACCGTTCGGAGCCCACCCATGGTACGCATATCTTGAGGGTCAAAGGTTGATGCCTTATCACTTGATTCAAGGGCATGAATGACGGAGCCGGCGGATAAAAATAATCCTGCCTTGAAGAATGCATGCGTTAACAGGTGAAAAATGGCTACTTGCGAGCTACCTACCCCGGCGGCCAACACCATAAGTCCTAGCTGCGAAATAGTAGAATAAGCGAGTACTTGCTTGATATCCCAGGCTTGCGTGGCTTTCCAGGCACCGTGCAGCATAGTGATGGTACCAACCACGGCAACTACAAGCTGCGCATTTGGGGTAAGTAAAAAGGAAATACGAGCCAAAAGAAATATTCCGGCCGCCACCATAGTAGCCGCGTGTATGAGGGCCGATACCGGAGTAGGGCCTTCCATGGCATCTGGTAGCCAGGCCGACAACGGGAACTGCGCCGACTTACCCACGGCTCCGCCAAACAGGCATATTCCGATGGTAGTCAATAGTGCAGGTGAAAGCGATAAAATGGCCGTTGGTAACTCAGCGAATGTAGTGGCTCCGGTATAATGTAATAAAAGTAATATCCCCGTCAGAAAGGCGGCATCGCCGATCCGGTTCAGGATAAAGGCTTTTTTAGCCGCCCACACCGCCCGGGGCTTTTTGTACCAGAAACCTATGAGTAAATAAGAAGAGAGACCGACGAGTTCCCAGAAAATGTACATCACCAGCAAACCACCAGCCAGTACTATGCCCAACATCGAAAAGATAAAAAGCTGCAAGAATGCGAAGTACCGGTATCGGTCGGGATCATGCTTCATGTAAGCTACCGAGTACACCTGCACCAGTAAGGCAATGAAATGCACGAGCAAAAGCATTACCCGGGTTAGGGAATCAAATTGTAGCGTAATTGGAAGGGAATAAGAACTTAGCGTAATCCAGTCGTACCGAATGACGGCTGCCTCCGGGGGAGCAACATACAAGATACTTACCAGCAACGCCAGCAGGGTTGACGCCGCGGCAATCCAGCCCGCCGTATTGTTTACACGCTTTCCCGCCAGCACGATTCCTACAAAAGTAAGAAACGGCAAAACCAGCAATAACAAAGCAGAAAATGGTAAGGTAGCAGCAAACATGTACTATGTCAGAAATTTTGGCTCGACAAATATCCTCAATTCAAGCCCGATTTCAAACCTAACTCAGAGGTCTTTCTCTATATCATCGGATTGCACCTGCCCATGCAACACATCGAGTAGCTCTTTTATCTGGTACACAGAGCGGTTATACGAGTTGCCCAGAATAATGATAACAAAGTCATTGGTGGGGTCCATCCACATCATGGTGTTGTAGCCCTTCCACCAGCCGCCATGATAAATATACTTGGGTTGATCCATCTCGTCGAGGTGCATTCTAAAACCATAACCATAGTTATTGGTCCCGCGTCGCTCAAAACTGCGGGGCGTAAATGCCTCATGCATTGTTTTGGTACTCAGCAGGCAGTTGGCCCACAGCCCTTTGTAAAAACGCAGTAAATCTTCCGTGGTCGAATACAGGCCCTTATCGCCCACCACTTCATCGTAGTAGTCTTTGGCCACAATGCGCCCGTACTGATGACCTACGGTATGGTATTGCTGTACGGAGTCGGCTGCATTCGTGACCATGAACGTGTGCTTCATACCCAATGGGTTCAGTACTTGATTTTGGAGGTAGCTTTCGAAAGAGCCTCCCGACACCTTTTCTACAATGGCCGCCAACACCAGATAGTTAGTATTATTATAGTTAAAGGAGCGATTCGGGCGGTTATACGGAATAGGGGTAGGTTCTACAGAAGCAAACCAACTCACCACATCCAAATTAGAAGGGTACTTTTGTCCGTGCCGGACGCTATCCGCAAAAGAATAAATATAGTTGGGTAGGCCACTCCGGTGACTGAGTAGGTCTTTGATCGTTATATTATGGTAGGGAAAATCAGCAAAGAATTTCTGGACAGAATCTTCTAGGCTAATCTGACCAGCCTCATAAAGTTTGAGTACTGCAACGGCCGTAAAAGGTTTCGATAGAGAGGCCAGCTGAAAGGCATGCTCTGCTCGTAGGGTATCCTTGTCTTTCAGGTGAGCGTATCCAAAGGACTTTTCATACAACACCACTCCTTTCTGGGCAATCAGAACATTGCCGTTAAATCCGGCCAGGCGTTTTTTGCGAAATATCTCTTCAATTTCGGCAATCTTTTGGGTAGCATTGATATGCTTCCGAATGTACGATTCCTCTTCTTCACTCAGGGGACTACCCACGCAATCAGTGTACCAATCGGTAGCCTTGATCACTTTACTGTGTTGGGTACGCTCACAGGATACTAGTACAAAACAAATAATCGCCGTCCACAGGCTCCACTTTACTTTCTTCATTACGCGAAAATTCATCCGGGCTTTGGCCCATTCAGTTTTTGATAAGTAACTATTAAGTTCGTAAAGGAGTTAGGAATAGGCAACATCTCGTGCGTGTGTGTTCACGTTGTAACGGTAAAAGTACACCGGTTAGTTTGCTCATTCAAGGTTTGAAGGAGTTCATTTACCCAAAAAAGCAAAAGTTGGCCCACAACTTTGATGCACTATCTACTAGTTAAAATATTATAAGAAGAAGATAGACAATACTTGGTCCTATGTAACTACATGACTATACGTAATCAATTACAGAGGCATTGGTTAGGCCACACAAAGTCCACTCTGCTTATTCAAACTTACGTCCCTCGGTTACCCCCGGCCAGCTATCTGTCCGGAAAGGGACAGCGGGCAACCCGGAAGTACTGAACAGGTTATTGTCCATCGGCGCGTTAGCCCAGCCGTAACGTACCGCCACTGGGTTGGGCACCTCAGGGTGTGTGACCACCACTTTTTTATCCTGGGTAATATAGGCCTGGGCATAGTAAAACTTTCGGTCGGCCCCGGCAATTTCAAAGCCTTTGAGGTAGCCATATTTATCACGAATGGCCATGCTTTCACTTACGTAATCAAAGCTAATAATCGCTTTACCGTCCCGGAATTCACTATTCTTGTACACAGGACCACTCTGCTCTACCGTTTGTCCGTAGGCTACGTTCAAAGCCGATAAAGCCAGGCGATGGCCCACGTCCTGTTTGTTGGTCGGGTGAATATTGTTGGGGTCTCCGATATCGGTAGTAACAGCCATACCTGTCTTGGGTAAGCTAAGCGTCATGGTCTGGGCTTCGCGTAGTTCCGCCCAATCGCTGCCCTGATTACTACTTTGGAACGGCCCGAAACTGGCCAGTTGCACAAACAGGAACGGAAAATTATAGCCCCAGTCCTGCCGCCAGCTATTGATCATGAGGGGAAACGATTTACGGTATTGGTAGGCCCGTCCGGCATTACTTTCGCCCTGATACCACAGAGCTCCGGCGATGGTATAGGGTATTAATGGCGCAATCATGGCGTTGTAGAGCGTAGTACCCACGTTGTTCATCAGATGAGCGTACGTACGGGGAGTCTGAAAGGAAGGCATCATGTTCCAGCGGGTATTTAGTAGCGGAATGCTTTGACCACCTCCTTTGATTGAAAAATCAGTCCAAGGACCTTCGAAGCCCATTCCCTGGTAGGCAGGCTGATTTAAGGGGCCTATTTTGATCAGAATGGAATTGTCGCCTTTCTCCCAGGTACCAGCCGCAATTTTCAAAGCAAGATTCTCCCGCCCAGCGTCGCCTTCAAAAACTTTCTTGCGGTTGACATAGACGGTCAAGTTACTATTAATCTTGCTAAAATTGAGGGTTGTTTCGGTGGTTGTTAATTCGGCCGGAATAGCCACCATTCGTTGAATATAGGCACTCCCCCGAAACCCCCAGATACCCTGCCAGTCCCAATTACCGACCGGATTTACATTTAGCTTCCATTGGCTGTACTCATAGTCGGGTTGCAGGTAGGTAGTTTCATTTACTGACTTAGTATCAAAATCCGGGCTCCCGTAGGCCTGATTGATCAGCTTTTTCTCTTGTCGCCGAGCATCCTCTTCCCAACTCCGGGCCATCGCTGCAGGGTAATAGTGCAGAACATCCGACACCTGCATGGCTTTTTCGCTGATCCAGCCTTCTACCTGCGAACCGCCCCAGGAAGAGTGAATCAACCCGACGGGTATCCCCAGTTTCTCCGTCAGATCACGGGCAAAGAAGTACCCCACGGCCGAAAAGTCACCCACCGTTTCGGGTGAGGCTATCTTCCAGTCGCCAGTCGTCAGGTCTCCCTCGGGTTCGAACGCTAGCTCATGGGCTACTTCGAAGTGCCGGATAGCCGGGTAGTTTGCATTGGCAATTTCCACTTGGGCGCTATCAGAATCTTTGACCCGCCACTCCATATTTGATTGTCCCGAAAGTAACCATACCTCTCCAATCAGGATATCTGATAGTTTTACTTCTTCTTTCTTCGATTTGACCAGCAGTTCATAAGGGCCTCCCGCATTCATGGCGGCAAACTCCGCCATCCATTTCCCGTTGGCATCGGCTTTGGTAGATACCTTTTGCTGGTGCAGGATTAATTCTACTTTATCTCCTTTGGTGGCCCAACCCCACACTTTTACGGGCTTTTCCCTTTGCAAAACCATATGATCGCCAAAAACACGGGCCACTTTCAGCTGACCGAAAGCGGTAGTTATGGTAGAAAGTACTAGTATAAAGAGGAGTTTTATTTGTCTGGTCATGACGAGAAAAGTTGGGTTGATTATACACAAAGAGAAGCTTCATAGAAAAATAACTACTCATGCAAGATAATCTCTGGTACTGCTTTTAGAAGACCCCTACCTTATCCCTTTGAGTGGCATCTGAAAAAATCTTTTTAACTTCGGCACCAATTCAATACATTGATTGAGGATTAAATGCGAACGTATACTACGAAGGAGAATGTATCCTGTTAAATTCAGCGCTGGAACTATTTTCCGGACTATTTTCAAAAACCTATGAGTCAACCCAAAGTACACTTCATCTCCATCGGTGGCAGCGTGATGCACAACCTCGCCCTGGAACTGCACCGAAAAGGTTTCCATGTTACCGGCTCCGATGACGAAATATACGAGCCCTCCCGCACACGATTGTCTGACAAGAGACTTCTCCCAGCCGAAATGGGTTGGTTTCCTGAACAAATTACAACAGACCTAGACTACGTTATCGTAGGGATGCACGCCCGAGCCGATAATCCCGAATTAAAGCGGGCTAATGAGCTGGGACTAACGGTGTATTCCTATCCAGAATTTATATTTAGCCAAAGTGAGGATAAGCAGCGGGTGGTCATTGCTGGTAGTCACGGTAAAACCACGATTACATCCATGATTCTGCACGTACTCCGGCACAATCAGCGGAAATTCAATTACCTCGTAGGGGCGCAGCTGGAAGGGTTTGATACTATGGTCCGGCTCGACAGCGACGCTCCAGTTATTATCATTGAGGGTGATGAGTACTTCACTTCGCCCGAAGACCCTACTCCCAAGTTCTTGCATTACAACCCCCATCTTGCGCTGGTGAGTGGCATTGCTTGGGACCACTTCAATGTGTATCCTACCTGGGAATCTTACGTAAAGCAGTTTGAGTTATTGGCCGACGCGCTACCCCGTGCCGGAGTAATGGTTTTCGACGAGACCGATAACATGCTCGACGTCATTGGTCAGAAAGACCGCTTTGATATTACCAAGATTCCCTACGAAGCCCACCCCTTTAAGGTAGCCAACGGTCATACCTCCCTAAAAACCCAAACCCAAGGCGAGATACCTCTGTATATCTTTGGTGAGCACAACATGAAAAACATCAGCGGTGCCAAGGTAGTCTGTGAGCGATTGGGCATTACTGATGAAGAGTTTTACCGGGCCATTCAGACGTTCAAAGGAGCCGCCAAACGTCTGGAATTATTAGGTAAAGGAACTACTTCTAATATGTACCGGGATTTTGCCCACGCCCCTTCCAAGGTAGAAGCCACTACCCGGGCCGTGAAGGAGCAGTTTCCCAAAAGGAAGCTCGTGGCCTGTACGGAACTGCATACATTCAGTAGCCTCAATAAGACTTTTCTAAAACAGTACCGCCATAAAATGGAGGCCGCCACAACCGCCGTGGTTTTTTACAACCCCGATACCGTGAAGCATAAACGATTAGAGCCTATTTCGGAAGAGGATATCCGGGAGGCCTTTAAGCGGAAAGATCTGGTCATTTTTACCGATCCTCAGGCGCTGGTCTCGTATCTGAAAGAACAAAACTGGTCGAATAGCAATTTATTGATGATGAGCTCAGGAACTTTTGGTGGGCTTGACCTCAAACAATTGGCGCACGAACTACTTCCCACGGAAGCGTAGCATTTATAGTCAGAAAATCATATTTCAAATCATTCAATTAAAATCGCAGTATTAGCTTTTCCCGATTGGCATTAGCTGATACCTACTACCTAAATTATGAAGTCTGTTGTTGTGTATTGTGGGTCAAACCCCGGAAATAAGCCTGTTTATCAAGAAGTAGCCCAGGAACTGGGCCAAAAGCTGGGCCAAAAAGGTCTTAATGTAGTATACGGAGGCGGTAATCTTGGACTAATGGGCACGGTAGCCGACGCTACCCTCGAAAATGGAGGAACCGTGACGGGTATCATTCCTAACTTTTTGGCAAAACTCGAAGTGGCACACAAAACCCTGACCGAACTTCACTTTGTGGATACCATGCACGAGCGTAAAGCCAAAATGGTATCGTTATCGGATGGGGTCATAACGCTGGCGGGTGGCTACGGCACCATGGACGAACTGTTTGAGATATTGGCCTGGGCACAGCTTAGAATATTCCACGGTCCCGTGGGAGTTTTAAATACCAATGGTTTTTATGATCATCTGATCGCCCATGCCGATAAAATGACGGAGGAAGGATTTCTTCGCCCCGAAAACCGGGCCCTTATGTTGGTGGCATCTACCGTAGATGAGCTTTTGGAAAAGATGGAAGATTTCTTCCAAAAGAATACAGAAAATAAGACGTTAGACCGGACGTTGTATGTGACGAAACCCAATTCGTAACCACATGAAAAGAAAAACCGTATTCCTTTTGTTAAGCATTACTCTTGGCGGGGTGTCCTGGGCGCAATCGAGTAAGGTAGAAAACCTTGGTCGAGCCATTAACACTGAGTACAACGAGATTGCCCCGGTGATAGCACCCGATGGGATTACGCTCTATTTTTCCCGGATAAGCCACCCCCAAAATGCCTTTGGCGAAAAAGGAAGCCAAGATATCTGGTACGCCGAGCAGGTGGGTGGTCAGTGGGGACTAGCCCGAAGACTAGGGGCACCCATTAATAAGGAGAAGTACAACAGCCTATATAGTATTACGCCAGACGACAATACGATTCTGATCAAAGGGGCCTACACTAACGGTCGCTACGAAACCCGTGGATTCTCGACCAGTCAACGCATTGCCCGAGGGTGGTCTGCCCCCCAGAAACTGGATGTACCGGGCTACGAAAAAATTAGCAAGGGGCAGTTTGACTGTGGGTATATGTCAAACGACGGAAAGGTACTCCTGATGTCGTTCAGTGAAAAAAAGAACAGTAAGGAAGACGATATCTACGTCAGCTTTAAACAAAAGAACGGTTCCTGGTCCAAGCCGTTGAACCTCGGATCAGAAATCAATACCGATGATTTTACCGAGACTACTCCATTTCTGGCTCCGGATGGTGTCACTATCTACTTTTCCAGCAATCGCAAAGGCGGGTTAGGTAGTAATGATATTTATTACAGCAAACGCATCGACAAATCGTGGAAGCGCTGGTCAAGGCCGGTCAACCTGGGTCCGGCGGTCAATACCGATGGTTACGACGCTTACTATACGGTTTCGGCCCTAGGCGATTACGCTTACATGACTTCTTTCAAGGAAACTACTGGTAAAGGTGATGTGGTCCGGATTCCGTTGCAGCAGCCCGGACAGCCGGCAGATACTACCCTGAAGGTTCAATCTACCGCTCCGGCACCCGATCCGGTGGTGATTATTAGCGGTAAAGTAATCGACTCCAAAACAGGCAAACCCGTGGTAGCTACGATTATTTATGAAGATATGGCAGACGGTGAAGAAGCAGGTACTGCCACCAGTAATCCACTCACCGGTGAGTACAAAATTGTGCTACCCTACGGTAAAAAGTATAGTATGCGGGCGGTAGCTCCCAATTTTATAGCCGAAGGCGAGAACGTCGACCTGACGGATTCGATTACCGCATTGGAAGGTAAAGGCTACCGGGAAATAGCCAACAAATCTTTAAAACTTATACCCATCGAAGAAGGACAGATAGTACGCCTGAACAATATCTCTTTTGAATTTGGAAAAGCAGCCCTACGCTCCGAGTCCTTTTTTGAGTTGGATCGTATTGCTCTTACGATGACCCAAAACGTAACCCTCACGATTGAACTAGGCGGACACACGGATGATGTCGGTGGAGATGCCGCGAACCTCAAACTGTCGCAGGATCGCACCGATGTGGTACGCGAGTACCTGATCGGCAAAGGCATCGAACCCGACCGGATAGCCAGTAAAGGCTATGGAGAGTCAAAGCCAATTGCTTCCAATAACACTCCGGAGGGCCAGGCAGCCAATCGTCGGGTGGAGTTCACTATTTTGAAAAAATAGTGAACTCCTGTCTTTTGACTACAATCCTTCTTATTTAAAATTAGCTATTCCAAGACTAACAACCCCTCTTCCTACTGTATTGTATCCTTTACTACTACTAGCTTTACCCTTTGGTCTCATTCCAAAAAGGAACCTCAATCGTATAGTGCCAAGCAGATTAAGAAGGTAGCTACCACTAAGTACCCAAATTTCACCCATATGGGAAGTAAGCTATTGATCAATGGAAAGGCCAGGCAAACGATCACAGTCTGATGCAAAATATAGAAAGGGTAAACCGCTTGGTTTGAACGAATAAGAAACTTGTTTGAAAAGTTGAGGTAGCGGTAGGCATAGCCAAAAATCGTTAGTAAAATACACCAGCTATTGATGACTACAATCAGAGCCTGAACTTCGAGTTTCCATCCTATGGGGTTATAATCAGTTTTCCAGTAATAGAAGTATTGAACGATAGTAAGTATAACAGCAATACTGATCGCAAACCGACGTAACCTTAGAAGATTAGCCCAGAAAAGGGGCTGGGTGCCTAATACAAACCCGGCTATGAACATTGTAAAATAGTGAAAGTGCTTATTCAATTCGTTGATCTGACCATTGGAAGCAGGAAAATATGTGTTAAAAAAACATCGTCCAGTCCATAGCCACAGAATAGGGATGCCTATGATCAAAATCGGATGGGTAGAAAGTTGAGCAAGATGCCTAGTGAATTGGCTATACCGCTGTATTATAAGGAAGAGCGGTAATCCTACAACCGAATAGACAAATACGTAGGCCAGATACCAGAGATGATGCCAACCAAAATTGCCTTGGGGATAGCGTTTGAACTTGAACATTAGTTTCTGAAAATCCAAATAGGAATAAGTGGCGCCCTAAGTAAGGCGTTCCAGATAGATTTGCGGTGGTACAATCACCAGCATACCGAATATTAAAGGCAAAAAAATACGAAATGTTCTTTCTTTAAGGAATGTATACGCAGTCCTTTTCCTCAGTGCAAAAAATACAGCAGAACCGGAAAGCATGAAAAGTAACTACATGCGCCACTGCCCGCAGAATAACATCGCGGGCTCTAAAATGTGACTTAATTCTTAATGTGCCAACTCCAATAATTAAAAAATAGCCCGACGTAGTATACAATCAGAAGGCTGAAGGCAAGTACACGCAGCCAGTCAAGGTCATATCAACGGGCAGGGTTTTCTTATAAAAATTAATACTCTTATAATTATATAAAATATGGTAAAAGTTTAGAAAAAAGTCTCGTATTTAGTAACCTTTGTGGTCGGTTGAACCTGAATCAGTACTAAAATAACTACTTTCCTATCTCCT
>JBDNFP010000133.1:0-8620 GCA_041689775.1 Spirosomataceae bacterium
CCCCGTTGTCCATTAATCCCCAACTCATAAACTGTGATCGTGGATCATGACTATATGAGTTCCGGTCGAAGTAATCAGCAGCCCCAATTTTACCAATTGTCAGTGAAAGGTACTTAGTTGGCACATATCCCCCCAGTTGATTTTGATCGCTTTCATGATAAATTTTCTCGTGCGATAGCGCAAATAGCTGCTGAAAAAAGAGCCTGGCTACATAGATTTTTGGGGCAGGATTACCGATTCTGAATGTCTCTCCGTTCGTGGCGTCGGCAATGCCCAAGGCCTGACTCAGCCCTGATCCACCCGCAATTTCCGGATTGATAAATACCTGTGCACCAGTCCACAGTCTAGCCCCAACGTAGAGGGTTGACGTGAGAGAAGTTTGGCTTTCCTTACTGGTATTCAGACTATTATCTCCGGTATACTTTGCCTGAAATGAAGGTTTAAACTGATTAATGACGGTAGCCTGGGCATGGATGGAAAAGCGTTCATTTTTTAGGGAATCCGCTCGCTGTCCGTATGTTCCAACACTGACCATGGCCAGTCCGCAAAAGAAAAAGGGAAGTCTCACTGTTTGGGTCGGTTAAGTTTTCATGTAACGCGCAAATGTCCGAAAGAAACTCCGTCCTATTTCCCTTGGAGAATGATTTTACCCCATAAAATAACTTTATATAAAGCGTCGCAACTATTAAAATTTATTTGGTCAAACCAATTAAGTAACAGTTAGCTTGTAGGCGGTCCGCTGCGCGGTTATTAGACAACAGCTACTTACTACCTCAATCCCCCAAAGCTGAGGCCGCGGCCTCGTCAAGCATCACCAATATTTTATCATTGGTCTGCACTAAACTCACCGGAAAATCTTCGGACACATCCACTTCAAGTGCCCGCTGCATGACACCGGCTTTGGCTTCACCACTCGCCATCACAATCAATTGTTTCGCTTCGCGGGCGTGCCCAAGCCCCAAGGTAATACCATGCGTGAGGAGTGTCGTTTTGGTGAAGTACTTTTGCCCCACCTCCGCCGTAATAGGATCGAGTTCGCTCAAATGCGCGTAGCTATCAACGGAAGTACCGGGTTCGTTAAGTGCCAGGTGACCATTCATTCCTACGCCGAGCACCATGAGATCCAGACCACCCAATGCTATTATTTTCTGATTCACAATATCGCACTGACCCTGTAAATCATCACTCTTGGCGTCGAAATAAACAATCTGCTCCGGTCGGAAGCCGATGGGATGCAGCAAGTCACGGTCAATCCAGTACCGGCAACTACCCTCATCGTCTGGCCCAAGGCCGACCCATTCGTCCAGCCCTACGAAAGTACATTGGGAGAAATCCACCTCCCCTGCCCTACTCTTTTCGGCCAGGATAGTAAACATACGTTGCGGAGTACTGCCCGACGGCAAACAAATAACAGCGTTAGGTTTTTCTTTCAGTAGACGCACTACCTCATCAGCGGCAGCCATTGATAATTCTTCGTAATCCTTAAAAATCAAAGTCATCGGTAAGGGTTTTTATAAATCTATACTTTAAAACACTTTCCCCCTACCAAGAGGGGCGGGCTAGGGGGGTGTTGAGCAACAAAAAATCATAACCTAGTACACAAAACTTTGCCAAAAAACACCTCCCTTAGTCCCTCCTTCAAGGAGGGAAATCCAGCGATACATTATGGATACAACAAATACTTCTTCCGCATTTCCTTGTACTCTTCCAGGGCCGGAGTGAAAGCGGCGCGGATCTCATTTTCAGATTTTCCGGCCACGATCATTTTACGGATCATATCGGTTCCGGCCAACTTATCAAAAAACAACTCACTGGTAAAAAACTTTGATTTATCCGGCGCTTTTTGATAGAAATCTATCACGTATTTGAGCGTAAAACCTTCCTGCCTGGTATCTGCATTTTGTAGGTCAAGGCCATAACAAACTTTCCCCTCATTCGGTGGGTTCTGCGCACCGGGCTTGTCTACAGGCGTAAACTGATACGCACCAAATACCTTATCAGGTGCTCCAATGACCTGAAACTGTGTATCGGTACCACGACCCACACTCACGATGGTGGGTTCAAACAAACAAATCAAAGGATACAGCCTAATCGATTGCCGGTTGGGTAGGTTGGGTGACGGCTTCACGGGTAGTTCGTACTCCATTTGGTGGGCATAGCCCGTACAAGGTACCACGGTCAGATTCGCTGGTTTTTTGCCATCCAGCCAGCTTTCTCCGTTGATCATCAAAGCCAGTTCGGCCGAGGTAAGTCCGTGAACTACGGGTACCGGATTCATCCCTACAAAAGATGCGAACTTCCGGTCCAGAACGGGACCATCAACGTAGTAACCATTAGGGTTCGGACGATCCAGAATAATGCACTCTTTCCCGTTTTCAGCGCAGGCTTCCATCACGTAGTGCATCGTACTCGGGTAGGTGTAGTACCGCACGCCAACATCCTGAATATCAAAAATAACAACATCAAGCTCGGCTAGTTGCTCGGACGATGGTTTCTTGTTTTTTCCGTACAGCGAAATAATAGGAAGCCCTGTTTTCGAATCTTTACCGTCCTTGATGGTAGCTCCGGCGCTGGCTTCACCCCGAAATCCGTGTTCGGGGGCAAAAATAGTTTTCACGTTCACTCCCATGGCCAACAACGTATCCGCCAAGTGGGTACCATTGGGAAATATGGTTGTTTGGTTTACCACCAACCCCACCCGCTTTCCATTCAACTGCGGGAGGTACTCCGCCATGCGTTCAATACCCAAAGTAAGCTTGGGGGCATCAATAACCTGAACGCTTCGAGAAGTAGAATCTACGGTTCCCGAGGTAGGTGTCGTACCACAAGAACCGGCCAGCATAAGAATGAGAAAAGAAAGAAGATACGTCATAGGAAAGGTTTTTTGTTATTTTTGCCAAATTACTACATAAACTTAAAATTTCCACTCGCCTTGCGCTTCCCAACCTTTATTGCCAACCGTATCCGACACAACACCGTAGGCTCTTTTTCGGCTACGGTTTCCCGTATTGGTATTGCCAGTATTGCCATCAGTACCGCTATCGGTATTATGGCATTTGCGGTACTTTACGGATTCAAAGAGGTTATTCAGGATAAAGTATTCTTGTTTGGTGCTCACCTTCGGGTTAGTTCTCTTACCTTAAACAACAGCTACGAGGAAGGTCCCATGGCTCGGAGAACTCCGCTGTCCGAAGACCTCGCCACGCTACCCTACATTAAACACTGGCAGGCGGTAGCCCATAAGTCGGGTATTTTGAAAACCCCCGATGAATTGAAAGGGGTAGTTCTAAAAGGGGTTAGCTCCGACTACGACTGGACGCTGTTTGAGCAAAGCTTGGTCGAAGGCCGGTTGATTCAGCTTACCGATAGCGGATATTCGTCGGAGATCATTCTGAGTAGTAAAATCGCGAACCAACTTCGTTTAAAATCGGGGGATGATGTGTTGATGTACTTTGTGCAGAACCCACCCCGCGCCCGCAAGCTAACCGTAGTGGGCATCTACAAAACCGATATGGAGGAGTTTGATAACTCACTCATTATGGGAGACCTGGCCCTGGTACAACGCCTCAACGACTGGGGTAAGGATACCATAGGAACGTATGAAATTTATCTCAATGATTTTCGAAATCTTGATCCCGTCGCCGCTGATATATTTCAGTTGATGTCGCCGGATATGTATCTTCAAAAAGTAACCGAAACCTTCCGCCCGGTATTTGATTGGTTGCTCCTGCTAGACCGTAACACGGCGGTATTTTTAACGCTGATACTTTTTGTAGCGTGTTTCAACATGATATCCATTCTGTTGGTGATGATTATGGAGCGTACCCCGCTGGTAGGTTTGCTCAAAACGCTGGGTAGCCCCGACCAACAAATTAGATCTATTTTCATCCGGGTGGGGGTACACATGGTTACCCGCGGATTGATTATCGGTAACAGTCTAGGACTTTTGCTTTGCTGGTTACAGTACCAATTTGGTATCGTCACCCTCGATCCGGTCAATTACTATATGGACAAGGTACCCATCGTTTTTGACTGGGGAGTTATTCTGATGATCAATATTATTACGCTCATCGTGGTGAGTCTGGTACTGATTATTCCTACCTACGTCATTACCAGAATCCAACCAATTAAGGCATTACTGTTCAAGAAGTAAATCATTAACCACGGAGGTCGCAAAGCAGTACGCTGCCCGGATTTTACGCAAAGGGCACAAAGAAGAATAAAAACTCCTTGCGACTTCGCGTCTTTGCAGTTAATTTACGTCCTAACTACCATCCTATTCCCCAGCCTTTACCATGAGCCAACCCACGGAGCACCTTCAAAAAACCCTCACCCCCACCCTATTGTGGGGCTTAGGCGTTGGTTATGTTATTTCCGGTATGTACTTCGGCTGGAACCTCGGTTTGGAACAGGGAGGTACCCTCGGTATGGCGGTGGCCACCGTCATGGTTATTATCATGTACTTATGCTTTACCCTCAGCTACGCCGAATTGGCCTGCGCTATCCCCAAGGCCGGTGGAGCCTTCGACTACGCTAGTCGGGCGATGGGTGAACGGGGTGGATTTTTAGCCGGTATGGCTCAGAATATCGAATTTTTGTTTGCTCCTCCGGCCATTGCGGCGGGTATAGGAGCCTACGTTTCCTTATTCGTTCCCTCGCTTCCTCCCGTGGCTATCGCCGTGACGGTTTATATTCTATTCACTTTATTAAATATACTGGGCACCAGTCTCGCGGCCCGCTTTGAGCTATTCGTGACGATAGTAGCGGTAGTCGGTTTGGTTTTATTTGCCAGCATTACCCTGCCCAATTTTTCGTATACGGCCCTTTCATCCAATGCCTTACCCAATGGGTGGGGCGGAGTATTTGCCGCTATACCCTTTGCCATCTGGTTTTTCTTGGGTATTGAAGGCCTTGCCAACGTAGCCGAAGAAAGCAAAAACCCGCAGCGCGACCTCACCCGGGGATTCCTGTACGCCATGGGTACTTTGGTACTCTTGTGTGCCTTTACTTTTGTAGCTTCCGTGGGCGTATCAGGATGGGAAGGCGTGGTATTCGACGAAACCGGACTAGTCTCCGACTCTCCTCTACCGTTGGCCTTGCAAAAAATCGGAAGTGAGAAGCACCCCCTCTACATGTGGATTATTGGCTTCGGGGTTTTTGGATTAGTAGCTTCTTTCCACGGACTACTATTGGCCGCCGGACGCTCTACCTACGAGTTTTGTCGGTTGGGCAACGGCCCGGCTTTTCTGGGGAAAGTACACCCTAAATACAAAACACCCGCTAACGCACTGGTCATTAACATGCTGATTGGTCTGACGGCGCTTGTTACCCAATCCACCGCCGAAATTATCCTGCTTTCTGCTTTCGGTGCGTTGAGCATGTATTCCCTTTCTTTGGTTTCTTTCATTCTTTTAAGAAAAAATGAGCCAGAACTCCATCGCCCATTCCGGACGCCGGGTTACCCCGTAGTACCTTGGGTTGCGCTCATTATCGCTTTGGTTTCGTTAGTTGCGTTGACAATCTACAACCCCATTTCGGCCTTACTATTTTTGGGGGTGATGCTGGGCAGCTATGTGTTACGTGTAGTAATTGATTAGCCCCAACTGGTTTTTCTTCCATGTACCCGACTCTGAGTTGAAAGAAACGTATGGAACAAGTTGTAAGAAATCTAATCATCGGGGCCGGGCCATCCGGACTGGCGATGGCCGGTAGGCTAGCCGAAAAAAGGCAACCCTTTATGCTTATCGAGAAAGGGCAACACGTGGGTGAAGCGTGGCACCACCACTACGAGCGGTTGCACCTGCATACCGACCGTCAGTTCTCGGGCCTCCCCCACCGGCCTATTCCTAAAACCGCACCTACGTTTGTGCCGCGACTTGACCTGATTCAGTATTGGGAAGAATACGCCCGGCATTATAAAATTGAACCCTTATTCGGGCAGGAGGTAGTGAACATCAGTAAACAGGGCACCTCCTGGGTTACCACCACAACAACGGATAGATTTATTTCTGAGACCATTACCGTTTGCACCGGCTACAATCGGATACCTACCAAACCCCATTGGCCGGGAGAAGCGCGCTTCCGGGGAACCATCCTGCACAGCGGCGACTACAAGAACCCCGAGCCTTTCAAGAATAAGAAGGTTTTGGTAGTGGGGATGGGAAACAGCGGTGCCGATATTGCCCTGGAACTCAGCCAACATGCGGCGGCAACGTATATTTCGCTCCGTAGCCCGGTTAACATCATGACCCGCGACGTCGCCGGAAAGCCCACCCAATTTTCGGCCATCGTGATGAGCTCTATCCTACCCAACTGGACCTACGACCTGATTTCTCGTTTTATTCAGAAAAAAGTAATCGGCGATTTATCTGCCTATGGAATTAAAACCCCTGACTATTCTCCTTCCGCCGGAGTACGAAAAGGGCGGATACCCGTCTTGGATATAGGTACCGTAGCGCAGGTGAAAGCCGGAAAAATCAAGGTTCAGCGCGATATTGAGCACTTCATAGAAACCGGGGTGCAGTTTATCGACGGCACGCATATTACGGTGGATGCCGTCATTCTGGCCACGGGCTACCGCGCGCTTCTGCATGATCTGATTCCGGAAATCCGTACTGTATTGAATGAGCGGGGTTGTCCTGATAAACTGTGGTACAACGAATTTCTGGGACTTTACTTTCTTGGTTTTGGCGTACCGTTGACGGGGATTTTACGAGGAATCAAGCTGGATTCAAAGAAAATCGTGGATCAACTGTTGAAAGGGAAGTAATTTAAACGCGGAGGGCGCAAAGTTTTTACGCAAAGAACGCTAATTTGCGTACTTGTGCATTTTACGGATCAACTACCTACCTCCCCTGCATGGCTTTAAACTACATTTTTGTTTTTTTCTTTGTCATCGCGTTCGTCATCGCGCTTCTCAAATTCATCTTTCTGGGCGATACCCTTACCTTCAAACTAGTGGTGGAAGGTATGCTCGACATGGCCGAAGTAGCAGTAATGGACATCGCCCTACCCCTCGCGGGCGTCATGACGTTCTTTCTGGGTATCCTGAACGTTGGCGAAAAAGCCGGAGCCATCAATGTGTTGGCTCGGGTTATTGGTCCATTTTTCAATAAGCTTTTTCCGGAAGTACCCAAGAATCACCCCGCCAACGGGCAGATGATCATGAACTTTGCCGCCAATATGATCGGCCTCGACAACGCGGCTACCCCCTTTGGTCTCAAAGCTATGCAAAGTTTGCAGGAGCTGAACCCCAAGCCCGATACCGCCTCCAATGCTCAGATTATGTTTTTGGTGTTGCATACCTCCGGCTTGCAGATTATTCCCCTCAGCATCATTGCCCAACGGGCCATTCTCGGTGCCGAAAATCCATCGGACGTGTTCATTCCCTGCGTGGTGGGCACCTACGTCACCACGGTGGTTAGTATGCTCATAACGGCGGCCTGGCAGCGGCTCAATCTCTTCAACCGAACGGTGATGTTCAGTCTCGGCGGACTCACCACGGCAATTGCGGTAGCCCTGTATTTCCTCGCCCAACTCCCCAAGGAGCAGATTGAAACGGTATCGGTAGTTTTCGGAAACGCCGTACTACTCTTGATTGTGGCCGGATTTTTACTGGGGGCACTCTACAAGAAAGTCAATGTATTTGATGCCTTTATCGAAGGAGCCAAAGGCGGTTTCAGTACGTCGGTGGTTATTATACCCTACCTCGTCGGGATGCTGGTGGCCATCAGTGCCTTCCGGAGTTGCGGCGCCATGGATTATCTGGTCAATGGGCTTAAATATCTGTTCTCTTTCGCCAGTTTTAACACCGAGTTTACCGACGCTCTCCCCGTTGCGCTCATGAAACCCCTGAGTGGCAGCGGTGCCCGCGCCCTCATGATCGACGCCATGAAGGAGTTCGGTCCCGATTCGTTCATCGGCAGAATGGTCTGTATTTTCCAGGGTTCGGCGGATACTACCCTCTATATTGTGGCCCTATACTTTGGCTCGGTGGGGATCAAGAACACCCGCTACGCCATCGTGGCTGGCCTCATCGCCGATTTTGTGGGCGTACTGGCAGGTATCTGGCTGGGGTACATGTTCTTTCATTAAACGGTGGTTACTCAATTTTTATAACCACAGAGTAAAAAGAGTGGGACACAGAGTTTCATAAAGGTAACTACTCAGGTAGAATAAATATTAGCAAATCTAGTTAAAAATCAGTGGCGTTGTTTTAGTAGACTTGTTGCAGTATTATAAATCAGTTAGTTGCATAGAAATTCCAGAGACCAGCACAGACTTCCAGAGTATCGTCATATCTCTCAAAGTCTCTCATTCTTAATCGATCCGACATAATCATATATCTTTTCAATCTACCTATACTATGCTCTATACCAACACGTTGTCTATATAATTTCCGATTGATCAGTTTTTGATGATCAGTCAAAGGCTGTTTTTTTCTGGCTTTGGTAGGAAGATATACGTGTCGACATTTGTAGTCTTTATCAAACCTTTGGTACCCTGAATCCAAGCGGATATTGAAATTTTAGGTAGTCCTAAAATTGTAATGATATGTTGTAATGTGTGATCACGAATTTTATCGATTTTACGTGTCGATCAAGTTTTTTCGAGAAAGAGA
>JBDNFP010000134.1:0-11196 GCA_041689775.1 Spirosomataceae bacterium
GAAACCTTATTCAAGCATTTAAAAACCAATGGATATAATCTTGAAGACCTCAGAATGATTAATCTTGACAAAATCAGATTACTACTTTCTGTGGTTTCGCTGGCTTATATTATAGCTATTTTAATAGCATTTAAGAATCGTAAAAAAGTCCCTGTTAAAAAAAAGCGTTATAAAAACGGCACATCATTTGATGTTATCTCTATCTTTAAGCAAGGCCAATCACTACTCAAACAAAGTTTTGTGACCCTCGGAGAATTTCTTGAAAAAATACAATATCTAAAGACAACATTACTGGACTCAATTTTGGGTAAAACGTAAATGTCCAGTAGTATTTCTTTATTCATATAAACTCTACCCGCTCCCGTGGTACTTCGATCTTATAAACTCCACCAGCTTTTCCACTGATCAGGTACGGCTTTGCTAAGGAATCCCCAAGTGCTTTCGTAAAAGCGCTATTTATACGAGAACGGTTCTCGTCAAAGGAGCCTTCAATAGCATTGGTAAGTCTTTCGATTCGCTGTATCTGTTTATCCCGGCTATTCAATCCACTTATTTGGCTGTATAGTTCTAATAATTTCTCTTTGTGATCTGAAAGATCAACTCGTCTTACACCATCGGGGTGTCGTAGGAAAAATAGGTACAAGGTTTGAGCTAGTGAGGGAAGTTTAACAGTTAGATTTCCTATACTGGGGAAGGTCATTGGGTAGTGCTCCTTGACAACTAATTGCCCCGGCCCAGAGCGGCGTTTGAAACCTTGGGTAAATAACATTTGTTTTCGAAGACTTTCGAAACCGTCCAGGGCAGCATCAACCAGATAGTCGGGTACTTCGCAGGTGTGTAAACGTTCTGCGCAGTCTCTACAGATATCCGCCGTACGCATCTTGAACATGACCTCACTTTTATCACCACAGAAGTCATTCATGCAGCCTTTGGTCTTAGTATGCAGACATTCATCCACCCCGTCGAATTTAAGACGCATGTGAGTTCGTAGTACATTGGCGATTACTGTGTAGGCGATTGGATATTTTGGTGGACTTTGGGTGAACAGATCCCACCCTCCAGTGTGGATAAAAATATTTTTATTCTCGTCAAAGGAGCTGAACCAGTTGAGTGCATTGGGTCGTTTAGTTAGCAATATCACAAAGTCTGTGGCAGGTACACCGTCCTTTTTTCGATAATAATCACAGACGCCGAAAAGTTCTTCCCAGGAAAGAGGTGCCCCCCTACCATCATCGTACATTTTTTTTGCTACGGGCGAATCGTAATCAAAATGGACATCTTCCGGACGTTGCCGTTCGGGTTGTCGGTACGGGCCATCCTCCGGGTCTATTTCGGTTTCGATGGGTATAAATGTCCAGCCCGGCATGGTAAAGCTTTGGAGTAGTTCACAAACGGTAAAGTAGTCATCCGGTGCGTAATCAGGGGCACGGAGGAGTCGAACGGTAAGCATGGTTGTTGGCAGGTTTAGTGGGTAAAAAAGTAAGATAGGAAAAGAGTCGATGAGTTCGGCTCTTTTCCTAGTAAGTGGTACAAACCCAAGAGTTTGTACCACTTACTTTCTTTATATAGTGTGGTCTATATGTTGGAAACCTCTATTCCTCGTCCCAGAAACCTTTTTCGGCATCTTTACTGGACATCCCCGAGCTTCTTTTCTGGTAGAATTTATGTCGGCTATTCCGGTCTTTGCGGAACAGTTCATCCATGCCTTCTTGGGTACTTTCAAACCGTAAAAAAGACTTTATGGATAGTGAGCTAGCCATTTGCTCCACGTTATGGTTAGCTCCCATGTAGGTGAAAGTCCAGCCTTTCTCGGTCAGGCGGTCAATCATAGCTTTGATGGCACTACCGCTGAATTCCTGGGAGGCGTTTTCGTGGCCGTCTGTCAGGATACTCACCAAGATGGTAAAGTCGCTGAGGTGTTCGGTCTGAAATTCGAGGCGCATCAGGCTACGGCCCATGGCATCGAAGAGGGGTGTTCCGCCGTCGGGTTGGTAGGAGCCGTCGGTCAGTAGCGTCAGTGCTTCGGCAGGTTGATTGTCGAGTACCGTGCGAATGTCCATGGAATTGAACGTTACCAGGGATACACGATGCTCCTGCTCAGGAAACTTCTTCTGCGCTCCCTGTATTGTCTGAACGGTTTCGTTGAAGCCCGCCATAGTAACGTTCTTCACGGAGGCCATGGAACCGCTTTCGTCGAGGATAATAAGGTTGAAAACCTGATGCTTAGCAATGTTTGTCATGGTATGAGATGTTTTGAGTTGATGTTTTATTGAACAACACAAAGGTCTCATCTTTGGGAGTAATTAAGAAAAGCCTGCAACCTTGTTTTTATTTGGAGTGGTAATTTCCTAGTGAGAAATACAAGAAATTTGAGACTGGTAAACAATAAGAAAGGCCCTAAAAGGAGCCTTTCTTACCTATCAAGAAACTCTAAGCAATCTGCTTACTACTCCTTATCCAATGTAATCATATTTTCGAGCAAAAAAGAACCTTGTTCGGTTCTGACGGAGTACAAAGTACTCGCTTTTCGCGCTTTTCGCTGCACGATGCCTACCTTCCAAGCGGTGACCTGTTGGGTTGAAGGTTCATACCGGTAAAGAATATCTCCCTTCCGTAGTTGGCTAACCATTCTGGACCCTGCATCCGTCGTGACGGATAGGGTAGGCGTAGTTTCTAACACCATGGCGGGCACCAACGGCCAACTACGCCGACTTGCGGCTTTTTCATCCACCGGGCGAAGATACAGGGCTGTTAACCAAGTATTTGTGTTTTGGGTGGAATCAATTTTTTGGACGCAGTTTGTGATAACCACCCCTCCTTTGATGCACTTGATCGGCTCACCGGCTCGCAGTTCTGATACTTTTTTCACTTTGCCATCCGCCATGGTAATCCCTAATCCTTCGGGGAAATGGTACCTAGGTTTCGATAACGTATCTTCATATATGTTATGAGCAGCCGGAGTTATTTTTTCCTGGGCATTTACAGAAAGGGAAACGATGATAAATAGAGTACCAGTAATAAATCTGCTCATGAAGGAAGTGTTTCTTGGGTAGTGGGAAAGTTTAATACCAGTTTTCAGGCCTCCGAAGGCGAGTGCTTGAACAATGCTTTGATAATAAGGCTTGGGATGGTACCAAGAGCCGTGAGCACACCACCAGCAATCAGGATGGTAGAAATATGGGTAAACATGGTGCCCGTTGAAAGAATGCCGAGAATGAGGATGGTAGAGAATGGAAGCGAAAAAGCGAGGATTAGTACCGCTAATTCTGAATCAAAAGTCCTTCTTTCCTTAGACATTCCCTTGGCTTCTTCCCGTAAATTAAATACCGAAATGTGGGCAAAAGGCCAGAAACTGGCCGAACTGAGCGGAAGTACTACCGCCAAAAGAACCAAAACAGGATCATTGATATTAAAAAGAGCAATGAGTGCGGCACTAAAAAAAAGCGAAATACCAGCTCGGAGAGTGAGCATTGATATCACTAATCTTTTACGACCTTCTTTGAGTTGAACCGCTAACCCAATGAATATCAGTACCAAAGGCGTCATCATGGCGCTGGTCTTGTCAAACAGATCGGAGACTACCCAAGGTAATGTCTTGTAACTTACACCAAAACTCAATAGTACAATAGCCAAAATGAGTAAGATATTAATGGGTTCTTTCAGTAAACTTAAAAGTAAACTTTTCACTTTCTGAGAGAGGTTTGCTGCTTCGTTTACGCTGTTCTTCAAGTACATGTTCATGGCTATGATGTACAAGAAAATAAGGACAAAAAACTTATTTCCTACGTCGGCCATCGCGGCTTTGGCCAGACCTTCCTCCCCCAAAAATTCAGCAATGAAAGGGAAAGCAGATAGACCGGGAGCAAGTGATGGAAGTAACATCATGAGCGTACGACCCGTAGAGCTGTCTTTTTCTATACCAAAAAAACTAAAAGTGAGGGGGGACATCCCATACATGAAAAAGTTAAATGCGAGGGCAGCTAAGGGAATAAAAAAGAGTGTGGAATCAACGTGGATTTTCATTAGAGCAATGAAAATAGTTGATGGTAGTGCCACAGACAGGATTACTTCCTTGATTCCGTTTAATTGTTCTTTATTTTTAAATTTTCCCCGAAGAATAATTCCGAGGACAATCAGTAAAATAAGGGTAATGGTTTTTTGTAAAGCCTCGCTCATGAGAAAGAAGAATTGTATGATGGAGTGCAAAAGGGTAGAAATAAAATAGCCCTTCGACGCAGCAGAAAGTCGTTGCGCAAAAGGGCTATTTGTAGAATTGCGTACTAGCTGATGTCTTGAAGAGCGCCAACAAACATCTTCATTTCATCCATAGTACCGATACTAACACGGCACCAAGGCTTGTTCTGAATGTCGAATGCGCGCACCATTACACCCTTAGCGGCCATTTTACCAAGGAACTCCTTACCACCCATGTTGACCGGGAAGATCACGAAGTTGGTGTAGGAGGGTATGTACTTGTAGCCCATTTTGTCGAGGTTGCCAAATAGGTACTGCTTAGCCTCGTGGTTCATTTTACGGGTAGAATCCTGGAAATTCTTATCGTCCATGGCCGCCGATGCAGCGGCGATTGAGGTGTAAGCAATACCCATTCCGCCGCGGGTAATATTCTGAATCCTATCGAGGAATGAAGGCAGCGCAACCATGTATCCGATACGGAGTCCGGCCATTCCCATAATCTTTGAGAAGGTACGGGCCACAATTACATTCTTCTTCTTTTGAAGCAATGATACCATCGTTTCGGTATCGGCACCTACGGCAAGTTCGATGTAGGCTTCGTCCACAAATACCGGCACTTTCTCCGAAACCCGTGAACAGAAGTCAAGCAGGTCTTTACCCGAAGTGATCATACCTACGGGGTTGTTTGGGTTACAGATGTATACCATCTTGGTATCCTTGTCTACGGCCGCTTCCATGGCTTTGAGGTCGTGCGACCAATCGCTTGTGCAAGGTATAGCCTTCCAGGTAGCACCCATTGCTTTGGCCACGTTCATCAACGACATGTACGATGGATCGGCTGATACTACATTGCCACCGTCTTTGAAAAGTACGATTGCAACTTTTTCTAAAAGATCAGAAGAACCGGGTCCCATCATGATGTGATCGGCGGGTACTCCTTCTTTTTTTGCGATTTTATCAACTAAGTCAGTCAGTTCGCGCCATGCGTAGCGGTTACCACCGTCTACGGAATCGATTACTGCCTGTTTGGCGGCAGCGGGAGGTCCGTAGGGGTTCTCGTTGGCGTTCAGTTTAGCAACTATCTTGCTAAGATCTGGCTGCTCGTCCATAAAGTGCTCGCGTAATAATGGACTACGGTAAATGCGGTTGGAACGATCAAGATTCAAGGGGACATTGGAGAAGGCTCCGGCCCTGAGGTGAGGAGCTACGGCGATACCGCCCAATGTTAATAGACCTGATCTTAGTAAGTTACGGCGGTTTAGTTTTTGTGTCATGGAGGTATTGTGATTGAATTGAATTGAATGTTTGTTTAGTTAGGTACTAGGTTAGCTAAAATTTTGCAAAAACGAAAATACACAATAATAAGAAGAATGTAAATATCTGATTTGTAGTATTTTGTTGCGTATAAGGATCAACTAAGGAATAGTTTAATTTATCCTTCTTTATTTAATATTAAATTTTAATAATTAAAATCAACCGACCCTACATCAAAGTCGGTTGATGAAATGGTGGCGATAATTACCTGGCCTGCACCTGTGAAAGACGGGTAAAGGCAACGCCTTTGTAAGACCCTGACCAGGAAATTTTGATGGTAGTACCAACCGCCGGGGCCGGTACCCCCAGTTCCGCCCAGCTTTTTTCAAGACTTACAATTCCCTGGGCGTTAGAGGTAACTTCTCCTAAGGAACTACCCGTACGGAGTGTGATCTTGATGGGGATGTTGGGTACTGGAATAGAATCAATTCCCTTGGCGTTATCCAGAATATTCGTTTTGTCTAACTCCAACAGACGCGCGGTGAGCACTACCCCGCCAGTGGCAGGGTACCGAACCGTTGGCTCAGCAGAAATCGGAGATCCGAAAGATGCACCTACGATGTCGACTAGTACCGGAGCCACCACGCGATCTACGAAGGGATCATCAACTTTGCAGGATGCGAAAGAAACTGCAACTAATAAGGTAAGTGAATATGCTACTATTTTTTTCATGATTATTTAATTTTTGGTGAACGGTATACGTGGTGTTATTCAGTCCACCATAGTTTAGTTTTCATATCGTTGCCACCACCATTTAGCAGTACTCCGGCCTCTACGTTGGTTTGGTTTAGCGAGTATTCTGAGTTGGGGTATACAAAACGGGTAGGTAGTACTCCGTCATTAACGAATACTGCCCGACTGTCAGCGGCAGGGAAAGCTGGAAGGCCCGTGCGGCGCTTCTCAATCCAGGCCTCAATACCCTGGCCAAATAATGCGATCCACTTTTGCTCCATGATTTTTGCCTTCGATATTGTACCTACAGTTGTGAAGTAAGTAGCAGGGACCGACAGGCTATATTGATCAAAGGAGGCAGTAATCCCTTTTTCAAAGTAGGCTTTTGCATCTCCGGTAATATCACCATCAAAGGCAGCTTCGGCCAGAATTAGGTTCAATTCTGAGTAGGTCATTACTACTTCGGGGGCATCGGCGCGCACGAAATAGTTTCCGATTGTGGAGCTTGTAGCCAGAAAACCAGTGGCGATTGCGTCGGGGAGTCCGTTGGGATGTCCCTGGTACTTACCGTCCTTGTTGGGGTTGGCATAGACCGTAAGACGGGTATCGCCGAGTGCGTTCATCTTGTCGGCCAAAGTGGAGCTTATGTTCCAGTCGGTACGACCATCCTGAACCATTAACTGATTCCACTCATTGTTGCTTGGCAGCACGGTGGTACATTTCAAGGTCGCATTGTCGGCGTTGCTGGTAAAAATGGGAAATTTGGTAGCGTCCCCCAGAATCTCGGCCATGATGGCTTTCGACTCGGAAGGTTTCTTGGCCGCCTGACGGTTTGCCAGACGTAACCGCAGGGAATTAGCGAATTTCTTCCATTTCAAAATATCGCCACTGTACAGGATATCGCCTGAAATAGAAGGGCCTGATACACTGAGCTTTTCGTTCGCTACTTTCAGGTCGTTGAGCATTCCTGCGTATACCTGTTCCATGGAGTCATACTTGGGGGTATAAATGGGTGATTCGCTGGTACCGGCCAAAGCTTCTGAATAGGGTACGGCTCCGTACATATCCGTAAGCAGGGAGAATACCCATGTTTTCATGACGATGGCTACACCTTCGTAGTTTGCATTAGGTGCTTTACCGTTGGGGCCAGCCTGAATGATAATTCGCTGAAAGTTGAGCAGAGCGTCATTATAAAATGCTTTCCAGTTATTGGCAACTAATGCAGGGGATACCTCGTAGTTATCGCCCTCATTGGAGTAAATATTGCGGGTAAAATGCTGTACGTACAGTTCGGCTGCGTCAATGTTGATGCGTTCAAATCGGGTTCGTGCGCCCCAGTATCGATCGATTGATGATTCAAGACCGGTGGGCAATAGGTACTGCGCACCGATTGCCGTTGGACTGTTGGGGTTGGTGTTGATGGCATCAAAGTCTTCGGTACAGCTACTGATGCTGAGCAGAGTAGCCAATGCCATTGATCCGACGGTTTTATAGTTTAATAATCTTTTCATAAGTCTAAATTGAATTTAACGTTCCAGAGATCCGGTTAGCTGCTTAGAATGAAAGGTTGAGGTTGACACCAATGCTGCGAGAGCTGGGTAGTTCGCCGTATCCAAAACCTTGGGCGTTGCCTCCTTTAGAATCAAACTCGGGATCTACGTGGGGCGTGTTCTTGAACATCATCCACACATTACGACCCACTAATGAAAGCTTGGCTGATTGTAAATGGAGCTTCTTGATGAGGGCAGACGGAATGTTGTAGCCCAAGGACAGTTCACGAAGTTTTACGTAGCTGGCATCAAAAATAGCCGATTCGTGGTAGTTACGTGGATTATTGTAAGCGTACATCTGATTGGCCGTAACAATAATGGTATTTGGCTCGTAGCTCACGCTTCCGTCAGTGGCGGTAATTTTCTGAACGCCTTTCCCGATAACACCTTCCTCACGTCCTAATGCAGTTTCGGCATATTGGCCGGTCCAACGACCCGTACCCGTACCTTCGTCGTAAATATCTCCCCCCATCCGTACATCGATCAAAGCGGTAAGCGTAAAGCCTTTGTATTGGAAAGTATTGAGCATACCGCCGGTCCAGTCGGGCTGAATATTACCGATGATCTGCTGAGTAGACTGGCGCAGTGGTAATCCATTACGACCATAAACAATCTGTCCGTTGGGATCTCTTTCAAACGCCACCCCATAGAGCGTACCATAGGGCTGGCCCACGCGGGCTTCGGAGGTCATACCACGCTGTGAAGCAAGAATATAGGTTGTCAGACCTTCGGCTAGTGCATTAACTTTGTTACGGTTTCGAGCGTAGTTGAGTGATACATTCCAGGAGAAGCCATTGTCTAGCTTAATAGGTGTACCCGACAGCGTTAGTTCGATTCCTTTGTTCGTAATTTCTCCGGCGTTCAGGATACGGCGGTCGTAGCCACTCGATTTGGATATTTCTACGCCTAAAATCTGGTTTTGGGTAGTTTGGTTGTAGTACGTAACGTCTAAACCTACCTTACCACGGAAGAAGCGCATATCTGCTCCAAATTCAAGACCCGTGGTAATTTCTGGCTTCAAACCTGAATTAGCAATCGAAACACTCTCGGCAAACTTAGGTAGTGAACCATTCCATGAACCGCTTGATTCAAACGTTTGAGCTAATTGGTAGGGATTAGCGTCGTTACCTACCTGGGCAAGGCTGGCGCGTAGTTTTGCAAAAGTCAAAACATCGCTTTGCACATTAAGCAAGTCTGTTACCACTGCACTCACCGAAGCCGATGGGTAGAAGTAGGAACGGTCGTTGCTAGGCAGGGTGCTGGACCAGTCATTACGGGCCGTCAGATCAAGAAACAACATGTTACACCAGCCGAAGTTTGCGGCAGCAAACAAGCTTTGTACTTCTGATTTTCTGATGCTACTCTGGATTGTGTTGAGGCTTGGTACTGAGTTACTGGCATTATAGATACCATCCACGACGAGCTCACCCACGTAGAAGTAGTTACGCTTGTAGTAATTAACGCGGTTTATGCCCCCAAACTGGACGTTAGCCGTAATATCGGAAGTGATATTCTTATTAAACGTAAAGATAAAATCACTGTTGGTTTCTTGGCTACGAAGTACTTCTTCACTAAATCTGCCCGGAGTTGAGTTTCCGTTACGTACCCGGGCAAAGTTTACTACGTTGATACGGGTATCTGACCAGAAGTCAGTGCCTGTACGTACCATTAGGCTCAATGAGGGAAGAATTTTGTAGTTAAGAGCGATGTTTCCTAACAAGCGATCTTTTTCGTTGCCAAAAGGTAAATTCCTTTCGGAGAAATACGGGTTGGTAAAGTAGGTGTGCTGCCAGTTAGGTGGATCATTATCGGCGGGTTTGCCGGCTACTGCCCGCTGGTTATGAACGTCTGTATAGCTTTCGTAGTCACGTAGTTGATCCCACGATACACTACGGTGCGCCCAGATAAACTGCTGTCCCGATGCGTAGTTTCGGTTATCAGCACCTGATTTGATGTATTCACCTGACATCGTAACACTCAGATTTTTGGTCAGGTTGTAGCCCGAATTGATCCGGAAGTTGGTACGGTTAAAGTCGTTGTAGTACATGATGCCCTTCTGATCTACCCGTCCGAGTGACAAGCGGAAGAAGCCTTTGTCGTTTCCGCCCGAAAGCGCTATGCTGTTGTTGATCGTCTGACCAGTATTCCAGTATTCTTCCCAGTTATTGGACTGAGGAGTAAGAGGGGCTACTTCGTTGCCAGTCCACCACTGACGTACCAGGCGGCCGTCCATGGGTGATCCCCAGCTTTCGTCCGTTCCGGCCGATCCGGCCAAGGGATACTTGGAATCATACACTGCGCGGTACTGCTGAGTCTGCAATGGGTCTGTAATCGAACCACTCCATCCATCATTGTACCAAGTACGGTAGCCATTGCCACCACCGTATGTGTTCTGGAAATTGGGCTTAACCCAGGGGCGCTCAAAGGTTACGTTAGAATTAAATTCAACCCCGATGCCTTTGGTGCCTTGGCCATTCTTCGTTGTAATCAAAATAACGCCATTTGCTGCACGTGAACCATATAGGGCGGCTGCGTTGGGTCCCTTCAGAACCGACATTTCTTTGATATTGTCCGGGTTTATCTCCGATATTCCTCCACCCAGCGATTTGCTGGCGCTTTGCTCCATGGGTACACCATCAATAACTATCAACGGTTGGTTATTGCCGGAAATAGACGACGAACCACGAATCTGGATTGTAGAGCCGCTACCTGGGCCACCATTTGATTGGATACGTACACCGGCGATTTTGCCCGAAAGTCCGTTTGCCACGTTAGTAGAGCGCGACTCGGTGAGGGCGCTACCTTTTATTTCCTGAACACTATAACCCAGCGCCTTTTTCTCTCGCTCGATACCAAAGGCAGTAACCACTATTTCAGCGAGTTGCCGGGTGTCAGCCGAAAGCTTGATGTCAAACGTAGTTTTATTACCAATGGCGATTTCCTGGGTCAAGTAGCCCACAAAAGAGACAACTAGGATACCATCGTTGGGTATGGTCATTTTGAAATTTCCGTCGGCGTCGGCGTTTGAACCAATGTTAGTGCCCTTGTAGATTAATGACGCACCCGGTAGGCCGACACCATCTTCCGTTGCGGTAACTTTACCGCTCAACTGACGAACCTGTGCAAAGATTATCGTTGAACATAAACAGCCCATTATGAGCAATAGTACAATTTTTCTCATCTTCAATTTCTCCGATTAGATTAGTGATAAATAAACTTATTCGTCCTATTTAAGAACCGTCCTTCGGGGACTTAAAATTTATGGCTGTGGCTGATCGCCAATTCGTGGGCCGCACACACTTGTAAGCGAATTCCACAGCCATAATATTTTGGGTACTGGGTATATAATTTATGATTCGTAACTTTGTGCCATGGATCTTGACTTTGACAAATACAAACTGCTACAATACTGCACCAATGAATCGTGCAAATACCATAACCAAATTGGCTTGGGCAACATATGCAC
>JBDNFP010000135.1:0-16498 GCA_041689775.1 Spirosomataceae bacterium
CGGTAGTGCTTCTCCCAGAGCGGCTCGAAATAGCCCAGCAGGTACTCGAATTCGACCACTGTCAGGCTGGTCAGCGACAGGAATTTGCTCTCGTGTTTTTTCTGATCTTCGTAGTTCATGCCGTAAAGTTCGCCGGCGGGCGCGATATCCTAAATAATTTATCCAAATAAATTCTATTTTATGTGTTCCTTTTTTGAAACAAATGAAGTTAAACTATAAACAAGTAAGCGATACCGGGCAGCCCATGATTATCCTGCACGGCGTATTTGGCTCCTTGGACAACTGGGCTACCATTAGTAAATCGATCGCCGATGCTGGGTATGCCGTATACCTGGTCGATGGAAGAAACCACGGTCGATCGTCCCACGACGATGAGTTTACATACCCCGCCATGGCGGCTGATCTCCATGAGTTTATTCAGGATCATGGCCTCACCAACCCCGTCATCGTGGGTCACTCCATGGGTGGTAAGACGGTGATGCAGTACGCCATGGAGTACCCTGGTACCTACGATAAACTGGCAATAATCGATATCGGTCCCAAGGCATACCCCTTGCACCATGAGTCTATCCTTGACGGGTTAAATGCGATTCCGTTGGCGGAGTTAAAAAACAGGCAACAGGCCGATGACGTTTTCAGCGCCTACGAACCCATCGGTGCCGTACGGCAGTTCTTGCTCAAAAACCTCTACCGGACCGACGACGAAGGCTTTGACTGGCGGTTCAATTTACCCGTACTGACGCGTAGTATTGCCAATGTAGGGGTAGATATTCCTTATTTACGAATCGTAGAGGAGCCTACCCTATTCATGCGGGGAGCCAATTCTGGCTACGTGAAGGATAAAGACTGGAAGAATATCAAAGAACTATTCGCCAACGCTGAACTTAGTACCATTCCGCGAGCGGGGCATTGGGTACACGCCGAGCAGCCGAAGATGTTCGTGGAGGTACTCGTGAAGTTTCTTTCTGAACACTGATAGTAATGGGCCTTAGCACTACTGTACTCGCTTATAACGCGCTCGGTAACCGGCGGTGCAGGAAGTCCAGATCATTTCGTCTTGATTGATTTCCAGTTCCACTGATTCACAACTTACACAATTTCGATTACATAATTCATCAAAATCAACCGGGGTTTTAGGTTTTATTTTAAAAGGACGCCCCCCGATGATGAGGGTACTGGGGGCGCAGCACATGCCTTTGCCATTGCCGTACAGCAGCACCCCGTCTTTTCGGAAAATCACCGTATTATATATTCCAATATCGGTTACGGCCACCCATTGCTTTACCCCATTCACCGTAGTTTCGTACGCTGTCATCTCCCACTTACCTACAAGTGGCATTATTTCTTCGGGAGTAAGTTCTTTATCGCGCTTGCATCCCAAAAGGATCAGCCCCATCAATATCCAAATACCTGTTTTCATTCCAATAGCTGTTTTTTTATAAGGAGCCAAAAACAGCCTAAATGGTTGGAAGGCTTGACTAGATCACCGCTTCACCGGCACCTTTGCCTCCGTCCTTTCCAGAAAAGCATCCAACTTAGCTTGCATCTCCTTACGCTTCTTAGGCAGCCGGTCAGCCACATTACGGGTTTCGGCAATATCGTCTTTCAGGTTAAATAGCTCGTCTGAGCCGTCCTCGTAGTAATGAATCATTTTCCAGTAGCCACTGCGCACGATACTGTACGGCGTCACATCTTCGTAGCGGTAGTGCGGAAAATGCCAAAACAAATCCCGGGTGGGCAAAGGCTGACTCCTGGTCAAGTGATTCAGTAAACTCACTCCGTCGTTCGGAATAGTAGGATCAGACCGGGTGCCGGCGGCTTCCAGAATGGTATTGAAAATATCCATTGTAATCACCGGGCTACCCGACACGCGGGGTGCAATCTGTCCTTTCCAGCTCACGATCATCGGCACCCGAATACCTCCTTCGTAGGGGTACCCCTTGCCAGAGCGGAAAGGTAGATTGGAAGTAATTGGATTGTTAGGGTTACCCAATAAACCACCGTTGTCAGACGTAAAAATTACCAGCGTATTTTCCAGAAGTTTCTGGGCTTCCAGCTCGGCCAGTATCTTCCCCACGGTTTCGTCCATGCTTTCGACCATGGCCGCGTACACCGGATTCTTTTGCTCGGTGGGTGTTTTGGCTGTATACTTTTCTACCATCTCGGGTTTGCCACCCAAGGGCGTATGCACGGCGTAAGGAGCGTAGTTGATAAAGAATGGCTTCCCTTTATTGTTCCGGATAAGCTGTATCACCTCATCGGCCTCGCGGTCGGTAAGGTACTCCCCCTCTTTACGGGCGGGTAGCGTGGGGATACCTTTCACGGTTGCATTAGCGTAGGGATCAAAGTAGGAAGGTGGCTGACCAAAATCGCAGCCACCGATATTGACATCAAAGCCCTGCTTCTCGGGGTAGTAGTCTTCCAGGCCCAAGTGCCACTTACCGATAAACGCCGTGAAGTACCCCTGTTCTTTGAGGTACTCAGCCGTTGTTTTTTCCGAAAGCGGTAGCTCAAACGGAATGGAGGGCACTTTGAGTTTTTGCGTCAAATCACGCTCGTATTCCTTTTTGTTCTTCCCATCGTATTGCGCCTCGGCGTTCTGAAAACTGGCCCGAATCCAGTCCGTTATGCCCGTCCGGGCGGGGTACTTCCCCGTCATCAGGGCCGAGCGCGAAGGCGAACAAATGGCCGCCGCCGCGTAGGCATCCGTGAACTTTACGCCTCCGGCAGCAAGGCGGTCGAGGTTAGGAGTTTCGTAATATTTACTGCCGTAACTACTTAGATCCGCCCAGCCGAGGTCGTCTACGAAGATGAGGAGAATATTGGGGGTAGTTGCTACCAGAATAGGCTGCCGGTTACCCGATATGAGTAGTACCAAGACTAGTGATAAAACAATAGAAAACCGCGACCAACGGGAGGAAGTGTGCATAATCATTACTGTTTTAAAAGTAAAAGAGGTTCTTTTGTAGAAAACATGCTCATTTTTTTATTACAAATGTCAGAATTAACTTTGAAAAGTACTTCAACCCTATTTCTCATTCCAACGGTACTAGCCGAAGGCACCGCCCAGCAGGTACTCAGCCCGCAGATACTGGATGTACTCAGCAACCTTGACTATTTTTTTGCCGAAGAACTTCGCACGTCGCGACGGTTTATCAGTAGTCTACGGCTCGGTCGGGTGATACAGGATCTGACTTTTTATGAGTTAAACAAAAAGACGCCCGAGGCCGAAACCGCCGCTCAACTTCGGCAATTGCCCAAGGGAAAAGATATCGGGGTTATTTCGGAAGCAGGCTGCCCCGGCGTAGCTGACCCCGGAGCCTCGGCCGTGCGCATCGCGCATCAACTCGGCATGAAGGTAGTACCCCTCGTAGGGCCTTCGTCTATCTTGCTCGCTCTGATGGCATCCGGACTAAGCGGACAATCTTTTGCCTTTCACGGGTACTTACCCATCGATCAGATTCCACGTAGACAGGCATTGATCGAACTCGAACGCGAAGGGCAGGAGCGCCGGCAAACCCAGATTTTCATGGAGACTCCTTTCCGCAATAATCACATGCTCGCTACCCTACTCGATGCTTGCCAGCCCGATACCCTGCTGTGTATTGCCTGTAATGTGACCGCCCCCGACGAATACATCAAGACCCAGTCGGTGCAGCAATGGCGGAAACAGAAAATTGACCTGCATAAAAAACCCACCATTTTTCTGATTGGCTAGTTTATCCTTTTTCTAATAACCACCAAATTGGTTTCCTTTTCGCCGTAATTCGGTAGTTGGTAGTGATGTAATCCCGAATATGCTGCACGGCTTCCTGCGGATCGTCCGTGAATTTTAGCAATTGAAGATCCTCTTCGGCAATGGTTTTCTCGGCCACCATCTTATTGAGCATATCCGTCAGCGGGGCATAAAACTCCTTCCCCATGACTACTATCGGAAAATCATGAATGGTTGCCGTTTGGATGAGCGTTAAGGTTTCAAACAGCTCGTCCATCGTTCCCGCCCCACCAGGCATCACCACAAAAGCATAAGAATATTTAACGAGCAGAACCTTGCGGACGAAAAAGAACTTGATCTCCACCCATTTCTGCATATAAGGGTTGGGATGTTGCTCTTTGGGAAGTTTTATATTGCACCCAACTGATTTGCCGCCGGCCTCAAAGACACCACGATTGGCTGCTTCCATCAAACCCGGTCCGCCGCCCGTCATGACCGTTAAGCCGGATCGGGCTATTTTTGCCCCTAGCTCTCGGGACAGCTCGTAGTACTTGTGCCCCTCACGAAATCTGGCGGAGCCAAATACCGTCACGCTGGGTCCCACAAAATGCAAAGCCCGGATACCTTTGATAAACTCCCAGAATACCTCCAAGGCAAATATGAATTCATATTGCCGACTTTTGGGGCCTTCCAGAAAATAGTAGTCCTCTTTGTTTAGCAGAGGTTCGTTTTCGTCGGTAGCAGCGGTCATAAAAGTAATGAGAAGGGGATCGAAAAAGGATAAATCATCACAACCAAAATACGATTCTACCCAGCCGTTTCCAAACAGTTTGTTAACTTCGCCCTTATCAACCTACAATACTAGTATGATTCAGATCAAGTCTTTTGTTTTTAGTCCCTTCTCGGAGAACACCTACGTACTTTATGACGAAACCAAACAGGCCATCCTGATTGATCCGGGTTGCTACGAAGAGGAGGAATTCTGGAAGTTGAATGATCTTATAAAAAAAGAGGGCCTAAAACCCGTCGGGATATATAATACCCACGCCCATATTGACCATGTGCTGGGTGTCGCTCAACTCAAACGCACCTATGGTATTCCCTTTGCGCTCCATCGGCAAGATGAACCTTTGTTGTTGGCGGTCAAAACCTACGCCCCTAACTATGGTTTCCCCCGCTTTGATGAGCCTGCCGTAGAGCAATGGCTTACCGAAGATGATACGGTTACCTTTGGTAATTCTACCCTCCGAATCCTTTTTGTACCCGGCCACGCTCCGGGGCACATTGCGTTTGTCAACGATGAACAGAAGATTGTAATCGGTGGTGATGTGCTTTTCCGACAGAGTATCGGGCGTACCGACCTACCCGGAGGTGACATGAATACGCTCCTGAATAGTATCCGAACCAAGCTTTTTACGCTCGCTGACGACTATACGGTATACGCGGGCCACATGGAGCCCACCACCATTGGGTACGAAAAAAAGTACAATCCCTTCTTAAAGGCTTAACATTCTATTTATGAAACGCCATACTCCCAATGCCCTTACCTGCGCCAACCTCCTCTGTGGATGCGTGGGTATCGTGGAAGTCTTCCATAATAATATGTTGCTATCGTGCGCTCTCATTGGTCTGGCGGCGGTATTTGACTTTCTGGATGGCTTTGCGGCCCGATTGTTAAAAGTGAGTTCTACCATCGGCAAGGAGCTAGACTCCCTCGCTGACGTAACAACTTTTGGCGTTTTGCCCTCCATCATTATTTATCAACTACTACTCACCAGCGTAGACGACCTCGGGCAGCTATGGATCCCTAATCTAGCCTTTGCGATTGCAGTGTGTTCGGCCCTACGGCTGGCAAAATTCAACGTAGACCCCCGGCAAAGCGACTCGTTCATTGGGGTACCAACCCCCGCCAACGGCATCCTAGTGGCCTCGTTACCGTTTATTATTCGGTACTATCCTGAGTATGAACCCTTCATTATCCATACTACCAATCTGCTGATTTTTACGGTCGTGATGTCCTTCCTGATGGTATCAGAACTCCCGCTTTTTGCGCTCAAATTCAAATCATTTGGCTGGAAAGGTAATGAAGTACGGTACTCGTTTTTGCTGGTATCGTTGATTTTGCTAATCACCCTTGGCTTTTTGGCCGTACCGTTGGTGATTGGGATGTATATCCTGCTGAGTGGGGGGGTGATGGTTGTAAAAAAGTAGTAGTACTTCTTTTGTGGATACTTTTAATAGAACACCACCATGGTGCGTGTCTATTCTATCTTGTATGTTCCAGAATGTCCACTTTGCTGCTGCTAGTTTGGTTCTAGTCGATGGCCAGAAGTTCAGGAAAACTTCTACCCGAATTGGTAAGCCGTATATTTTGTTGCATTTTTGCACCGCAATTGACCCTTGTGATTAGATTAACCGAAGCCATCATCTACCATGCAATTCGTCGCTAACATCAATATTATGCCCATCAAGGAAATCCTTGATCCTCAGGGTAAAGCTGTAAAATTAGGCCTTCATAACCTGGGCATTGATCAGGTAGATGACGTCCGTATTGGCAAGCACATTACCATCAAATTAGATGCTGCTGATGCTACTGACGCAGAATCTAAGGTAAAAACAGCTTGCGAAAAGCTGCTTGCAAACCTTATTATGGAAGAATTTAGTTTCGAAATTCAGCCCGGATAAGGGTTATTTTTCCTGATTCTCTTTCCAAGTAGCTCACATTCCTGATCGAAGTTTTTCCTTATGCCGCACGCAAAAATTACCGGAGTTGGTTATTACGTACCAGAACAAGTCGTAACCAACGATGACCTTTCTCAATGGATGGAAACATCTGACGAATGGATACAAGAACGAACCGGTATTAAACAACGGCGGTATTTTACCTACGGCAAAGAAACTAACGCCAGTATGGCCACGGCAGCTTCTCGTCAGGCCCTCGATCGGGCGGGTATTACTGCCAACGAAGTAGATGTTATTGTCTACGCTACCATCACGCCTGATTATTTCTTCCCCGGTTCTGCATTTTTGATGCAGCGGGAGTTGGGTATGGACGGTAAGCCTGTGATTGATATCCGGGAGCAATGTTCAGGTTTTGTGTACGCACTCTCAATTGCCGATCAATTTATCAAATCTGGGATGTACCGCACGGCCCTGGTAGTTGGCTCTGAGATTCAATCAAGCTGGATTAATAAGAGTACCGCTGGGCGCAACGTAGCCGTAATTTTTGGTGATGGTGCCGGAGCAGCCGTGGTGCAAGCAACCGAGGACCCCGCGCACCGAATACTCTCCACCCACTTACACGCCGACGGCCGCTTTGCCGAAGACCTGTACGTAAAAGAACCCGGTAGCAGTCGTCCCGGTCGGGCCGCTACGAAGCAGATGGTTGACGAAGGTGGCTTTGACGTAGTAATGAACGGAAACTCCGTTTTTAAGCATGCCGTTGTTCGCTTTGGCGAGGTAATTCAGGAAGCACTCGACGCCAACGGCTATCAAGCTGACGATATAAGTCTGTTGATTCCGCATCAGGCTAACATCCGCATAAGCGATTACGTCCGTAATCAATTAGGATTAGCTCCCGAGCGGGTAGTAAACAACATCCAACGGTTTGGTAATACCACCGCCGCATCCATCCCCATAGCACTGGCCGAAGCCTGGGAGCATGACAGGATTAAAGAAGGTGATCTGCTTTGTATGGCCGCATTTGGTAGTGGGTTTACCTGGGCTTCTGCGCTTATCCGGTGGTAATGTAGATTACAACCCGCCTTAATATTGCTCTGTCGAAAGCATTACTAACGTACAGGCTTCAATGGCCTCAATACCATTCTTCTTCAGTAGTTCTTCTAGTTCGGGATTCTCAGTACCAGGATTGAATATGACCCGCTTGGGTTGTAATCCTACCAAATAATTGTAATACTCAACCTGATGCCGTGGTTCGACGTATAGTGTTACAGTATCGATGCCCTCAAAAAAAATCTTTTCTAGCGTTATTGGTTCACCAGCAACCTCTCCTTTACGTAATCCAATCTGAACAATAGGGTTACCTTTTTGCTTCAAGCGGTGTGCTGCTTCGTGCGCATATCGTCCCGGATTTGTGGACGCTCCAATAATTAATGTCTTTTTCATTTGAATGAGTTTGGCTTTTTCTATTTCACGAATTAGTTACTTCCAACACTTCCCCGTACAAAACATTCTATTTTCAGAATGATGCAGTCTGCCCTAGCTAGCTACTACGCTAGTAACAACATTTAATTTTTACGAATTAATAACATATACGTGAAAATATTGGTTTAAAGTGAATTAGCACAAAATATATTGTTTAATGTTAGTTCAACTTGATTAGTGCTTTTTTTATATAAAGTTTTTGAATAGACCAATATTTCCAACTTTATAGAGTTTTTTATTTAAAATTAACCCTCACAGATCATTAGCTTGTATAACTTAATTATTGTTTGTGTTAAACAAGTATAAATCATCAACCTGAAACATGAAAGAGAAAAAAAGCACTAGTAGTTACTGGAATGAGATGTGGGTAAGGATCAACTTTGAGGAAGTTGAGAACGCCCCCCATTATGAGATATCTAATTATGGGCGTTTGAAAAGTTTCCAAAGTGATCCAAAAGGAGGTGCCATCATCAATGGCTCTGTTATTCAGGGCTACCGTTCACTGAATATCAGAGTTTCGGGCGGACGTACCATAAATCGCTATGTGCACAAGCTGGTGGCAGAATACTTCCTGGGGCAAAGAGATGAAGACCAGAAGTTTGTCATTCATCTTGACTTCGAAAAACAAAATAATTATTATCAGAACTTGAAATGTGTGTCAAAGGCAGAAATGACCGAACACAATCGTCAGAATCCGGCCTTACTCAACAGGGTAATGCCTCGCCGAACCAGTAACTATAAGTTAACTGAAAGCAAAGTGAAAATAATTAAGAAGTTGCTTAAAAACGATAATAATCGTCTAAAAATGATTGCAAAGCAGTTTGGAATTACGCATACCCAACTGAATCGGATTCGTTCGGGCGAAAACTGGAAACACGTAACGATTGAAGATTAACATACTTTGTTGACGTTCAAAAAAAGGCTCTTCGGTTTTTGAACTCAGGACTTGGCAAGCGGAACCGACAGAAAGAATGTGGTTCCCTTGTCTTCTTCGGTTTCAAACCATATCGTACCGCCTGCGTACTCAATGATGCGCTTAGCCATTGCTAAACCTAGCCCAGTACCTCCTTCCTTGGTAGTAAAATTAGGAAGAAAAACTCTGCTCCTGATATTCTTGGCAATTCCAGACCCGTTGTCCTGTATCTCTACCATGAGAGTTTCATTGTGAGTGAACCCCCTTAATGTGATTTCACCCGGGCGCGAGTCTGACAGGGATTGTTTGGCGTTTATAATGAGGTTTGTAATACTTGCCCCGAACTGCTTACGGTCTCCCACGGTATTCATCGGGACATCCTGTATTTCTTTCCTGAACAGTACATTCTTATCGGAGGAATAGAGTTCAAATACCTTATTAAGAACAGAAGTCGCCTCAAACACTTCATTCTGTGGCAAAGGCATTTTGGCTATATCTGAGAAAGACTGGGCAATATGCCCGATATTGTCAATTTGATCAATTACAGTTTCCATTGCACGACTGACTTTCTCCAAGGCGTCAGGATCATCCCGTTTTATAGTACGTTGCAACTGCTGCAATGTCAATTTCATGGGCGTGAGCGGGTTCTTGATTTCGTGCGCTACTTGCCGGGCCATTTCACGCCACGCTGATTGCTTTTCGGTATTGGATAGTGCCTGCTTACTCCGATCCAGATTCACGAGCATCTGGTTATACTTTTTAATTAAAGCACCAATTTCATCATTTGATTTCCACGGTAGTGGTTCGTTGGGCTGGTTGAGTGAAGTGGCGCTAATCTTTCGGGTTAGTACCCTCAGAGGCTCAATAAGCAGGTTAGCCGCCAGGTAAGACACAAACAAAAACAGCAACAACATGCCCGTAAATACGATAAGGACCGAAGCGATAATGTCAATCATCTGCCGCTCCAACGATACTTTTGAATCAAAATACGGAACACCTAAGACACCCAACAACTCCTGATCATTGGATTTGAGGCCCGTGTAGGCGGTAGTGTAGTTTTTATTCTCTTTTGATTCATCGAGCAGGAGCTGATTCTCTTTTTGCTCTACAATCTGTTTTTTAGCCAAAGGGTTGATCAATGCTGTGAGGTCATTAGCTTGGGCTACAACGGGTTCGGAAGACAACATAATATACCCGGTAGTATCGTATAGGTTAATGGTCAGGTCAGCATCTACGGCAATCTGACGAATCTGCGCTTCGAAGTAACCCTGGCTCATTCTTTGGGACTTGTACTCTTCCACGTAGCCAAGTACATTGGCTGCTATGTTACGGCTATTGGTTAGGTAAGAATCCTGCTGGTTCCGCTCATAATTGCTCCTAATCACTTGTAAAATAAAGAAAAGCACAATCAATAAGGGGAGAACAAAAGCAGCATTTAAGAGTACTTGTATCTTAGTAGAATAGGTCAAAGGGAGTGAAGAAAAGCCATAATGTATAGCGTGCCCAATGATGGCAATAGAAACAACAATAACCAGGATAAGGTATAAAAAGGAAAAATTAGCCAGTACTCCTTTCCATTCCCACGACTTGGAAGACACCACAACCTTCTTGCCTTGGGAGCCCACAAGGCCTACGTGCCGCTCGCCATTATACACTATTCCCTTTTCGTAAAGTGCTGAATCAGCCAGTAAAGTTTCCGGAAATTTACTTTCGTAGTTGTAAGTACCACTACTCGATACTACGCCGTTATCGCCAAAGATGCCGTAACTATACTCCTCTGACTGTTGACTGTTCGTCAATTGCATCTCCCCTCCTCCTGGTAAGCTCGCTCCTTGTTCTTTAAGATTCAGCACGATAAACCCTGCTGAATCTGCGCCACTTCCGACAGTCACAAAACTTACATATTGCCGGCCAGTGTCTTCTCCTGCGTCATTCACAAGGTAGGTGTTAGGTATAGAAGAGGAAAAGGCTGGCTTCGCAAAAGTTTCCCGATAGTAACCAAAGCTCTGAGCCATAATCCCGGTATCGAGTGGACTTCCATCCGGGTAAAACGAGAGTACATTTATATCATACTGATCCAGATACTCATTCAAATAGTTATTTCTGACGCGTTGCTCAACAGCCTCACCTACCGTAATATTCTTCCCCAGGAACAACTCCTTGATTGCAGAATCACCAGTAATTGACAGGACATCTTTTGCTAATTGGGCCTCAGCAAGCTGATTGATGTCCACCGCAAACTGATTTCCAAATTCTTTTTTATTGGATAGATCCTTTTTAAGCTCCTGATTTTCGACTACATAGGTAGTCAATAGGGCGCAGGCCAGAGCCCCCAGGAAATAGTAAACGGTAGTAGGGTACCGAAAACCGTAAAATGCACGGGGAAGTCGTGTCAGGTATAAAATGGTAATATAAAGCAGGTGTACCAGAAATATCCACTCAATTTGTATCCGTGAAAACCAGGAGCAGATGGCGGCAATCAGAACGCTGACCATAATCGTAACCATTCCTATTTTTCTGTCGGGTGTTAAACGTATAAATACACTAACAACAAGATGAGCTATGAGGAAGTATAAGCAGGATAAGCACACGAATACCAGAAGTGTGGTCACTTTAATAGCCCCAAACGTGATACTTTGGGTAATATCGAGGGTAAATAAAGATGTTCCATATATAGTTACCAGCTCACGGTAACACATGTAGTATGCTACATAGCTAACCAAAAGAATCAGTAGCGATACTAAGGCCTGAAAACCCAAGCCGCTTCGAAGAAGTCTTCGGTACGTATAGGTTCGGAAATATATACTATTTACGTAGACTAGAAGAAGTAGAATGCATAGATAATTTAACAGCAAAGAGCCTATCGAGGGAGCTAGTACCGACAGATTATACTGCGGATTGAAAACCTCCCAACTGGTTAACGCGTAAGAAACTGAATACCGAAGCGTCAATAGTCTTAACAAGAGGATAAAAAAAACGAGTGCTCCAAAACCCAGGCCATGACGATGAGGGCTCCGGAGTTGGCGAATAGATTTAATGACGAATACACCAAAAAAAAGAAGCGCTAAAAATAAAAAAAGAAGTGCTTTTGAGGGAAAGAATTTCGAACGAAAAACAGAGTCTTCAGGGGGCGTGATATAAAAAAGGACCTTACCGTCTTGATTAAGTACGGCACCGTCTTCTCCTCCTGCTTGCAAGTTAAGCATCTGGGGAGGGAGAGAGAACAAACTGGTGTTATACTGGTTTGATGGGTGCGTAGTTTTTTTTTCGGTAGGAGTAAAAAGTCTGATCAGGCTTACTAGTTTGTACAGGCTACCGTTGACCTGCTTTGAGCCAGTGACTGCCATAAATTTTCCCCGCTCATTTTCTAGTACCTCAACTGGTGCATTTAATGATGCTACCTCGTTATAGGTTAACACATAGTCATTTTGTGACCACATAACGAGCGCAGTGTCTCTAAATAGGTAATAAGGGTAAGGAGTATCTTTGAGAAGGCTGGAAAATAACTGCCCATCCGGTACCGGTAGCCGGTTGAGTACCTTATCTACGTGGGTACGTGAGGCCAGTAGTTCTGTGTTGACACGTTCTTGTACAGAACGTAGGTATACTTCATGCTTTTCGGCTCCTTTTTCAGTAAAAAAGAGCCCGATTGCAAATGCAAAAGCTATCGACGCTGCCAGTAAGTAAGTGTATTTTTTTAAAATAATGGACACCGTGTTTGAGCTATAATTAAATAATAGCGACCTAAAACCGTGCCAAAAACCGAATATCCTCCTAGTTTTTTTAGCGGATTTATTGGTCTAATGGGGCTCTGCCCCTGATGGGGGCAAAAATTTACTATCGGCTTTGGTAACCAAGTTCCGTTTTCGGGTTGCGGTCGATGTGGTATTCCAGATGCGCTCGGGTCTCGACATTCTTCTCGTTCAGGTACTCAGCTACTGCCGGGTTTGCTGTCATTAGGAAAAATACTCCTGTCGCTGCCACTGCTGCCACCAAGAGCAGCAACCACGCGGCTGTGGGCCACTCGATTGCGTGGACTTTTTCCGATTTCAGCTTTACAGACCTCGGAATGTTGCTGGCCACTGCTTCAATACGCCTGGCCAAATCTTCCATAGCCTTGCTATGATCGGTAAGATGCCGTGTCAACTCCGTGGCCAGCTTGGCCGTGTCGATCTTTACGACCGGAGGTTGCTCTACCTTTTTGCTAACTTGTTCTATTTTAGTGGATAAAGCCCGTATTTCGTTCTGCAGATTCTCTAAAATTTCCATGCGCTTACCGTCTGAATCCCCTGGATTGTTTCTGTTCCTCGATCTTTTTCAACTCCTGACGCTGCACCTCATTTTCTTGCTCCAGGTGTTTCTTATTCGCCCGGAGCAGCGCATTTTCAAATTCTATCTCTTTTTTTTGCGTTTTAAGTGGCTCTAACTGCTTTTTAATCGCTTGGCCACTCCTCGATGGCCTTAAATGCGTCAGGCAGTCCTTTTGCCAGCTTGTAGACCGTTTTTAGGCTCTGCTCCTCCTGCTGGCGTTTGAACTGGATGGAATTCAAATGGCGGATGCTGCTACTCTGCCCCCGCTCGAGGCCCAGTTCCCTGGCCACGATCGTTTGCAGCTCGGCCATATCGTCGCGCTTCATGCGGATGCTCTTGCCCGTGGCTTTTTCCGTCCAGTCGAAGACCAGATGCCCGTGGTAGTTGGGTCTCCATTGGTTCGTGGCCTGGTCGTAGTGGCCTTCGTCCTTATGGGCGTATCCCTGAATAGTCCTAATTCCAAAGCGCTCCTCGATGGCCTGACCGACTTTGCGCAGATCCTGCGCCGTGTGGCACTACTCGATGAGCAACACACCCTCGCGGATGGGTGCCGCCTTGGCTTGCATCCGCTGGCCGGTGCTGGCCTGGTACCTGGCCACTGCGTCAGCTCGCGCCTGGGCGACGGTGGCCAGTTTGAACGAAGAGTTGAGCGGGCTTAGGTCTTCCCGCACATAACCCAACTTTTTTTCCCTTTCGTTGTGCTGCTCACTGCCGGCCTTCACCGGGCGCACATGGATGCTGCTTTTTCCCATTTTGTTTTCCTTTTGGCTTGACCGCCTGGCGTCGCAGACCTCACTGCACCCTTTAATAGGTGCTAGTGAGCTATAACCCTACAAGCAAAGTTAAATGCTCTTCCCCTAAAAGCCAAGCGTGCCGAAGGACGCAAGCCGTTTTTTGTGCGGTTGTTATTTTTAATTTAAAAAAATTGATAATCAAATAGTTAATGATAATTTTTTCAAAAAATTTAGAAAATATGAAAATTTCTTTTGAAAAAATAAAATATTCAATGATTGTGCTGCTACGCACACGCGTCTTAAATCTTTTTATCACCAAAAAAACTGAATCACTATGGATTGAAAATCCATAGGTTTTGAAAAAAATAGGTATAAGAATGAAATTCTTATACAAGTATAATATTATCCTCGTCCAAGTTCGATGGGTTTCGATGATGTTCCAAGTAATCCTCAACCATCTTGTCGGTGATGTTGCCCGTGCTCCACGCGCCATATCCTAATGGCCCAAAAATGCCGTCCCCAGTATTTTTTGGAAAGGACGGGGAATTCCTCTTGCAGACGGCGCGAGGTTCTACCCTTGAGACGCTTGACCAGATCGCTCAGCCTGCGCGAGGGTGGGTACTCAATATGGATATGCACATGATCTTTGCTGATGACACCTTTCAAGATGCGTACGTCCTCAGAATCGCAAATCTGTTTGATCAGGTCACGGCAGCGAACCTGCACATCTCCTTTCAAAACATGATAGCGGTACTTTGTCACCCACACGATGTGTACCGTCAACCAGGACACCGTATGGCCAGACCTTCTGTGATTATCTCCCATAAGACCAATATAGGAAAATGGGTAGCAACTGAAAGTCTTGCACTAAAAGTGCATAGTTTCAACTAACGATTGTGACCAATGAAAGCTATGAAAGCGATTTATCAAGTGCTGTGTTTACTTCTGCTGTTCTTCGTTGCCCTTTCCTGTGAAAATAGGGATTCTATTGATATTGAAAAGCTTGATTCTAGCAAAGAAAATCTAGGATATGTTCCTGTTAGTACAGCAAAAAGTGCTGCTGACCTTTTCATTTCTACTCATTCCAAAAATGAAAATAAAGCAGCACGAGTAGGTAAAAGAGAAGTGAAAGAGACAATTACTGTTAAGGATAGTGTAGGAGTTCCCTCCTTCTATGTCATAAATTATGAAAATAATGAAGGTTTTACTATCGTTTCAGCTGAAAAGAAGGTGAATCCAATTCTTGGTTATTCCGATACTGGAAATTTCAACCTAAATAACTTGGATATTGGAACTAATCTCTGGACTAATGATCTAAAAAAAATGATCAACTTTATTCGGAAAAATAAAGATGCAACAGAATTAAAAGGAGCTTCCAATCAATGGAGTGAGTATGTAAAATCAGGTGCTAGAACTAGTTATGAACCAATCTGCACTGATTGTTACTCCTGTGAAAATAAAATTGTTGATAATTTTATTTTCACTACATGGGGACAAAGAGAAGGTTATAACGGATCTTGTCCAGGAGCAAGTGGTGGTCCTTGTAATCTTGCGTTGACTGGTTGTGTTGCAACGTCGATGATGCAAGTAATGAGGTATTATTCTCGTCCATTTTCACACACCGATAGTTATCATATAGGCGGAATTAATTGGTGGAATATGCCAATGGCCGCATCAGGAAGCTGTAGTCTTACTTTTGCTGAACAAGAAATTTTAGCTATGATGCGATCTGTAGGTGAAAATGTCAATATGAGCTACGGAGCAACATCATCAGGGGCTTATCCTTGGAAAGTTGCTCAATCGTTGAAAAACGACTACGGGTATGCTTCAAGTACGGATAGATCAAACTATAATTCCTCAACAGTGATGAGTGAATTAGATGTTGCTAGGCCAGTGATACTGGACGGTGGATCTCATATGTGGGTCACTAGTGGATATCAGTATTTAAATACAGAGGATTGTACGCAAGCATTTCTCTATTTATATATGAATTGGGGCTGGAGTGGTTTAAATAATGGATTCTACTCTTTCAACAATTGGACAACTACATTAGGGTCAGTCACTTATGACTTTAACAGTAATAAGCATATGACTCTTGTTCGTCCTTAGTTAAATTGCTCAACTTAATTATATTAACATGGCTCGGATCGTGATTAACTGTTTCTTTGTAGTCTTATCAACTATATTTTTCAGTAGTTGTAAAGATAACAATATGAATGTTTCAACACCTCCTCCTCTTTCTTCCAACTTGATTGGTAAATGGGAATGGACAAAGACAGTAGATAAATCGGGTGAGATAATTACTCCTCAAACTGCTGGGTATAGCAAAAGTATAAGCTATGGGAATAGTGACAAAGTAAATGGCAACTACTTGTACTTAACGGAAAGGGACGAAGCACCAATGGTTTTGAAACAGAACAACGACTTTGGAAAAGCTGAATTATTGGGTGACACATTGAACATAACTACTCAGTTTGAGAATAGATATATAGAATTTTTTCTTATAAAGAATTCTGATAAGGCGGATTCAAGTAATAAACGCAACACCCTCGTTATTTAGGGTAGCGTTTTGAAAAACTTCCTCGGGTGATCTAAACCCAAATCTCTTCCTGGGCCTTTTGTTTAAAATTATAACTACCTCGTTCACTCTCTGCTCGGTGA
>JBDNFP010000136.1:0-2072 GCA_041689775.1 Spirosomataceae bacterium
AGCCACCAAGCTGTGCACCAACGCTTTTAAGATCCCGATGTCGTTTGTCTCTACCATGAATTTCAACTAGCAAAATAAGTACCTAAATAAGTACAAATAATCATATAATATTCTAGCCAGAGTTAAAATCGATGCTATAATCAAGTAATTCTGACGATCACTAATAAGCCCTAAATTATTAACACGGGAAGGCATTCCATAAGAATTTCCGCTTGGGTAGTTAACTGCTACATCGACATCCATTGTTAAAGCATAGAAGCCTATTAGTATTCCTGCTGACACCAATATAATTCCGAGAGTTTTCATAGTTGTATGTTTTTTATTTTATGAACTGGCGCCGAAGTCGCTATGATGCGGCGAATGGTCTAATGTGCGGTGTCGACTATCCCTTAGCCATCCCTGCCACACTGCTGAAAACTACCGCACATACTCAATCTTCCTCGGCACGGTATAAATCTCCGTCTGCCGTCCATCAATATACCGGAAACCGTCTTTATCGTAGTAGCCATCTTCTTCCAGCATAATCCGAATCGTTTTGTTCCATTCGTCTAGCTTCACGGCGGCGTTTAGCTCAATGGAGTACGCCGTGTTGGGGAAAAGCGGATAGTCGCCGGGGCCTTTGATGCCACCTTGCGCGTCCCACATCCCGATGGTAGGGCCAGCCGCGTGGCCGTGTACACCAATAGGGTGCGTGTAGATGGTGCCGTTGATGCCTTCCTTCTCGGATTGGGCTAGGGCGTCGGCCAGAATCTGATTGCCGGATTTACCGGCCGTAAACTGCTCCGTCAAGATTTCCTGCAAACGATTACCCTGCCGGAAAGCCTTTTTGAGGTAGTCGGGTACCTCCGTTTCGCCGGGTTTTAGCACATAAGCAATCTGCTGCTGATCGGTGTTGAGCCGCAGGTAGGTAATGCCAAAGTCGGTGTGGATCAGGTCGCCGGGCATTATCACCTGCTGACCGGGCCGCTTGGCAAAGGTGCGCAGGTGGTCAAGGTTGGAGGCGTCGGCGCGTTGGATGTCTACCGTCGGGTGAAACCAAGTACCTAGCCCGAGGTCCGTCACGCGTTGGCGCAGGTACCACACCACGTCGTCGGTGGTAGTGACGCCGGGTTGAATCACTTTCTCAGAAAATGCTTCTTGAATAATCTGGTGCGAAATACGGCAGATCATGGGGTAGATGGCCATTTCCTTCTCGGTGCGAGTTTCCAGCCAAGCTACCGCCAGGCGGTCGGCGGAAGTGACGCGCGCCTGAAAAGCTTTGGGTAGTTTGGTCATAAACTCCTGCTGCTCGGTATAGGTAAGTCCGTCGGCGTGAGCGTAATTTTTAGAATAGTTGAGCGCAATCTGCTTCGGGTTCTTCTGCTGAATTACCTTAATCAACGCATCCCACTGATCGGGATTAGAGCTGATATCCCACTCGCCTTTGAGCAGGGTACCTACGTCGTAGCGGGCAATGGCCAGTTTGTCCAGTGGTTTATCGGCACCCGACATAGCGACGCCCGGATCATAAAATACCATGATCGTCCGCCGCCGCGCCGACAGCCAAGTACTTGGCAGCATGGTTTTCATGACGGGGTCTTCGTTGTACTCGCGCGAAATGATTACCCACATATCTACCCCCTCGCGGCGCATGAGCTGCGGCAGCAGGTTTTCGAAACGATCTTCCAGAATAGCATCCACGGCTTCGGCACGCTGGCGCTCGCTCAGGATGGTGGGGATGGTTTGAGAAAAAGAGGAGAAACTAAGAAGTGCTAGTTGAAAAGTAAGGATTGTAGTAAATATTCTAAAATGCATTGGTGTTGTAAGTTTAGGTTTCGAATCTAAAAATAGGGATTTGGATTGATTTATGCACCGCTGTGACTTACATCTACGGAAAATCTGCTTTTTCTATACGCATGACAAACTAAGCAGTTGGCCATATTTAAACATACATTTATTTAATTGAGAAGTTGATGGAAAACTCCGACCCTCCGTATTTTTCAAGAATATGATTTATCCTCATGTGAAGCGCCTCCTTGTTTTCAAAATCCTGCGGGCGCAACCACTCATGTTTTATCTTCCTCCACAAGGTC
>JBDNFP010000137.1:0-2775 GCA_041689775.1 Spirosomataceae bacterium
CAGCGCCAACGCTGGTCGCCGTTGGGGCGGTGGCCGTTCTTGACCGTGTCGGAACTATCGCAATGGGGGCACAGGATCGGATGAGTATGTAGCATGACACCAATATAGCGAAATCAACCCATATAATCCATTACCCAAAATTCGAGACCTACCCAATTTTGATTTTCAAAATGGTAGAGCTAAACAATAAGTACGGTAATACCCGGGAAGCCATTATCGGTTTTGGCTCCTATGGGCTTATCCTTGCGGGTATCCTAAATTCACCAGAAATCGGATATATAGCCGGAAAACAAGCACTTAAACTACTGGAAAAATACCAGGCGGACGATCTGATTGCCCAGGCAGGCTTTGTGGACAGTACCTTTATAGCCCATTGGAAAGAACCTGTTCACGAAATGGGAGCAAAATGTCATCACTATTATCGTCAGGGTATGAGTAATGGGGATATCTGGTATTCTGGATGGAATCTTTATATGGGCAATGTTTTCCGGATTTACGTTGGTGAAAAAATGTCAGAATTGATCGACAGTCTTTATGGTCAGGAAACATTTTTTCAACAACACAACCTCACAAATCTCTGGCAACGCACGCAGTTTGAACTGTATTTTGCCAAAAAAATCCGACATACTGAGGATACAGGGAAGAATTTTGATTGGGAAAAAATATCCAGGTTTTTATGGATTCGGTGGACCTTACCGAGCTTTTACGGTGCACTCTTTACACACCATTTACAGCCTGTGCATCGGCGACTTTCACAAGTCTTGGGATATGTCTCTGCTCGCAGAAAAGTACTCTGAAAGCGTTAAAAGTGTCTTTTCTTATCACTATTTCCAAATTTATCAGATCATTTCCGGCCTCAATATTTACGAGGAAGCTGATAAAAAAAACCAAAGAAAAATCAAGATTACTCTCAGGCAAAATACCAAGTTAACGGCTAAGTTCGCCGAAATGCAGTCTGACAATTATAAATGGGGGGTAGAGTTTATTGCTGCCGAAACTGACCGTATTTTGCATGAGAAATTCAATCCGTCTGCCTACTACAATGCAATAGAATCTGCCAGGAAAGGTAGCATGATGTTACCGGCTATGATCATCCGTCTTCAACTAGTCAGAATTATGATGAAAACTGATCATCCTGACCGATTTGATGAGCTTGAAAAGGTACGGGCGGAATTAATGAATTATGAAATGGATGGAATAGTGCAGGTTCTGAATCAAACCTACCAGGCATCTCCTCCCCAGCCACGGGGAGCTATTACAAAGGTATACAGTGCCTCCACCAAAGGGACTAATTATATTTCAAACTTACAATTCGATTCATTAACATTTATCAAGAGCATCGAGGCTCTAACCGGGGAATTACAGCTTGATAAACTATTAAACCGACTCATGAATTTTGCGCTGGAAAATGCCGGTGCAGATTATGGTTGTTTCATGCTTCGCAGGGGTGCCCATTTTGATCCTGTAATTGAAATGTACGCTGATGGAGGTATTTTTACAGATCAAGGTGAAATACCCGCTACTATTTTTAATTATGTAGTTCAATCAAGAGAACCCTTGATGCTCTCGAATGCTTCAGAAGGCGCCCCCTTCTCCACAGATTCTCTCGTTATGAAGAATAATGAGCGCTCTATTCTATGTATACCTTTCACTAACAAAGGCCAGATAAACGGCGTAATTTATTTGACTAACCGACTCACCGAAAATGCTTTTATAGAAGAACGGGTGGGACTTTTAAAAGTACTGGCAGGTCAGATTTCACTCTCCATTGAAAACGCCCTTCTTTACGAGAATATGGAAAATCTTGTCAAGGAACGAACCAGTCAGCTGGAAAAAGAAAAGAAAAAGAGTGATCGCTTGCTATTGAACGTATTACCGGAGCAAGTAGCCAACGAACTCAAACGATCTGGAAAAGCCAGTCCAAAATTTTATGAGGAAGTTACGATCATGTTTTGTGACTTTAAGAATTTCACCAATTACGCAGAAATAGAGACGCCCGAGGCACTCATCGAAGAATTAGACTACTGTCTCAAAGCTTTTGATTCCATCATTGGGAAATACAACATCGAAAAAATAAAGACCATTGGGGATGCCTACTTGTGTGTAAGTGGCTTACCAGCCAGTAATTCAAAGCATGCCATTGATATCGTAAATGCGGCCATTGACTTACAAAATTGGATGCGGCAAGAAACTGAGAAACGAAATAGCATTGGTAATGGATTCTTAGAGCTAAGAATTGGGATAAATACTGGTCCGGTGGTAGCCGGAGTAGTTGGTGCAACTAAATTTGCCTACGATATTTGGGGTGATGCCGTAAATACCGCCGCCAGGATGGCGGCAAACAAGTATCGCTGGCAAAATCAATATTTCGTCTACTACCTTCGAACTGATCAAAGACCAGTATAATTGCTTATCGAGGGGTAAAGTACAAGCGAAAAACAAAGGAGAGATTGATATGTATTTCGTTCTTAACCCTATTTTAAAGCAAATACCTGAGTAATATTCATTCTACGTGACACGTAGAAATCACATCCTTCCTCTTAGGAATCAGTTACTTATATAATTCCTCAGAAAAGTTCGTTTTTTCAACCATACAAACATCCAAACACTTCTTTTCTCCGTATATGTTAATGTTTAATACTGTGAGCAGTTTTCGCTTTACTTATGCAGCCTTACGTCGCCAGAACTGGCACTGCAAGCTGTCAAATTGATTAACGTCAACTAATCCTTCCAGGCCGAGTTGTCTATAAATAACCTGCCAAATGCGTCGGTCCG
>JBDNFP010000138.1:0-14937 GCA_041689775.1 Spirosomataceae bacterium
GACCGTGTCGGAACTATCGCAATGGGGGCACAGGATCGGATGAGTATGTAGCATGACACCAATATAGCGAAATCAACCCATATAATCCATTACCCAAAAATCTTTACTTTCTGGAGATCGCCCGCTTGGCCGCCGCCACGATATCCTTCGCTGTTAAACCATATTTTTCCATTAATTGGGCAGGGGTACCACTTTCACCAAAACTGTCATTAACGGCTACGTATTCCTGTGGTACCAGCTTATTCTTAACAATTACCTGCGCTATACTGTCACCCAAGCCGCCGAGCCGGTTATGCTCTTCGGCCGAAACAGCACATCCGGTTTTTGCCACTGACTTCAAAATAGCCTCTTCATCAATGGGCTTGATGGTGTGGATGTTGATTATCTCCGCATCGATACCTTCGGCGGCCAGCTGCTCACCCGCCTGTATGGCTTCCCAAACCAGATGCCCCGTTGCAAAAATGCTAACGTCCGCACCTTCACTAACCATCCATGCTTTACCAATCTCAAATTTTTGATCCGGGTCGGTAAAGATAGGCACAACGGGACGACCAAAGCGCAGGTACACCGGACCATCGTGTTCAGCAATGGCAATGGTAGCTGCCTTGGTTTGATTGTAATCACATGGATTAATGACGGTCATGCCCGGAAGCATTTTCATCATTCCGAGGTCTTCCAGAATCTGATGGGTTGCACCGTCTTCTCCCAGGGTAAGTCCAGCGTGGGAAGCACAAATCTTCACGTTTTTGTTCGAATAGGCTACACTTTGGCGAATCTGATCGTACACGCGCCCCGTGGCGAAGTTGGCAAAAGTAGTAGCAAAAGGTATCTTACCACCAATTGTTAAACCAGCAGAAACACCGATCATGTTGGCCTCCGAGATACCACATTGGATAAAGCGTTCGGGGTTTTCCTTGATGAAAGCATCTAATTTCAACGAACCCACCAAGTCAGCGCAAAGGGCTACTACGTTAGGATTTTGTTGTCCGAGCTGATGCATACCCGCACCAAATCCAGAACGAGTATCTTTTTTTTCGGTAAATATATATTTTTTCATTTGAGTATCGGGCATGAAACCATGCGTGTCGTTAAGTCAATAGTAAAGGATATTTCAACCAACAGAATACCTGATTAGTAGTCTCCCATTGTTTCTTCAAGCTGAGCTAATGCATTTGCTAGCTGCTCATCATTCGGAGCAACTCCGTGCCATTTGTGGCTACCCATCATGAAGTCTACGCCGTAGCCCATACCCGTTTCAAGTAGTACCATTACAGGTTTTCCCTGACCAGTTTTACCTTTCGCCTCTTGGAGTCCGTTTACAATGGCTTCCATGTTATTACCATGTTCAATATGCATTACGTCCCAGCCAAAGGCCAGGTACTTGGCGCCCAGATCACGGTTATTCATCACTTTCAAAGTAGGTCCGTCAATCTGTTGTCCATTGAGGTCAATGAAAGCGATCAGGTGGTCTACCTGATGGTGGGGAGCAAAGGTAGCCGCCTCCCATACTTGTCCTTCCTGCTGCTCGCCATCTCCCATGAGGCAATACACCAAATGATTGTCCTTGTTCAATTTCTTGGCGGTAGCAGCTCCCAGAGCCACCGAAAGCCCTTGCCCCAACGAACCAGATGCGATTCGAATACCAGGCAGATGCTCGTGCGTCGCAGGGTGCCCTTGTAGACGGGTATTTAATTTACGAAAGGTAGCCATCTCAGGTACCTCAAAGTATCCACGACGAGCCAGAACGCTATACCAAACGGGAGAAATATGTCCATTGGAAAGAAAGAAAAGGTCTTCCCCGGTACCGTTCATATCGAAAACGGGATTTCCTTCTTCTGTTTCTTTAAGCTTCATTTGGTGAAAATAAAGCGCTACCAACAAATCGGTACATCCAAGTGATCCACCGGGATGACCAGACTGACAGCCGTGTACCATGCGGACAATATCGCGTCGTACCTGCGAGGCTACACGTTCTAATTGTTTAATTTCCATTCTAAGGGTAATATTATTGAGTGGGTAGTATACAAATCTTCTTGCTCTTCTGGAAAGCTTGACGGGGTGTAATCCTATTTTAAAATCTGTGCGGTATGCTCCTTGGTCTTCACTTTACTGATGATATCCTCAATTTTACCAGTCTCATCAATAATAAAGGTAGTCCGGGCAATACCCATATAAATACGGCCGTACATACTCTTCTCAACCCACACCCCGTACGCTTCTACTACTGCGTGGTCGGTATCCGCGAGTAATGGAAAAGGCAAGGAAAACTTTTCAATGAACTTTTGGTGCGATTTTTCACCGTCGACGCTAACACCAAGGACCATATAGCCAGCCGCCTGCATTCTATCGTAGTTATCGCGTAGATCGCACGCTTGAGTAGTACAGCCGGGGGTATTATCTTTGGGGTAAAAATACAGCACCAGTTTTTTGCCTTGGAAATCTCCCAGAGAGATGGAGTTACCATCTTGGTTATTTGCTTTAAAATCGGGGGCTAGATCACCAATTGTTAATGCCATGTGTAGTGTCCTGAAAAAGGACCATTTAAGGGTTTAAAGTTATTTTATTTCGACCCGCAAGATAGTACTATTTCCCGCGCGATCCTTTACTTCGAGGGTCAATTCGCCTTCAAAAGATTGGTTTTCATCTAATTTATCCGACCAGATATACCGGCTTTTGTATTCGTAATTCATCAAAACCCATTCCCCGTTCACGAATGCCCTGAACTCTCCAATGCCTGACAATTCATCATGAATGTAGGCTCTGATTCGATTTTTACTGTGCTCAATTAAGCGCACCGTGGGAGGAGTCGAATCCGTGAGGGCCACGAAGGTACCTAGTTCGCGCGTTTTGAATGATAGAAAATCTTCTTCCCACTCGCTCCCTACAAAACTATAATCATTCTTATGGTATCTATATACGCTAGTCCTTTCACGATTCAAAAATACACCTTCTGGCTTGTACTTTACCTGAACGTAATATTTTAACGGCTCCGTAAACTCATTGATCCTGATCGTATTAAAGCGGTGGTCAACGGCTAGGTGTAAAGTGTCAAACAAACTGGAAGAGTCAAAATTCATGACCCACTTGGGAGAAGTAACCTCCACTGCCCGTCCGGGAGCAATACTACCCTTGTAATACAGGGGGAGTGAACTTTTACCGATCACTACCGAATCGGGACGTAGTTCTCGCAAATCGGCTAAGAACACTGCATTACTATTTTGGTAGTAAGAAGGCAATTTTTGAACCATGGCTTTACCCGAGTAAAAAGTGGCAAATGGTTTGGAATTGGTGTATTCGTTAGCTTCCACAACCAATACATTCTCACTTCTATCACTGCTGATTCTACCTTCATAATCGACCTCTGAAAAACCGGGCCGCCAGGCCGATTCATTACTCTCCCCTTTGATTGTAAATCGAAGAACGGATGAGTTCTCGTAAGCATCATAAATCTTGATCACGACGTCGTGTTCCAGCTTATCCCATATCTGTAATTTACCCTGGTAGTCGTCGGTCTTGTACAACTCAAATCCATTACCATCCGGGTTGTAACAACGTAAAAAGCGGGAACCGCTTTCCTGATCCGTCCGGTAATCGATGAGATTGTTATAGTCGCGGGTTACGTAGCTGGGAAACTTCTCCATGTTGTAGGTAAAAACTTCCTTTCCGTCCACCTTTATTTCGATGCAGTGCAGCCCGTACCGAAATCCGGTTCCGGTCATATAATCGTAGGCCTGCAACTCAATTCCTACCTCACCAGCGGCTTCAATGGGCTGAGTGATCCGATAAGAACCATCCTTTAATTTAACCGGCTTAAATACCTGACGATCAAATTTGGCATTTACCCTGGAATTGATGGTCGTGGGTCGGAGCGCCACATTCCAGAAAGCGGGTGGGGTAGCGTCCTTGATTTCTTTAAATTCAAAAAAGAGAGGGTTAAGGTAGTTATCCTTGGAATCGCGCACTTCAAAGTGTAAGTGCGGGCCGGCCGAACTACCGGTATTGCCCGAAAGAGCTATTATTTCTCCCTTCTTAAAAGCAAACTGACCTGGTTCCAGATTCAGGTCTACGTAGAAATCTTTCTTTTTGTACTGCTCTTCCTTTACGTATTGGGCCAAAGCAGTCGAGAACACTTTCAGGTGACCGTAAACGGTAGTCATGCCATTAGGGTGTTTCAAATAGATCACATTTCCGTAGCCCGTTCCCTGCACCGCTACCTTATACACGTAGCCATCGGCCGCTGCGCTAACCGGTAAACCCTCGCGTTGTTGGGTACGGATATCAAGTCCGCCGTGAAAATGATTTGTCCGTAAATCACCCAAAACGCCCGCCAAAGTATTTGCCTTTCCCGGATTAATCGGGAACATGAAATAGTCTTTTGGGTAGGAAACCTTTTGGGCAAAGGAGGTAAGAGTAATTAATAACAGAAAGGCACAATACACTATTCTTTTCACAATCCAAGTACTATTATATTATTACATGGCGGGGGAGGAGTACCCTTCCCCTTGATAAATTTCAAGATAGGCTAATCGGGAAATACCCACAAACGCTGTTCCTACGTTTACTTCACACTAAAAGTTAGCATACTTTCCCCTTCAATCGAGGCTTGCAGAATATCCCCAATTTTTACCGCAGAAACGCCCTTGGGAGTGCCCGTAAACAACAAATCACCCTTTTTGAGCGTAAAGTACTGCGAAACGAACGAGATTAGGTAGTCGATACGGTACAACATCATGGAGGTATTCCCAGCCTGACGCGTTTCTCCGTTTACTTTGAGGTCAAAATTAACGTTTTGCAAGTCAGCAAATTTTGTTTTGGGCACAAAGGCAGAAACCGGAGCAGAATTATTGAAGGCTTTGGCCAGTTCCCAGGGCAATCCCTTACTCTTTAATTTTGATTGTAGATCACGGGCGGTGAAATCGATCCCAATTCCCACTTCGTCGTAGTACTTATGGGCAAATTTCTCTTCAATATTTTTTCCCACCTTATTGATCTTTACCACGATTTCGACCTCGTGATGAATATCATTTGAAAAATCGGGGTGGTAAAAGTCTTCCCCAAGGCGTAAAACAGCCGTTTCAGGTTTCATAAAAATCACGGGGGCATCAGGCCGTTCGTTGTTTAACTCCTCGATATGGTCGACATAGTTACGGCCTACACAAATTATTTTCATTGCAGAGATAGATTATTAATGAATTCGGGGCCCTTTTAGAGCTTGCTTGCTAGTACAAGGCAAAACTACTGACATTACTTTTTGTGGCATAATATTTTTTACAATTTTGGAGGATATCTTCGTTTAATACCTCACAGGTATCAATACCCGATTTTGAATAAACCAATCTCTCGATGAAAAAAATAACCCCTTTCCTGGTAGTTCTGTTGCTGATTTCATTTTCCTGCCAGCGCGTACCCCTCACCAACCGAAATCAATTAATGCTGGTGAACAGTCGGGAGCTTTTACCAATGAGCTTCAAAAGCTACAAAGAATTCCTGGACACCAATCGGGTAGCGCGTAGTGGTTCCTCGGTACAAAGCGTTAGAAGGGTGGGACTAAAAATCCAAAAGTCAGTGGAAGACTACCTGCGGGAAATCAACAAGAGTGAATTATTAAACGGATTCCAGTGGGAATTCAACGTGGTGGAGAGCAAGGATGCCAACGCCTTCTGTATGCCCGGCGGTAAAGTAGTTTTCTACACCGGTATTTTACCCATTTGCAAGGATGATGCGGGTATTGCCGTGGTAATGGGTCACGAAATAGCCCACGCCATTGCGAACCACGGTGCCGAACGGATGAGTCAGGGACTACTCTCGCAGGGTATCCTTGCCGCCGGACAGATAGGTTTAGGAATCGCCATGTCAAACAAGCCCCAGCAAACCCAGCAGCTTTACAATAGTGTGTACGGAGCCGTCGCCCCCGCCGCCAATCAACTAGGGTATATCTTACCAAATAGTCGTTTACAGGAGTCGGAAGCTGACAAATTAGGCTTAATCTTTATGGCCAAAGCAGGATACGATCCCCAAAACGCCGTTGATTTCTGGCAACGAATGGCGAGTGCCTCCTCGGGGCAGAAACCACCGCAATTTCTATCCACTCACCCATCTGATAATTCCCGAATCAGAGATCTTGAAGCACAACTACCCAAAGCTCAACAAATATATTTAGAGAATCGATAACCGTGTATTCTGGTCTAAAACGGTCAATCTGCGTAGGATTGACCGTTTTTTATTTATTGGCAGACAGATTATTTCTAGTGATGGTTCGTTATTTTTGAAAATTACCTAGCAGCAATCAATCAATGCCAAAACGTATTCCCCTTCCAACAGTGCTCCTTGTTTTTCTAATCTCAGTTTTATTCATTTCCTCGTGTAAAACTTTGAAGCGAACAACTCTTTCTTCTGGCTCCACTTCTAAACCACGCACTGCATCCACCCCACCGCCAAGAAAAACCAATCCAACCGGGCCTTACAATCAGCACGTTAAACAAGTAATTTCCGAGGCCAGAAGATACACGGGCACTCCCTACCTCACGGGGGGAAATGACAAGAGAGGTATTGATTGTTCCGGCTTAATCGCCTCCGTATACAATGAATTGGGATTTAAGGTACCCCGAATATCCTGGCAACAGTCCGAGTTTGGCCGTCCAGTACCCTGCGTCGAAGATATCCGCCCGGGAGATTGGTTGTTCTTTGTACCGGATGCCGGTAAGGAAGGATACGTTTCCCATGCCGGTATCGTGACGGAATGGCGGGGCAAAAATGATATTATCTTTATCCACGCTTCGTCCTCACGCGGAGTACGGGAGGACAACCTCTTTTCGACCTACTTCAAAAACAGATTTGTGAAAGCACTGCGCCCTTTCTAAACGTCCAGTCCTGGTTAACGAGAATTTTGAAGCTCTTAACCCATGGAATAGGGGTAAATTGTCTTTATATTGTCTTTTTTTAAAAGAACACTAAAATCCCCATCACTCAACAATGGAGCAAGTCTTACACCCAACCTACAAGACCAGTACCCCATCCCAACAATCTACCGGCATCAAATCCTTAGGTATTCCTACCTATGTGTACGCAGTTGTTTTTTCTTCGTTCTGCGTAATTATCGGCCTCATTTGGGATATTTGCTGGCACCTCAGCATTGGCCGTGACGGTCTGTTATCACCACCGCACCTCGTCATTTACGTGGGTGCCATCGTATCCGGCCTATTTTCCGGCTATGAAGTACTTCGGAATACCTTTGCGGGCAACGCCCTGGAAAAAAGTAAAAGGGTCAAAATCTGGGGATTCTTTTACAGCTCATTGGGTGCCCTATTTTGTATTTGGGGAGCCATTGCGATGCTTACCTCCGCTCCCTTCGACGATTGGTGGCATAACACCTACGGTCTGGACGTAACTATTCTTTCACCGCCCCATACCGTTCTTGCGCTCGGAATCATTGGCGTTCAGTTCGGTGCTATTGTGGGTGTATTGGCCATTAAAAACCAAACCGCGTTTATTTTTTCCGGGGATGAAGCCGCAAAAAAGCTACGGAATCGGGTACTTTATGTGATGTTCGTGCTATCCGCTGGTTTTTTGCTAACCATGTGGTTCACGCTACTTTCGGAAGAAATAGACAAAAGAGCCTCCCACTCGGCCATTTACTACCAAATTTCCGCCTTCGCGTTCCCTATCTTTTTACTGGCGTTTGGTCGAGCCTTCCCTTCCAAGTGGACCATAACCGCTGTTTCAGCCGTCTACGTGGCCATCCTGATGCTGACCATGTGGATCATTCCACTTTTTCCGGCGGAACCCAAACTCGGCCCTATTTTAAATCACATTGATCATTACCAAGGATTCAAGTTTCCTTTGCTGTTTATCATCCCGGCCATCGCACTGGATATTCTAAAAAACCGATACGCTTATCTTAATGACTGGAAACAAACTCTCATTTTGGCTCCGGCATTTTTGCTTATTTTCTTCGTGGTTCAATGGTATTTTGGTGGCTTCCTGTTAGAGTCTCCCAATGCCAGAAACTGGCTTTTTGGGAGTCATTATTGGTATTTCGGTAGCAATCCTGACTGGGAATACCGCTACAAATTCGCTCCCTGGAATCTCGAAAGTCCCGTAGGCCTCATCAAGGGGCTTGGTATTGCGTTGATCCTAAGTTTGGTTTCCAGCCGCATAGGTTTGGCTTGGGGTAACTGGATGAAGAACATAAAACGATGAAAAAGATATTGATTCTATGGGTACTCCTCGTTAGTACCCTCCCCGTATTCGCCCACGTAGGTAGTTCAGGCGTGCTTTTTCAGGGAAATGCTGGTGCTTACCGGGTTCTGGTAAATGTGCAACCCCCTGATGTTATACCCGGCACCGCTCAGATCACCGTTTTTGTGGAAAGTGGCACCGCCACCAGCATCATGGCGAGGCCCATTTATTTCCGTTCGGGAGATGAAGGCGCCCCGAGTGCTGACGCGGTCGAACCAGTTGCGGGCCAATTAGGCCAGTTTCAGGGTATTGTGTGGCTAATGGAAAGCGGTTCTTCCAGCATTCAGATCGATATAGACGGAAAAAATGGCAAGGGCCAACTCATCGTACCGATTGTAGCGGTATCAACCGCCGAACGGGAGATGCCACCGGCCTTGGGTTGGACACTTTCTGCGCTCGGCCTTTTGTTAGTTATTTTGATGGTTACCGTTATTGGCGCAGGTGTTAGTGACGGAGTACTCCAACCCGGACAAGAATTGACCAAAATTCAGAAAAGAAAACGATTCCAAAATATGGGAATCGCATTCGTCATCTGTTCAGTGATCCTGTATGGTGGTAGTAGCTGGTGGGATAGCTGGGCCTCGGAGTACAAACAGTACTTGTACAAACCCATGACCGCTACCAGTAAGATGATCAAAAAGGACGGACAAAGGGTGGTTCAGCTGCAAGTAGACACCACCAACTGGCAGGGGTCGCGGCGACAAAACTCGCTTAATTTTCTGATCCCGGACCACGGTAAACTTATGCACCTGTTTCTGGTGCGCATTCCCGGTATGGATGCCTTTGCTCACTTGCATCCCGAACGGGCTGATTCCGTTACTTTTCAGGCCTACCTACCAAAACTACCCGTGGGTAAGTACCTTGTCTACGGGGATATCGTTAATTACTCAGGATTTACCGAAACCATTACGGATACCCTCGAAATAACCGAAGCGGAGGAAGCCGCCCAATCGATCAAAAAGACCGATCCGGAAGACACCTACGTAGTAACCGACCCGCTTAATAAACCCAAGCAAATACCATTGGATGAAAATGTGGTGGTATGCGGTCGGCCCGGTACCAAGACCTACCTCAAAGACAGTTCCTACGTGGTATGGGAAGGGAAAGCTAACCGAACGTTTGAAGTAGGTAGGCCCTACCAACTCAATTTTGAAGTATACGCACCCGACGGCACCCCGGCTGAATTACAAACCTATCTGGGAATGTCCGGCCACGCGGCCATTGTTCGTTCGGACGGCTCCGTGTACATTCACTTACATCCGGTGGGTACCTATGCCATGGCCGCCGAAATTTCTCTCAAAAACCGGATTGCGGATACTACCCGCAATTACCGACGTCCCAACGCTAAATTTTTCAGGGATAGCATTGATAAGTATATCACCGTTTTTAAAGGCATGCCCGATACCCAACGGGAGGAATTACTCATGAAAGAAATGGGAATGGTTGACAGCAAAGGAAATAGTACCCACGAAGGCATGGACCACGGTAGCAGTATTTCGTTCCCCTACTCTTTTCCCAGGGAAGGTCAATACCGTATTTTCCTGCAAATAAAAAGGAACGGACAGGTACTTACCGGTATTTTTGACGCCCGAGTAACCAACCCGCTACTATGATCTGGAATTAGTGGTAGCTTCTTCAAGAATACAGTACAAAACCCGCGAGTAAGTTTACTTTCGGGTTTTGTGGTATAAGTCCCGCATTCTCCTCTCTTCCTTAGTTGCAGATGCTTTGCCCAAAGTAATTCAGGTAGTTGAAAACTACTTTTTGCTTTAAAGTAATTGAAACATCTCGCTCATAAAAAGACAGTACACAATTAACCAATTGCCAACCTTGTACCTATGTTCAAACCCATTTACACCCTGTTTTACGCCATCGCTCTACTATTATTCAACGGCATTGAACTACCTGATTTCAAGAAAGCACCCGCCCAGCAAACTTTTACCAAGGCAGATTCGCTTTTAAAAGCCACCAATTGGCCCGCGGAACTCAAAATGACCTCCTTCGTTGGACCCGACGTAACACCCAGCCCCTCCTGCCTCGCGGTTGCTGCCAACGGCGACGTATTCGTTGGGGTAGATATGATTGGCTCCCTCGGAAAAACTCCGGGTAAAGGCAGTATCGTGAAGTTGGTGGACACCAATAACGACGGTAAGCCTGACCTGAAAACTACTTTTGCCAAACTGGATAACCCCCGTGGTATCATTGCCAACGGCGATAAGGTATTTGTACTACATACCGTCTTTTCGAAAGAAACTGGTATCGCTACGGGTATGGATCTTGTGGTGTACGAAGATAAAAACCACGACGGCATAGCCGACGGGCCCGCAAAACCATTGATTCAACACGTTAGCTCCCCCAAATTTCTGCAAAGCCGCGGCACTGACCACTCCACCAACGGAATCCGGATGGGGATTGATGGCTGGATCTACATTGCGGTTGGTGACTTTGGTTTCCACGGAGCAGTGGACCGGAGTGGTAAAACCCTCACCCAATTGGGCGGTGGTATTCTGCGGGTACGTCCGGACGGAACCGAAATGGAAGTCTATACCCACGGTCTCAGAAATATCTATGACGTGGCCATTGACCCCTTCATGAATATCTTTGCCCGGGGTAACACCAACGACGGCGGCGGCTGGAACATCCGTTTCAGTCACCAAATTCAATCGGGTGAATATGGGTACCCGGTACTATTCAAAAACTTTACCGACGAAATACTCCCTGCCCTCGTTGACGTGGGAGGTGGCTCAGGAACCGGGGCCCTGTTTATGACCGACCCTACCTGGCCGGCTAAATACAACAATGTACCGATGATGGCAGACTGGGGCCGGAGCCAACTCTACATTCACCGCGTAGAACCCAACGGACCAAGCTTTACGCAAAAGGAGGAAGAGTTTATTAAGCTACCCCAAATTACGGATGTCGACGTTGACGCTTCCGGACGCATGTACATGTCAGCCTGGGATGGCGCCGGATATTCTGGCAATGCTAACAAAGGGTTTGTCGTACGCGTGGTACCAAATACTTGGTCTTATAAGGCCTTTCCTAATCTGACTAAGCTTTCCGTAAAGCAATTGGCAGCCGTTCTGAAATCGGAAAGTGGTACTGCCCGCTTGGCGGCGCAGCAGGAATTACTTTCCCGTCCCGCCAAACAAGCTACCGATGCCGCATGGCAAATCGCCACGGATAAGAACTTAGACCTCGCCGTGAGAGTGGCCGGAATCTATACCTATGCGCAGGCGGCCGGAGCCTCAGGGAACGATAATCTCGTTAAATTGATTTCCGATAATACGGTGAAAGAATTTGCCCTGCGTGCCTTAGCCGACCGCAAAACCGCCCTTAGTACTGCACCGACGGCACCTTTTATCCAGGCTTTGCAAGACCCATCCGAGCGGGTACGCACCGCCGCAACCATTGGTTTAGGCCGTCTCGACCGCAAGGAAGCCATTTCGGCGTTACTTGCCACGCCGGTCCCCTCGTCATTTACCCCGCCTAAAAAAGGAACCGAAGGCCCGCACGCTACCCCAAACGCGGCCATTGTACTACCTCACTTGGCCGTAAGGGCTTTATTGAACCTTAACGCAGTGGATGAATGTGTAAAGGCGATCGGTGGACCAAACTCCACGATTGCCCTCTGGGCTTTGCGGTATATGCATACGCCCGAGGCCGTTGATGGAATGTTAAAAGCTTACCAAAGCGCAACCAAACCGGCATTAAAGACGGAAATACTGACGACGTTGGCGCGTTTGTATCAGGTTGAAGCCCCTTATGACGGATCATGGTGGTGGAGTACCCGCCCCGACACGCGTGGCCCTTACTACAAAGGAATTGTGTGGGAGAAGTCACCCGAGATCAAGAGTTTCTTAGTGGCTGAGCTAGGTAAATCATCGGATAAGCAATTCTATACTGACTTGAACGGTCGCCTGCGGTTAGGTATTGAAGAGCTTGGTACCGAGGAGCCGGTGGTAGCGGCCAAAGAGGAGGTTAAAATCGATCTCGAAAAAATCAAGAATAAAAAAGGACAGGTGGGAGAAGCGTCCATCGAAGACGTAATGCTCGCCATGGACAAGATACCGGGCGATGCTGCACTTGGTAAGACGCTCTTCGTAAATCAGGGATGCATTGCCTGCCATAGCATTGAGAAAGGCGAAGTAATGAAAGGCCCCTACATGGGTCAGATTGGCTCCATCATGAACCGTGAACAAATTGCGGAGTCTATCCTGAAACCCAATGCTTCTATTTCGCAGGGTTTCTCTACGGTACTCATCACGGCCAAAAAAGATAAGTCTTACGTGGGTTTTATCACCGAGGAAACATCGAACGGAATCGTGCTGCGGGATATTACCGGACAAGTTACCCGGTTAAGATCCTCGGATATTTTCAAACGGGAAGAAATGGAAAACTCCATGATGCCCGCCGGATTAGCCAACTCCTTATCCTACGAAGAATTCGCTTCGCTGATAACTTTCCTTTCCAAGCAGAAGAAGTAATAAAAAGCGGATTAGTCTCCATTAAAAGGCCCGAATGTCTGATTGACGTTCGGGCCTTTTGTTTTGGTGTAGTGCGTCAAGTTGACTTCTTAGCTAGTGACCAACTACACACCAAACCTTGCGGGGGATATTGTTTCTTTGGCGGATAGATCGTGTAAATAGCGTCCAGAGGACGTATATATGTCATTAACTCGACAGAGGCCGAGCGAAGGCTGAAAGCCTGAGACAGGGTTTTCTTGTAAAAATTAATACTCTTATAATTATATAAAATATGGTAAAAGTTTAGAAAAAAGTCTCGTATTTAGTAACCTTTGTGGTCGGTTGAATCTGAATCAGTACTAAAATAACTACTTTCCTATCTCCTTTGTGATGCAAAATACCCAATTCTGGTCGAAATAAGTTTTTATAAGAAAGCCCTGAAGCCTGAGATTACATCATACGGGGTACTCCACGGGTTTGACGGATGGTTAAAGTGATGGCCCTGCTTACTTCCCAGGATTCTGAAGAAGAAAGAGAACCGATCGTTTGAAGAAGTCAGAATTTGTGTAATTTAGTTGCGTCTATGCTTCAAAATTGAGTAATAAACGCAAAGGGTTGCGTTTATACAGATGTTAGCGGAAACCGTAAGACGACACACAACGACAAAATCACGAATAGAAAATATGTTTGACTTTGGACAACTTTTAGTAGACGCAGAAGAAAACCAAGAACTTTGGTTTAGAGCTGAAATGACGCACCGACAATTTGCTTCACTTTCACATAAACTTGTTAATTCCGACATAGAGAATGAAATCATTAATCTTGACTTTTTTGTAAACAGACTTGAGAAAGCAAAGAACTTAAACCTTGACGAAGTTGAAAAATGGCTGAAGAATTCTTGGAACACTGAGAATGTTCTAATTCAAAACAAAAGTATAATTGAAAATACTGGACAATCATTTGCAATGCAATGGGCTTTTCCACAAGCATACTACTCGACTTTTGGTTCTTTGTTAGCACATTTCAAAGCATTAGGATATACACAAGAAAGTCATACCGCTGTTCTTAAAAATTTCGCTTTGTTAATCGAATAAAATAAATTCCCTGAAAGCATTTGTTTTTACTGCACAGGTGGTAAAAAGAATTATGGATATGTTAACATTGTTAAGCCAGACGATGTTGCTTCAATGGACTTTGACATTGGTAACTTAAAGACAATTGATAATCATATTTGCCAATTCTTAAAAGCAACGAGAGAAATAAAATTGGACGACAAAGCCATTGATATGAAACTAAAAAACAGACCAGGACAAAAAAGGAAAAATTTAAATTCAGCTAAATGGCAGAAAGTTTCAGATGCAACTGGGCACACGACAATTATGGATTTGCTTTACAGAAAAAGAATTAAAGCAAACTATCAAGACATAGACACATTTTCCTCAACTCAATTTAAAGGTCTTGAAGTCCTTATAAACCTTAGTGCAGTTGTTGGTAGAATTAATCTAATCAACGAAACATATATCGCAAAGGCAGTTGGACTTGGGAACTACGAAACAATGCTAAACCGACACTTGAAAAAAGTAAATAACGACACAGTTAAAGCAAGATTTGAAACGACTAAAACAATAATCAATGCGACATCATAGAACGGCATCCGCTAACAGCACCTACCCAAAAGGCGGGGTTTCGTGCTTCGCAGACACATTTGTGGTAGCCGAAAGTTCAGTTCTCCGAATGAAGTTTTGTGGTAAAAATCCCGCCCTTCGGGTAGCTGCAAACCGTTATGGGCAAATTTAACTCACCGAGTTAAGTGACTACTAACTTTGAAAGTTACAGCGAAAAAAAACAACACTAAAAAAAATGAACAAATATAACCTTATTGACAAATTCTTTTCAGACCAAGAGGACTATACAAAATTTTTGGTTGGACTAAAACAACGAGTACTAGCAAACGATGAGGCGACCTGCTTTGCTGAATTGAAAAAGGAAGATGAATGTTTTCTTTACAAACTTACTTGGTTAGCAGACGGCAAATTCATTGGAGACTATGTAAAACCATTCAGAGCATCAATTGACAACATCAACACCTTTAATGAAGGATGTAAGATTTTAGCCAACAGATTATCCATATATATTGAAACAGGAAATATTGACTTAGTTCCGAGTGAACCGCCTGCATGTATGGAACTAACAGAAATAAAATCGTAAGCCTTATGGAAATAAATTCGCTTGA
>JBDNFP010000139.1:0-18193 GCA_041689775.1 Spirosomataceae bacterium
AAAAACACGGTCTACCCAAAGTCCTCACCTTTGACATGGGAGGAACGAGTACGGATACCGCTCGAATTCAGGAAAGGCCAGTTTTACAGTACGTGACCAAAATCGATGGCCTCGAACTATTCAATCCCTGTTTCGCCATTGAAACCGTTGCGGCAGGTGGGGGCTCCGTCTGCTGGTTTGATGGCTTCACATTGAGAGTCGGTCCACAGAGTGCCGGGGCTACCCCTGGCCCTGCCTGCTACGGAGCTGGTGGACCGCTAACCATTACTGATGTAAATCTGCTGCTAGGGAAACTCGACACCCAAAAATTCGAGATTCCCATTAGCCCCAAAAATGCAATGGAAGCCCTCGACCAACTCCTACGAGAAATTAACGAATCAAGGAACAGTGGTTTGGGAAAACTTGAAGTCCTACTCGGACTGGAACGCATTGCAAATGAAAAAATGGCGGACGCTATTCGGAAGATATCCGTCAGCCAGGGAATTGACCCAGCCGGGTATACCTTGATGCCCTTTGGGGGTGCTGGTGGTTTGCACGGCTGTCAACTTGCCAAACTACTCCAATGCAAAAAAGTGCTAGTACCCTACGAAGCAGGTCTATTCAGCGCCCTGGGGATGGGCCTCGCCCAGGCGAGTGAGATTGCCAGTAAGCAGGTACTTCAACCCTGGAATCTTATTCAAAATAAAGTGTCGGGCTGGGTAAAAGAATTGAGTGAGGCACTAGAAAAGAAAATACTAACAAGCGGAGTAACAGAAGCCGAAATAGGTTTCTGTTCCCTCTTTCTCCGGTATGAAGGACAGGAAACGTCCATTGAAGTCGATTACCAAGCCGAGGAGTCTATCGACAGTTTTATTGAAAAATATCAAAAACTGTATGGGTATACCCCTGATAATAGGGGAATTGAATTAGAAAGCATCCGGGTCATGGTGCAGGAAAAAAGGACTTTTACCCCGATGCCAACGGCCTCCAATGCAGAATCCATTGCGGCACGTAGCCATACGATTACCAGCCTCGTCGATTCTGAACTAACCCGGGATGTGTATAACTGGTCGTCTTTTGTACCGGGCAACACCCTTTCTGGCCCCTGTATTATTCTCGGCAGTAACTCTACCACCTTTGTCCCGGCTGATTGGATATGCAGAGTCGAGAGTACTCTGGATTTAGTACTTGACTACTCCGGAAAAGAGCTCCAGGAAAATCAGAGTATACAACCCGAGGAAGTAGAGCTAGAACTCTTTACTAATCGGTTTTCGGCCATCGCCGAAGAAATGGGAGTTCAATTGCAGCGTACGGCATTTTCGGTCAATGTAAAAGAAAGGCTTGATTTTTCCTGCGCCTTGTTGGATGCCCAAGCTGAATTACTCGTAAACGCGCCACATATACCAGTACATCTAGGTAGCCTTGGCCTTTGCGCCCGACTCGTAAGAGATAAAATCACCATTGGCCCTGGTGATGTGATTATCACCAATCACCCAAAATATGGCGGCTCGCACCTACCTGACGTGACGTTACTAGCGGGTGTCTTTACAAAAGCCGATACACTAGTCGGCTATGTAATCAATCGGGCTCATCATGCTGAAATTGGGGGTACTCGTCCGGGATCAATGCCGCCGGATGCGCGTTTCTTGTATGAGGAGGGCGTTGCCATTCTCCCCCGATATTTAGTAAAAAAAGGGGAGATCCAATGGGATAGTATTAGTAAATTATTCACCGAGGGACCCTATCCTACCCGAATGTGGGCCGAAAATAAGGCGGATATCATTGCCGCTCTCTCCTCTTTAAGAAAAGGACAGGAGGATTTACTTTCTCTAGTGGACTTATTTGGATTGGAGAAAGTAACTTACTACATGCAAAAGCTAAAAGGGAATGCCTTTGAGCAACTGCAAGTCGCTTTACTACCTTATCTAGGCAAGAAATTAACTGCATCCGAGTTTCTGGACGACGGACACCGGATCGCAGTTTCAATTGAAGTTAATTCTGATAGCCTCTCATTTGACTTTAAAAATACCTCGAAGGCACACCCGAACAATCTGAATGCCAACCTTTCGATTATCCATAGTGCAATCTTGTATATTTTACGCCTGTTAGTAAACAAGGATATCCCGCTCAACGATGGATTAATGAAACAAACTAAGATACTGTTACCCCAAAATACCTTACTCCACCCCGATTTTGTGGATGACCCTACCCTATGTCCAGCGGTGGTCGGGGGTAATACAGAGGTTAGTCAACGTCTCGTCGATACGCTCATCAAGGCATTTGAGTTAGCCGCTTGCAGTCAGGGGACGATGAATAACTTTCTTTTCGGCAATCAAAAACTTGGCTACTACGAAACCATTGGTGGTGGTACGGGGGCTGGTAAAGGCTTCAACGGAAGATCAGGAGTACATCAGCACATGACCAATACCCGTATCACGGACACCGAGGAATTAGAACGCAGGTACCCCGTCAGGATCAGACAATTTGGTATTCGTCCAAACTCGGGGGGAGGGGGGAAATGGCACGGAGGGGACGGGATTGTCCGGGAATTTGAATTTTTAGACACCCTTGATATTACTATCCTGAGCCAACACCGCCACTTTGCACCTTACGGATTAGCGGGGGGAGAAGGTGGAAAAACCGGGGAACAAACTATTATCCATAAGGAAGGCAGAATAGAAAAATGTCCGGGTATTTGCAGTATGGAAGTCCATGAAGGCGATCGTCTTCTGATTGAGACGCCAGGAGGAGGAGGCTATGGAGAACCCACGGTTCCCGAAATAACTATATGAAGACACTTTCCATCAAAAACGGATTTTCCAGAATGTTGTTCTGGTCGGTGATATCCGCGGCATTTATTGGTCCAGGAACGGTAGCCACCTGTTCCTTGGCCGGGGCATCGTTTGGAACTTCGTTGCTTTGGGCGCTAACCTTTTCTACCCTTGCCACCATTGTATTACAGGAAGCGGCCGCCAGAGTCACCTTAGCCTCCTCCCGGAGCTTAGGGGAGTTAATGGTAATCCGCCACGGTAAAAATGGGGTTTGGATTAGTAGATTATTGGCCGCAGGAGTCATTCTCGGCTGTGCTGCCTACGAAGCTGGCAATATTTTAGGCGCCGTAGCCGGGCTAAACCTGATTGTTGATGCTCCAAGCTGGCTGTTAAGTATCGTCATTGGGGTAAGCGCATACTTTCTATTGGCCGTTAAAAATGTATCGTTACTTCCCCGCCTACTGGGACTAATTGTTTTTATCCTTGGGTTTGCCTTTTTACTGGTGAGTTTTCAAGCACTACAGGCGCCGTTGGAAGTAGTCAAGAATGCAGTAGTACCAAATTTCCCCACAAATTCTGCCCTCGTAATTACGGGTTTGATTGGTACTACCATCGTACCCTATAACCTCTTTCTGGGCTCTGGTATTGGACAAGGGCAGAGCATCAGCGAAATGCGTCAAGGGATAATTATGGCGGTTATTATTGGAGGTCTGATATCAATGTCCATCGTATTATCGGGCACGTTAATTGAGGGAGAATTTGGTTTTCAAAATGCCGGCCGAGTACTTGGCCAAAGAGTGGGTAACTGGGGTGAATCGTTATTTGCCGTGGGCTTATTTGGCGCAGGGTTTACTTCGGTGGTAACCGCTGCGTTTGCTGCTTCCATCACCTCGAAAACGTTACTAAGTACCAATGAAAAGCAAACTGCCTGGGTCTGGCGGGGGGTATTAATCGTTGGATTGTTATTTGGTATTTCCCAAGTCAAACCAATCCCCGTCATTTTGGCCGCCCAAGTTGCCAATGGTCTGATTCTACCTTTTGTTACCTGGCAAATCTACCAGTGCGTCAATGACAAGAAATTATTGCCAGAAAAGTACCTTAATTCCAGGATTCAAAATGGGTTACTTCTCTTTATTTTATTGATGACGATACTGTTGGGAGCCAACAGTATCGTCAGAGCTTTTTAGTTCGGAATTACCATTTCCAACCGGCTTTTACTCCCAACCATCGATTTTGCTTTGGGGCACCATTGTAGTAGCGGTTTCCAAAAGCGTTCAAATCATACCCAAGGCTGTAAATCTCGGCGTTTGCCCAATCCGCGCTCGCCGATACGTCAGAATAAAAATGCTTTCCCCAGGTTTTATTCCAGCTCACTCTAACCATCAATTGGTCGTAAGCGGGTACTTCCACGGTATTTGCGTCATTTAAGAATACTTTATCACCCCTTTGGTAGGTTAAAAAAGCTGAAATGCCACAATTCAAACGTAAATCGATACCAGTATTCAAAAGTAAATCTGGTACTCCCGGCAGTTTATTTCCCCCAAAATCAGAGGTGCCTTGCTTATAGGCTTGATAGCGATAAGAAACATAATTACCTGAATTCCAGATACTAAAATTACTAATTAATGGGGTATTCTTTAAAATATCATATTGGACACGCCATTCCAGTCCTTTTTGGTTTGTTTCGCCCGCATTGATAAAAAACTCGGCACCCGCATCGTTGGACCGCCGAACAATTGTTTCTTTTAGCTGGAATTGATAGGCCGTTACATCAAACTGAAAACGATTACTGATTTTTCTTATCGAAATCTCCCGGTTTAAACCCCGCTCAGGATTTAACTCTTTACGAAATCCTCCGGCGGAAGGACGAACCTCCTGCAACGTGGGTGGAGAATAACCCGAACTCAATGAGCCCGTTACCGACCAATTATTGGCAAACACTTTATTGAGGGCTACCCGGGGACTTATTACCTGATTGAACGTCAATTCATCTTGAAGATAAGGGACAGGGAAGAAACGTTCGTACCCGTACTTTAAGGTATTGATACTCGCACCCACACTTGCAATAATTTCGTGTGGCAGGCTAAGTTCTACTTGCGAGAATACAGATAGGCTGGTACTTTTTATATCCTCCGAGGTTTGAAATCCATTGGGTACCCCTTTGTTATTATTGTAATTCCTTTGGGCAGATTTTCCGTATTGCCACTCCAAACCACTACTCCAAAGTACTCCAACTTGCCCTTTATTTTTGGCATAACTCCATACGTTACGTCCGCCTATTCCCTGCTCATTCCTTTTTTCGTAGTTGTTAATGAAAGGGTTAGCAAAATCATTGGCACTAACATACACCGCTAATGATTGATTCCAATGGACTGATAATGGAACGCTGTGTTGTACACCAAAGTAGGTATACTTGGTGTATATTCCGGCATTTTGAACCACGCTGCCGGGCAAGGTCGGGGTAGCCTGTCGGGCGAGGGTCGGATCTTTGGTGTACTGATCCAAATTAATGCCACCCGGTGTCTGGTAGTGTAAATCTGAATACATTCCTAATAATGAAAGAGTACCCTTCTCCCCTACTTTTGTGGTCGTATTAAATTGGATAACGTCACGAACCATACCACTTTGCCGGCGATACCCATCTTGCTGTTGATGACCGTACCGGATGGAAACATCATTGAGCTGAATAGTAGTATTGCGACTCTGAAACCCGTACTTACCCACTCCAATTGACTGCTCAATCCGATTGGTAGAACCATTCGGGGTGGTAGATAAAAGTACCACTCCCCCGGTACCAGCACCGTAAAGGCTACTACCCGGACCTTTAATGACCTCCATCCGATCTATGGAACCAAAATCAAGAGAATTTAAAGGGGTATTTCCATTCGCATCAGTGTACGGAAGGCCATTCCAGTAAAACTTAACATTTCTAACTCCAAAGGGTGATCGGAGCAGGCTTCCCCTTACTGAAAAACGGTAGCTCCCCGGAGATCGCTCCTCCATGCGTACCCCAGGTATTGAATTTACCGCATTCGTAAAGGTGGTAGCAGCATACCTTTCCAATACCTTGGGCCCTATCAACCCCACACTTGCCGTGGTTTCAAGGATATTCCGACGTGATTCAAAAGCATTCACCACCACCTCATCGAGTTGGCTCACTTTTATTGTGTCAGTTTGGGCATGAGCAGAACCTGCAAATCCGAGACAAGCACTTAAAAGGGCTGAGAAAACGATCTTCGATTTTGTAATATTATATTTCATTTGTACTTGTTTATCCAGGATACTACTACCAGAGTTTAGTTTTTTTTGTTCAATCATATAAAAACCCTGATAGAATTCTATCAGGGTTTTTATTATTTTAAAGAGATCAAAACGATTTAGATTCTCTCCTAAATAACAGAGTTAAGCAACAGACTTACGAATAATATTTAAGGCTGAACCTGCGTGGAACCAATTGATTTGCTGCTCGTTGTAGGTATGATTCACAATAATTTCATCCGTAGAACCATCAGTATGGTTAAGTACTACGGTCAGTGATTTACCAGGAGCGAACGAAGTCAGCCCTAAAATATCAATGGTATCATTCTCATCTACTTTTTCGTAATCAGCTGGCTGATCGAATGTAAGCGCAAGCATACCTTGCTTTTTCAGGTTAGTTTCGTGAATACGGGCAAAAGACTTTACCAGAATAGCACGAACCCCTAAGTGACGAGGCTCCATGGCTGCGTGCTCACGGGAAGAACCTTCGCCGTAATTTTCATCACCTACTACAACACTACCAATTCCGGCAGCTTTGTAGCTACGCTGAACGGCAGGCACTTCACCATACTCACCCGTTAGCTGATTCTTCACCGCGTTAGACTTATCGTTAGCGAAGTTTATCGCTCCAATTAGCATGTTATTCGAGATATTATCGAGGTGTCCACGGTATTTTAACCATGGGCCAGCCATCGAAATATGGTCGGTGGTACACTTTCCTTTGGCTTTGATAAGCAATTTCAAACCTTTCAGATCAGTACCTTCCCACTCTTTGAATGGATCAAGTAATTGAAGGCGATCTGAGGTTGGGCTGACAAGAACTTCAACCCTGCTACCATCTTCGGCTGGAGCCTGATAACCAGCATCCTCTACATCAAAACCTTTGACGGGTAGTTCGATTCCCTGTGGTTCGTCAAACATTACATCTTCCCCAGCTTCGTTTTTCAACGTATCAGTCATGGGGTTGAAGGTAAGATCACCGGCAATGGCAAACGCAGTAACTATTTCTGGGGAAGCTACGAAGGCGTGGGTACTGATGTTACCATCATTACGCTTCGCAAAATTCCGGTTGAAGGAAGTAATAATTGAGTTCTTACGGGTAGGATCATCCATGTGACGAGCCCACTGACCGATACAAGGTCCGCAAGCATTGGCAAGTACTACACCACCAATTTTCTCGAATGTGTCAAGGATTCCGTCCCGCTCCGCCGTGAAACGAACCATTTCGGAACCAGGGGTAATGGTAAACTCCGCTTTGGCCTTGATATTTTTCGCAGAAGCCTGACCAGCGATGGAGGCCGCACGGGTCATATCTTCATAAGACGAATTGGTGCATGAACCAATCAAACCTACTTCCAAGCGCTCGGGCCAGTTGTTTTCCTTTACTGCCTGCGCAAACTTAGATAATGGCCAAGCTAAATTGGGCGTAAACGGTCCGTTTACATAGGGTTCCAAGGTAGATAGGTCTAATTCGATCAATTGATCATAGTAATCTGCCGGATTAGCATATACTTCTTCATCCGAGCGAAGGTTAGCTTTAACGCCATCCGCGGCAGTTGCGATATCGGCACGGTCGGTAGACCGCAGATAATCAGCCATTTTGTCGTCGTAGGCAAACAAAGAAGTGGTTGCACCAATCTCAGCACCCATGTTACATATAGTACCCTTACCAGTACACGAAAGACTTTCTGCACCTTCACCGAAATACTCTACCACATAGCCAGTACCACCTTTTACGGTTAGTTGACCGGCTACCCAAAGGATAACGTCCTTGGCGGAAGCCCAACCCGATAATTTACCAGTAAGTTTTATCCCGATCAGACGGGGCATTTTCAGCTCCCACGCCAAACCAGACATAACATCACTAGCGTCGGCACCCCCTACTCCAATGGCGATCATTCCTAATCCGCCGGCATTTGGGGTATGTGAGTCAGTACCAATCATCATTCCACCGGGGAAGGCATAGTTTTCTAGCACTACCTGGTGAATGATTCCCGCGCCGGGCTTCCAGAAACCAATACCGTACTTATTGGATACTGAGGCAAGGAAATCGTATACTTCTTTGTTTTTTGTGTTGGCTACTTTCAAATCCTCAGTGGCACCTACTTCCGCCTGAATAAGGTGGTCGCAGTGTACCGTAGAAGGTACGGCAACCTGAGGGCGACCCGCCTGCATAAATTGTAAAAGGGCCATTTGGGCGGTAGCATCCTGCATGGCTACACGATCAGGGGCAAAATCAACGTATGCCTTCCCCCTACCGTAGGCCGAGGAAGCAGGGCCTTCCCAAAGGTGAGAGTAAAGTATTTTTTCTGCTTGGGTGAGTGGACGACCAACTACTTTACGTGCAGTATTTATTCGTTCATCCATGCGGGCATATACGCCCTTGATCATGTCTAAGTCAAATGCCATAATATTGTATTTGATTCTAAAAAATTATATGATTGCAAAAACGCCTAAAAGTACAAAATTTCGGGGATTTGTGAAGGCCTCCGTTTTCAAATAAACTACCGATGCTGAGGTTTTTTATTAATTTTGCTCGAAACCACCTCATCAATTAAAAGGAATAACAAGTCCTCAGCCTTGAAAAACAGACTACTATTTGGAAAGAGTTTTACCGCTAATTTATACTTTTCAACAATCCAATTGAACATCCCGTTTATATTTTGCGATAATCTCCTCTATATTTGAAGTGAGCAAAGCACCATTTACCCATACAAAACCGCCAAACTATGTCAAAAAATCTGGTGATCGTGGAGTCACCGGCGAAGGCCAAAACGATAGAAAAATACCTTGGACCCGATTTTACGGTCATGTCCAGCTACGGTCACGTCCGTGATTTGCCCGCACATGATATGGGGGTAGATACTGCGAATAGATACGAACCGGTATATGAAATTACTAGCGATAAAGTAAAAGTTATAAACGAGTTAAAAAAACTTGCCAAGAGTTCGGATGAGGTATGGCTAGCCACGGATGATGACCGGGAAGGAGAAGCCATTTCCTGGCACTTGAAAGAGGCTCTTGGACTTCCAGATTCGACCAAAAGGATTGTATTCCGGGAAATCACCAAAACCGCTCTTCAAAATGCGATCAGTAAGCCAAGAACCATTGACCTGGATCTGGTTAACGCCCAACAGGCTCGCCGCATCCTTGACCGTTTGGTGGGGTATGAGCTTTCTTCCGTACTATGGAAAAAAATTCGGATTGGTAAATCTTCTCTCTCGGCCGGACGGGTACAATCCGTAGCTGTGCGAGTTGTGGTTGATCGGGAGCGAGAGATTGATGCCTTCCAGACGAAAAGTAGTTATAAAGTGACCGCCCAGTTTGATTTGGCGGGTGGAAAGGTACTAAACGCTGAACTCCCCAAAAACTTTGAAACCCAGGAGTTGGCGGAGTCTTTTGTCAATAAGTGCATTGGAGCCGAGTTTCAGATTAAAAACCTGGAAACAAAGCCGGCCAAGAAATCACCGGCACCGCCCTTCACTACCTCTACCCTACAACAGGAAGCTTCCAGAAAATTAAGTTTTTCGGTTACGCAAACCATGATCGTGGCTCAGAAACTCTACGAAGCAGGTAAAATTTCTTACATGCGTACTGACTCCACCAATCTATCGGGAGAAGCCATGGAGAAGGCCGAGACACAAATAAAGAAAGACTACGGTCCGGAGTATCATCACAAGCGGGTATTTAAGACCAAATCGGAATCAGCCCAAGAAGCTCACGAGGCTATTCGTCCAACTGATTTTTCTACGCAGGTTGGCAGTAAAGATAGAAATGAGCAAAGGTTGTATGAGTTGATATGGAAGCGGGCCATTGCTTCCCAAATGTCGGATGCTCAGATCGAAAGAACTACTGCTACCATTGCTATTTCAACTACTCTTGAACTTCTGGTAGCCCAAGGCGAAGTGATCAAATTTGAAGGTTTCCTTACCGTGTACCTCGAATCAAGCGATGATGAGGATGAAGAGCAAAAAGGAATGCTTCCTCCCTTGAATATTGATCAGGTTCTTGATTTGGATCAATTGAAGGCAATGGAACGATTCACCAGGAACCCTCCTCGCTACACGGAAGCAAGCCTCGTAAAGAAACTAGAAGAATTGGGCATTGGACGGCCCTCCACCTACGCCCCAACCATCTCGACCATTGTTCGCCGGGAGTACGTAGTGAAAGAAGATCGCGCCGGACATGAGCGAAAATATTCAGAAATTGTCCTCAAAGACGACAAGATCAACAAAACAATCAACACTGAAACATACGGCACCGAAAAGTCAAAGTTATTCCCGACGAGTGCTGGTATGATTGTCAATGACTTCCTCGTAAATCACTTTCAGGATATCGTTGACTTCTCCTTTACTGCCAATGTTGAAAAAGACTTCGATAATATAGCCGAGGGAAAAATGCAATGGCAGGACATGATCGATGACTTTTACCAAGGTTTCCACAAAAAAGTATCCGCTGCGGAAGGTGAAAAAATAGACAAAAGCCTAACGACCAGGTATCTTGGAGAGGATCCGGTTTCGGGGAAGCCAATCAGTGCCAGAATTGGAAAGTTTGGGCCCTACGTTCAGATTGGTGATGCCGAAGATGAAGAAAAACCGAAATTTGCCAGTTTATTGAAGGGGCAATTAATGGAAACTATTACCCTCGACGAAGCTTTCGAATTATTTAAGCTTCCCCGCGAAGTGGGGTTGTACGAAGACTTAGCATTGGTTGTGAATATCGGAAAATACGGTCCTTACGTAAAGTACGACGGCAAATTTTACTCCCTTGAACCAACGGACGACCCGATGGCAGTCACGACCGACAGGCTGATTGAAATAATCATTAAGAAGCAGCAGGAGGAGAGCAACCGAATAATTCGTGAATACAACGAGAATCCAGAAGTAAAAGTTGTCAATGGTCGGTACGGCCCCTACATATCCTTCGGAAAGCGGAACATAAAAATCCCTCGTGGAACCGAGCCCGCCGAGCTCACCTATGAGGATGTGGTAAAACTAGCCGATGGTACCGAAGAAAAACCTGCTGCTAAGAAAGCAGTTGCGAAAAAGGGAACTACCAAAGCGAAGAAAGCCAATAAGAAAGAATAATGAAGAAGGTCGTTGTTTTGACAGGAGCAGGGGTTAGTGCGGAGAGTGGCATTAGGACGTTCCGGGACAACGGGGGACTCTGGGAAGAACATCGGGTGGAGGATATAGCCACACCTAATGCCTGGCACAAAGACCCTGAGCTTGTTTTAAGGTTTTATAACGAGCGCCGTAACCAAATGTATACGGTTGAACCCAACGATGCTCATCGCCTTTTGGCAAAACTAGAAGACCATTTTGATGTGGTAATTATTACTCAAAATGTGGATAATCTTCACGAAAAAGGAGGATCAACCAAAGTGGTACACCTTCATGGTGAATTGTCAAAGGCCAGAAGTAGTAGTGACGCTGATCTGATTCAACAAATCGACGGACAGGAAATAAAAATGGGGGACCTGGCGGAAGATGGTACCCAACTTCGGCCTCACATTGTATGGTTCGGCGAAATGGTACCCATGATGGAAGAAGCAATTGGGATAGCTTCCGAGGCTGATATATTTATTGTTGTTGGAACTTCCCTTCTGGTATACCCGGCAGCTGGTCTCATTAATTATGTTAGGCCGGAGGTGCCAATCTACTTGATCGACCCTGTGAAACCCACGTTATCATTGGGTAGGGAGATTCACTATATTGGAAATAATGCTACAATTGGCACAAAGTTGCTGTATGATGTCCTATTATCCATCAAATAACTAACGGCTTAATGATCAATAGGACTGCAACATTAAATAACGGCGTCGAAATGCCGATCCTCGGATTAGGCATTTACACTCCGGGGCAAAAAAATGAAGTAAGATCAGCGGTACATTGGGCCATCGAGGAAGGATACCGTCTGCTCGACACGGCGAGTATTTATCAAAATGAGGAGGAAGTTGGGCACGGCATCAAAGATAGCGGCATTGCGAGAGAAGAATTATTCATTACTTCCAAGGTTTGGAATGATGAGCAAGGCTTGGACACTACCTTGAAAGCCTACGATAAGAGTTTAAAGAAACTGCAAACTGACTATCTCGATCTCTACCTAATTCACTGGCCCATCCGGGAATTGAGAAAAGAAACCTGGCTTGCCCTCGAAAAATTATATGCTGACAAACGAATTCGTGCCATTGGGGTTTCTAACTATTATCAGCCCCATCTGGACGAGCTAAGTACGTACTCCACGATTGTCCCGGCGGTAAATCAGTTTGAATTTCATCCCCACATGTACCTACCTGACTTGTTAGCTAAATGCCGAAGTCTGGGAATTCAACCGGAAGGCTACTCTCCCCTAATTCGTGGTAAAGCAGAAGAAAACGGGATACTAACCTCGATTGCCCGCCGACACGGCAAATCAACCTATCAGGTATTGATCCGTTGGTCAATGCAACATACGGTGGTAACTATACCCAAATCAACGAATAAGGAGAGACTCAAATCAAATTTTGATATCTGGGATTTTGAACTTTCGGATGAAGATATGGGGCAATTGAATAGCTTCACTTCCACCATCCGGATTGCCGATGACCCAATGATCTACCTTTAATTAAATCACTTTTTTTGATACAAATACAGTCTTAAAACATGCAACTCCTCGACGGCAAAGCCCTTTCCACGCAAATAAAGGGAGAAATAAAAGAGCAAGTAGACAAGTGGATGGCCAATGGTGGTAAGAAACCACACCTCGCTGCCATTCTCGTAGGACATGACGGTGCAAGTGAAACCTACGTGGCTTCCAAAATAAAAAGCTGTGAGCAGGTTGGTTTTACCTCCACGCTAATACGTTTAGACGCACAAATTACTGAGGCAGAATTATTGAAAGAGGTTGAAAACCTGAACAACAATAGTGATGTGGATGGTTTTATAGTTCAGCTTCCACTACCCAAGCATATTTCAGAGAACACGATCATGGAGGCAGTTCTGCCTTCCAAAGATGTGGACGGTTTCCATCCCATTAATGTCGGTAGAATGTGTAAAGGACTTCCAGCCTATTTGTCTGCTACTCCCTTCGGGATTCTGGAAATGCTCCAAAGGGCCAAGATTGAAACTAGTGGAAAGCATTGTGTAGTTATTGGCAGGAGTCAGATTGTTGGCTTACCGATGAGTATTCTCATGCAACGTAACACCAATCCTGGTAATTGTACCGTCACGATTTGCCACAGTAAAACCCAAAATCTCAAAGAGGTTTGCCAGTCCGCTGACATTCTCATTGTGGCACTGGGTCGACCTGAATTCGTTACCACCGACTACGTGAAAGAAGGAGCCGTTGTAATTGATGTGGGTATTACCCGCGTAGCTGACGCTAGCAAGAAAAGCGGTTTTGCCATCAAGGGTGACGTAAAGTTTGATGAGGTTGCTCCAAAGAGCAGCTACATTACGCCCGTTCCGGGTGGAATTGGCCTAATGACCATTTGTGGGTTGTTAACAAATACTTTTAAAGCTACCCGCAAAGAGATTTACTCTTGAATCAGAGTTAACGATTAACCTGATAGAAATTCAGAGCGGCTACTTTCGAGATGGAAGTAGCCGCTCTTATTTTTTAAACGTATTTCACGGCCCAGCTAACCAGCTTATCTATTTTATCGGTGTAGGGGGGGAACAAAAAGTTCATGTTTCCGAACCGCCGCTTCATAACCCCTTTCATATTCGAAAACTCTTGGAAACCGAAAAAGCCGTTAGACTTTCCAATTCCACTATTATTTACGCCTCCAAAGGGTAGTTCATGATTGCCAAACTGCAACAGAAATTCATTAATTAAGGCATCCCCAGCACTTGTTTTCTTCAACACCAGATCAATATTCTGCTTCTTGCGGCTATTCATGTACAGGGCCAGAGGTTTATCCTTTTCGTTGATATAGTCAATCACTTCTTCCAGCCGGTCATACTCCATCATGGGAAGTATCGGCCCAAATATTTCCTCCTTCATGACCAACATCGAGTCATCGACATTCGTCAGCAAGGTAGGTTCAATAAAGTTATCGGCTGCATTCGTTCCTCCGCCAATTTCCACCTTCGCTCCTCCTTCCACGGCATCGTTCAGGTAGCCGACCAGGCGATTGTAATGTTTTTCATTCACGATCCGGCAGTAGCTTTCCGAAGCTTCAACTCCCTTTCCTTCGCTGTTGTACATTTCTGTAACAGCATTGGTGAACTCCTTAATAAAATCAGCTTTTACCGACCGCTGAACGAATAAATAATCCGGAGCAATGCAAGTTTGGCCGTTATTCAGAAACTTGCCCCAGGCAATTTTACGGGCGGTTGCTGGCAAATCGGCTGTTTCATCCACGATGCAGGGCGACTTCCCGCCTAGTTCTAACGTAACTGACGCCAAATGGTCGGCGGCGGCACGCATTACAATCTTACCCACGGCGGGGCTGCCCGTAAAAAATATGTGGTTAAAGGGAAGTGCCAATAAGGCGGTCGCTACTGCTACATCTCCCTCAATAACGGCAACTTCGGAAGGTGAGCAAGTATTCTCAATCACTTGCCGGACAAAAGCGGAGGAATAGGGCGTTAGTTCTGACGGTTTTAGAATAACCGTACAACCCGCAGCGATGGCCGAAACTAAGGGTTTCATAGCAAGACTTATAGGATAATTCCAGGGCGATATGATCAGAGCATTGCCCTTCGCTTCGTAATGAATGGCATTAGAAGTACCAATCACGCTCAACGGTGTGCTGACCCGCTGAGGTTTTGCCCATTTTTTGAGGTTCTTAATGGTGTAGTTAAATTCCCCGTTCAGACCAAAAATCTCACCGATAATGGTCTCCACCGCTGGTTTTTTAAAGTCCTTGAAAGTGGCTTCTTTGGCCTCGTCGAGGTGACTCAAAATGTAATCCTGTATTTTTTTCAGGCGCGCAATTCTCTCCTCCGCCGTCGAACTTTTGAGCTTTATTGCATTGCTTTGTTGTAATTTAAAAATACGTTCGACCGAACTTTCGACGGTGGTATCAATTTCGTTAGTTTGCATATCAAATCATTGATGAATAGAATACTGACTATTTTAACAGAAAAACACGACTAATTCACACAAAATTCATAATTCACTTGAACTTCTTGTTTTTTACTAAAATTTTTACCAATTAGTCTTTATTCGAATTTGAACTACCTATGAGTATCGTCAGTAACAATATTAAGTATCTACGCCGATTGAACGGATTAACTCAGGAGCAGTTTGCCAGAAAGATTGGCATAAAACGATCACTTTTGGGCGCCTATGAGGAAGCCAGAGCTAACCCCAATCTGACGAACTTGAAAAATATGGCGAGTTCTTTTAGTGTTTCGGTAGATAATCTATTGAAAAATGATCTTCGGAAATTACGGGATATCCCAAATCTTGGGCTTCCGCTCACTCCTGATCCTTTTAGTTCTCCTACCCCTCCAACCCAAACCTCCACCACAACGCCCCAACCGTTGGCAAACGTAATTTCAAAATACCCCGCCCCAAGACCCTCGCTACGTTTGGTGGCCCGGCCCATAACCTTGAAACCGGTACACCAGCCGCAATTTCAACATCCTGTTTCAGTGACAACGGCTGTCAATCCGCCAGCAATACAACCATTACGCTTTAATAACCATTACGAAGAAAGTGCGGGGAATAACAAAAGTAGTCAAGAGGAAATCAAACTGCCTCAACAGGTAATACAATGGGTTACTAATGAGCAATTTAACGATTATTCTAGAAATCATCAGATCACTTCTTACCTGGGACAACTACCTACATTTAGAGTACCGACCCTTCCAAGTGGGCATTATCGCGCATTCGAAACAGGGGAAGATTTTACTTTTGCCGGTGCTTTGGCAATCGGAACCTTCGTAAAAAATTGGTACGAAATAAAAGACACTCTATACTATGTGTTTTTGATAAAAGGCATTGGTGTTATCACCAGAAGGGCCTACAATCAGGTAAAAACGAAAGGGATATTGCTATTGACCTCTGATAATTCCAATATCCCCTCCATTGAAGTTCTTATCAAGGATGTAGCAGAAGTATGGGAAATCAAATCATACATCCATGCAATCATCCCGGCCCCTACTCCATCCACTGAACAACTTGTGAAATTATTGGATCAACTTCGTGATGAGCTGAACAGGACGGAATTATCAGCTAGATTGTTCAAATAAATCCTTGAACAAGGCATCTATTTTAGGCAATACTTTACTCTTATTAGTTGGTTCAACAATAGCCGTGTACATAGGGTACCACAGTCCATCCCCAATGGCGAGGTAGGTGCCCGGTTGTTTTGGTATTGCTTCCAAAGCTTCCTCCATCAGGAATTCCGCTCGAAATACCGTAGACATTACCTCATTAACCCATTTCCAAGATACTACCGTTGGCTCATTTTCGCCTGACTTTATGGTAAATGTCCGGATTGAAAAAGATGCTTTCAGCAAAATATTCATCGTTTTTTTCTGACCAATGGATAGATATTCCAGTTCAAAAGGAAGTTCTTTTTTCGAGACTTCATACACAGATTGAATTATTTCTTGCAAGAAATAATCCCATTTTTCACGGTCAATTGGGTACAGGACTACTTTCTCACTTTCCTTCTGAGTAATTTCTACTTCAATAAAATTATCGGTTTCAGAGATTTTGTCTTTTACCGTCAGGGAGTCTTTCCCCAGCATTTTTTCCAGCTCAGCCAGCCACACCTGCGGTAGTTCTCCTTTCCAGGTATAGTCATCGTGAAGAGTAAATCCTTCATCCAAAATCGACTCCTCATCCAACTCCTCCCGATCAAGATAACTTAAAGTGAGATTCACCCCTACTTCCTTTTCAAGATTATTCAACTCCAATAAATAATAGTAAGAATACGGGGCAGGGATAATAGATGCCGTTTGAAATTTGATCAAGACCTTAGTCCAGTCTTTTGATGTTTTGGTCATTAGTTCGTTGTAAAATAATAAGTTGCTGTTGCCCTTTTATCCAATTTATCGGTCGGGGTTCGTTCAAAACTGTCCACAAAGTAAATAGCTTTTGGGACTTCAAAGGTAATTACTCGCTCTTTCAATCTTTTTACTACTTCTTCCAAGCTGAACTCAGATGGTTCAGATTTTACAAAGAGGACGAGTTTTTGACCCAAGCGTTCGTCATTTTCGTACCAATGGAAGAAGTCAACGGACATATTAAACTCAACTAGAATTTCTTCCAAAACCCGATCAACCTTATCCAATTGAATCTTTACTCCACCAGAATTAATAATCGAATCAATACGCCCCAACCACGCAAAAGTCCGCCCGGAAGTAATCTTCACCAAATCATTGGTTTGGACCAGTTTGTTGTCCGTTACTGCTCCTTTTAAATATAGGCAGCCACGCTCATCTGCACCAAACTCCAAGCCGTCTAATACAGTGTACTCTTCTTGGGGAGAAGTTCCGTTTAATCTTCTAATAGCAACGTGCGAAACCGTTTCGGTCATACCATAGCTTTGATAAACAGGTACGGCTAAATTCCGTATTTCTTTTAATAAAATGGCCGAAACGGGGGCTCCTCCTACTAAAATTTTCCCGACTGAATTTAATACCTCCCGGGTAGTTTCATCCAAAAGGCAGTTGGCCAACTGCATCGGAACCATAGCAATGAAGTCAAAATTCTCGGAAGAGTCAATTTCAAACAACGGATTACCGGAAGGCTCTATGACCGTCAATTCCCAGCCAATTTCCATACCTCTGACCATCATCATGATTCCGGCGATGTACTCAACCGACAGGCATACAAGGGCTTTTGAGCCAATGGGGAGATTTAACGCATTGGAAGTCATCCGGGCCGAGGCCTGCAATTGGGATCTCTTAACACTGATTGATTTTGGATCACCGGTAGAACCCGAAGTTTTGAAAGAAAAAGTTTTCTGTCCTTCCATCCACGCTTTTCCAAAAACCAATGCTTGCTTAAAGTATGGATGCTCAGGCGGTTTTTCGGTTAAAATCCGGTTATTATTTGTTTTCCAGTAGTTCATTTGTGGGTTTCAAACCCCTAAGTTCGTGAAATGGTTTTGAACCTACCATAAACAATCCGTAATTTTGACCGTTTAAAGTTGTTATGATGGACAAAAAATTTGACGACGAAAAGATAGCCCAAAATCCTGGGTTAATGGAATACGCCCACACCGCAGGTGGGGCCATCAT
>JBDNFP010000140.1:0-3540 GCA_041689775.1 Spirosomataceae bacterium
GGTACCCTGATTTAGGCATGGATTGGAGTTGGGAAGACGACGAGATGCCGAATTTCCATAAGCCGGAAACTATCTCTGTTCCAAGAGAGTACGGTCGGAAAAATGATAAAAGTACCCCAGTAATTAGTGTACCAGATTCTCGTAAAAAAATCCATCCCCTACCTAATATCGTACAAAGCAATCTCAGCGAGCAAAATTCAGAGCTTTTTGAGACAAAGTCCATTGAGCGCATCCTAGTCTTTTATAGTGACGGTACTTTCAAACAGTATAAACCAGAATAAAAGTATCTAAATTTAGTTAGACTAATTATAAATAATGTTGATCCATAATCATCAATCATTTTACCTTATCCTATCAATTAATCCAAAATACTTCAGTAAAGTGTGAGCAAATAAGGTCAGAACGAACTTTCAAATAAACCCACTATTGGTAACGGCGTGTATCTTTTAAAGAAACAGCGCAGTGATCTCATTAAATTGTAGTTTCAGTTGGCTTATGATGGGGCTTATAAAGAAATCAACTGAAGGGTGATGTGGCCTTTTGGAATTGGAGTTTCGGGCAATAAAGAAGTGGAGATATTCGGCATCTTTGAGGTATTCCTCCATACTATAATCGGTAAAACCACTATTAAGGCCAGGCTTCCAAGCCTGACGGCAGGTCTAGGGGTATCTTCCGCAGCCCGTCGATTTAACATAGCCGGGCGTAAAAGACTTCAATTCCATAGAAGTATTAGCCGTTCGTAGGCGTTGCGTCCCCGGTAATGCTCTTCGCCGAAAAGATGGCTCCTGGGGATGTGTATATTGTGGCAGCAGCTCAACGGGAAGCTATCAACTAGATATATGCCATACTCTTGCTGAGTGATCACGCGGCGAACTAGTTGAAAACATGCCTTAATTGCAGGGACAGGTCTGCCATTAGTTCGCCCACTCGATTAGTGAGCCGAGAGAAGGTGTCGGACATGGGAAGTGTTGGTTTGAGCTGGCAACTTGAATTAGTTGATTAAAAATGGGTTTTATATCATTTTCGAAAACTATCTTAGAGTTTAGAACTTTTGAGGATTTATCCTTCACGATACTGATATCTCACTCACTCACTAAGTTAGAGTAGAGTCAAGATTCTGATATATTAAAGTCTTTCACCCTTACGACCATGATGGAATCATTCTTTCTTTACAATTCTATTATTAACTATCGACGCTAAGACTATCATGATGAAGAACTTACATTCAGCATAAAAACGAAGCTTAATATACTACCTAAAAAAGTAGTCTAATACCCCTTAATTAATGAGTAGTTAAAGCTACTTTAATGTGAAACTTACGGTTAAAGTAATAGAAAAATTACTTTTACATAGGGTTTATATTTTATTGGTTATCAAGTTATTAACATTTTACTGTTCCACGTGGATTGATAACTACCTAATAATAAGCAAATTAACAATTTATTAAAAACGTTCGTGGAAAGTCTCTTCTCATATGTATATAAGTGGATTCAATAGAGAATTACGATGGTACCTTCGTAGGTATGATACGAAGTCTTTATCTTATAAATATAAATTCCGTTTGGTAATTTTTCTGATAAGTATAGACCATCCCATGGTATACTATATCCCGTACTGGCGTATACAACCTCTCCCCAACGATTGAATATCTGAATTTTTTTAATTTGCAATTCCCCATTTTGAATAATCAATCTGTCGTTGATTCCATCACCATTAGGACTAAAAGCATCTGGAATATACATTCTATCAAAAACCGTAATAGTAATAGTATCACTAGCCAAGCAACCAACAGGGGAGGTAACCTGAATGATGTAGTCCAAAGTTTCGATTGGATTAACCGAAATAATTGAATCCGTACTAGAAGAAATACTTACCACAGGAGACCAATTATATTTAATCGGATAAGCCGAAGACTCAACTATTGGCTCTAACCGTACAGAATTTCCGCGTAAAACACTGGAGATTTGAGGTAAAGACACTGAAATAGTTTCTTTTTTAATGATGATGCTATCCAATGTAGAGCAACCATTAGTTCTATTTTCTACCTTTAATAAATAAGATTCTGCCTCAGAAATAGGTAAAATCTGTCCGTTTTCCTTTAGTATTTCTTGACCTTTCTTCCATTCATAAACCAAATTTGCACCCGAATTGGCCCTCAACAAGATAGTTTCATCTTTACAAATCACAATCTTATCACTAATTATTGTGGCTTCAGGCTTGGTACCTTTAACTAAAGAAACGGCTAGCGAGGATGTGTCTTTTGAGCATTGGTCTTTAAAGCTTTTTACCACCGAATACCAACCGGTATCAGACACCATCAAACTCGAACCTACCGCCCCAAGGATATTTTGTCCGTTCAATTGCCATTGATAAGACCAATTAGGTGCGGATGCAGTGTTTAATTGAATGGGACGTTCTGGGCAAAATTCCAAACTTTTTACTTCGGTATTGTCATAGAGAATTACCGGGGTAGGAGGGGTATTCTTGCTACATTCGATCACTAATAATTGAAAATCACGCCTAACCAAGCCAAGCCGCTTGCCATCTCGATATTCTTCACATTGAACAGTAAATACATACAAGCCTATTTGACTGGCAACAACCCTCAGAATACCTCCTTGACTACTTATTCCTAAACTGGGATTACCTGGAATTATATTCTGCAAAGTTATTCCCGATGTCCAGTTCACCAAGGGATAGCCCGATTTTTGGGCATCATTCCCCAACGGATTATTCCGGTTAGTATTTCCTTGCATAGGAGTCACTAGGGAGTAACGAAGTTCATCGCCATCGTTATCTATTGCTGACATATTCATCTTAAATTCCTGATCTTTACAAATATAATCTCCGTTAGGAAAGCTAAAAACTGGGGATGAATTCAGAACATTTAATGGAGGGAATTCAAGATAAAATACCATTCCACTTGAACCAGGAAGTAGTATATTGTTCACGTCATCGTTTCGACAGCACCTCTCCCAAACGATATAATAGCCATCAGGATCACTAAAATCAGCCGGATTGAGTAAAATACTCGAGCGGTAGGTACCTTCCGTAGTACTAAGTGAGCGAAAGGATGCGCAAGCCTGGTTTTGGTAACTGACAGTACGAGAAGAAATATAAGGAAGTGTGTATTTGAGCATTAATTGGTTATCCCTTTTCCGGTAAAAGAGGAGTTCTGCACTTCCATCCCGGTTACCCGTTGTAAGGGTATTTTCGTCCCAAAACTGAACCATAGTAACCGTAAACCTATTGGTCACTGCGGTAGCTTCCATTCTTATTTCTCCACCCACTATATGCCTAGCCTGCACCGAAAGGGTTAAGCTCAAGAAAAAACTAATAATTAAAAAAGGGGGAAATCTGTTCATATTAATTCATATGGGTGTATTTCAGTTTTGTCAGGCAGCATTCTTACACACTTGAATGACCGTCTTGCATTGATTACTAAGGTTAGATGCTCTAAGGTTAAGGACATTTTGAGCATTTTTTATTGTCCATCTTTGTCCTGAGAGTTTAAGCCTTTGTTGCACGACTGTCCTTTGA
>JBDNFP010000141.1:0-8954 GCA_041689775.1 Spirosomataceae bacterium
AAATCGGCGGATAGGATGGTAGTGGACAGCCTGACAGAGGAGCAACCATGAGAACAACCACCTCCCAGCGACCAAAACCAACAGAGACGCAGATCAGGAAAACGATCTCTCTAATTCAAGAAAAACTAAGAAAGCCAGCGATCGAGCAAAGTCAAAACGAGGCCACCAAAGAGGGCTACACAGAGGCCCTGGCGGTATTGGCAGAGCAGAGGGAAACCTACAAGGGGATCGAGGCGCTGAGCAGCCAACAGGCCCGATCAATCGCATGTCTGGCGGTAGATTACCTTAGAGGAGAAGAGAGCCAAAAGGTTTTGACCGGCATCCCGGTAAATTAAAGCACGATTCCTTTCCTTTCTTCTCGCTCGAACCGAGCCTGCTCAGCCAGACGCGCCGCCTCAGCCAACCGAGCCTGCTCTTGGAGGTTTAGCTGGCGAGCTTCGGCATCAGAGGCCGTTCTGCTCTCTGCCTTGCCCGGTATTGGAAGCGCTATTGGTCGGAAAAGTGAGGCCGTTCTCCAACTTCCTCCCGGTATAATTTTCGATTACAAAATAAGGAGGCTTCCTGGCGTTGAGCAGCCGATCTTGGTTTTCCTTGGTCCAAGATTTGTAATTTTCCGGCATGTCTTGCATGTTATTCTTCGATGTGAGGCCTTCTGTGCTCTCCCCCCTTATCATTGCCTTGCTTATGGCCCTGCGCTCCTCAGCAGACGCAAGAATGGAAGTGACGTAACACCGGCAATGAGGATGCCAGCCGGTGAACTTGAACTGCTTAGGGTAGTCGCCAGCCAGGGCCTCGCACATGGGGCAGTGGTTAGGGTTATTGGATAGGTTGATTCTGTACCCAACGATAATGTCGAGCTTCGCCCAACGGTAATGGTCGCTGGCCCGGTACGCCATGTTGATTTCAGTACGAGCGACTCGCATGGCGTTTTTGTAGCTCGACCGATATACCCCTTGCCCTGGATGGTATGCCGCCGCCGCTTTGGAAAGTTGCAGCACCCCCCTTTTATCCCTCACGCGCCGGAATAGTTTATTGGGCTCTTTGAGCAGAGGCCGAATGTCCTGGCTTAGCCTTTGCGCTGATTTTCCTTCCAGCAGCGCAACGTCGACAGCAAGCTCCATCTCCTGCTTGAATTGCTGGGTAATGTTCCAGACGCGCTCGGACAGGTCGAAAAAATACTTTCTGGACTGAAAGCCCTTAAACCCGTCGATGTTTCGAGGCAAAGACGCCGCTACCTGGGCCTTGGGGACATTTGTGGTGTGATAATATACCAGCTCCTGCGTTTTTTGCGCTGCCAGTATCCAGGAGGCCGCCGCGCCATCGTCGATCAGCGCCGTGACGTTGCTGGCCATTTCCAGCAGCAGCTGCTTACTTTTCGCCTTGGCGAACGAGTTGGAGTCGAAAGAGAATATATTCTCTGGGTCTGGCGCTGAGCGTGCAGCGAGTATGGACAGCTCCTCCATCGTTGCGTCGTAGATCACGCCGATCTTCCGAGCGTAAAGCTCTTCGTTGGCGAACTGCTTATTGTTCCAGCCCTGAATTGAAAAACCATTCTTATCCATACCCTCCATTTTAATTTGAGCCTAAAAGGTGAATATTTAAACATTCAATGCCCTTTTTTTGTGCCTGTGACACGACCTCTTTCATTTCTGAGATCGTCGCCTTTATTGTGAAATTGCTGTTGTTAGAAAGCGATATCTCCACGCACCCAGGGTAGTTGGTGGGCCCGATATAGACAATGTGGTTGAGGTTGAAAATGGTCTCGTCGTACTCGTAATGCTCTTCAGAAAGCGACAGCCCCTGCGAGTGCCGGGTGTAGCCCTCGGAAGTGAAAAGTCGTACATTCGCCCTGATAAAAGCCATATAGAAATTTTTAAAAGGTGGACTGGGTAACATCAAAAAGATTGTCGTTGGCTTGCTCTTCGAGGATCAGCTTGTATTCAGCATCAACGTCCTCAACCAACCCAGACAGAGCAATAGAAGTGCGCTGGGACAGTATAGGCTTGCCGCCATTGGCAGAGACCATCCGGTCGATTAGGTTCTTGGCGTCGTTGATTACGAAGGGAACAATCTCGGGAACGATCTCCAAGTTCTCCGTCACCTTTTTGAGGCTTGGATCAATAACACCGATGAAATTGAGCAGGAGATTAACCCTTCTTTGCAGGTACTCATCCAAGACTTCTCGCTTTTCCTGAACTTTCAGGTGCGCGTCGATGAATAGCATTTTTAACGCCTCGCCGGATATTTGACCCAAGCCCTTCACGGACTCGAAACTGATATCAGGGGTCTGGGAGAAAGAGTAGATGAACCGAAGCAGCGTCTCGATTTCCAGCTTGATCGACTCAGGAGCGTGATCCCATGAGAGGTACGAGGCCTTCGTTCCGATATCGCCTTGCAGGATGGCTCCCGTTTCGCCTTTTTGGGAAAAGCCGATAATTTTCCCCTCAATGAATATCTTAGGAGACGCATGGTAATCGTTGGTGTCGGCAAAATTGGAGAGCAGGGTCTCCAAGCGCTCGATGGAGTACTGAACATCTGCCCATTCGGGCTCCTCTTGGCTTGCGTACACGATCGGAATCTTGCTGCCTGCGTTGGGAGTTCGAGAGGCCTCCGACCACAGCTGCCCTTTCTGGACCCAGACCACCGTCTCGTCGTCGGTATAGGCTTCGAAGTATATTGTCTTCTTGCCGTCCTCCTCGCGCGAATATTCACGGCCAAAAGCGATCATGTCGCCGATGGCGGAAAACACAGGCATGAGCTTGTCGCCTAGCCAGGGAGAAAATAGTTTGCATCGCAGCTTCACCGAGGACTTGAAGCCATAGGTCTCATGCGTGGAGTCCTCGGACGCACCAACAGGGACAGGAAACCAACACTCAGCGACCTCAGTGCTGCGGAAAAGGTTCCTAGCCATTCTTCTATTTAGGCTGCCCGATTTGTTGTCGAACAGCACACGAGCGACCGCGTGCAGAACCAGCTTCTCCTGCTCGGACTTGGCCTCGCATTCCAGCAGCACAGGAGAGCCGAACGTGAAAGAGACCGAGCTGTTGACTATGCGTTTTTGCAGAGGGAAAGCAAGACGATTTACCTCCACCAATGAGGAGCTGTTCTCCGCCTTTTTTATCGTCTTCTTTTTTCGCACAGCCGGGTTCATTGTCTCGTGCGACTTGACGCTGTACTGCGCTTTTAGGACCTCAACATCTATCTCCCTGGCGGTTTTCCTTATCACAGCAATAGACTCCGCAATGTCGGTCTTCTGGGTAACTTCTTCGATTTTCATATAATATATTTAAAACATTCCAGATAAGTCATCAGGCGCCAGGCCGCTATCGTTAAGAAAGTGGTCCACAGCATAAGCGATTAGATCCACGTACTCGTCGTGCGACTTGGCCGGAAAACCGCAGATTTCGTCGGTAAATTCTTCGTTCCACGCGTCGATCACGATGAAAACGCGCCCACATTCTATCTTAGGGCTTGTGGTATTTAGCCTCGTTTTTTTATCATCCTTTGGGGATGGGGTCTTGGTTATATTTAGGGTCGTGGAGGAGGAGAGCTGATCAATCACAGATACCCCGTTGGCCTTCGGCTCGATACGAATAGAGCTCTCGTTTGTGTAGCCATTAGCCAGAACCCACTCAGGGAGGAACTTGATCAGGTCGGGAAAGATTAACCAGACCTTTGTCGCCTTCGTGATATACAGATCGTTCCTTATTTTGCAGGCAGCGATGAACCCAGACGGATCGTTATCCATGGCGTTGTTGGTGTAGGCCGTGTCGCCAAAAAAGACGATCGGCTCGCGGTAACGCATTTTATCGAAGGTCTCCCTGGTTACGTACTTAAACCAGTCCTGCTTCACGATATTACCCCCTGGGGCCGAAGGAGACTGGTCGAACTGCCCAGCATACCCACGAGAACCAAGGTCCACCATTGCCTCGTCAAGAACCTCACGACCTAACCGAACCGGGTCAAGGTATCCGTTCAGATACTTCTCCTTTACCTTGGCCGGCTTCACCGAGGCAGAGGCCTCGGCAGGCAGACAAATGTGGTAGATACTATTGCTCTTTTTTTTCAGAAGATAGCCCGTGACGTCGTCTTCGTGCAGGCGCTGCATGATGGTGACGGTTGGCGTATTTTCTTTGTTTACCTTCCGAGATGACAGCGTCTTGGTGTGACTATTGGCCGTCTCGCGATCGGCGTCAGACGCCGCCTGGGACGGGTTGAGAGGGTCGTCATTAATAATTATGTGCGCGTGCTTTCCGGTAATTGTGCCCCCGGTTGAGGTAGTATATCTCGCGCCGTTCGCGGTGTTTTCGTAACTACGCTTGGCACTTTTGTCGGCACGAATAACCAAGTCGGGAAACAAGCGCTGGTATTTATCGGAGACAATAATGTCCCGGCTTTTAGTGGCGTGCTCGATCGATAAGTCCATGGCGTAAGAGTTAGTAATAATACGAAGCGTCGGGTCTTGGGTCCATAGCCAGGCCGGGAACATGATCGTTGTTATTGTGGTCTTGGTAGTGCCGGGTGGTATATTGATAATCATGTCGTACAACTTCTTCTCTCTGGCCACGATAGGCACGCTCAGCGTTTGCAGCTCCTCACACAGGTAAGGAATGTGCCAATTATAAACCGGCTCCTCGGCAATAATAACCTCCCAGAATGTCTCCACGAAGGCAAAAAAACTTTTCTTGCACTCCTCCCTTTCAACCTGGTCCACCAGGTCCCAATCAATATCGCCGGCAGGAACAGTCTCGGACATGTTATCGCTTAACTTTTCTGGAAATAGCAAGAAGAGCAGCACGCTCCTCTTCTGTTAGTGTGCTGGTATCAACCGCGCTGGCAGGGAGTAAGGGCTTGCCATTTTTCCCGGTCAGTTCGCTTTTATCCGGAGCGTACAGGCCTAGCAGCTTTCTCCGCTCAACGAGCTGCATACGTATCTCTGCCAGGAAGCGAGGGTCGCCGAAACAAATCTCAGTCCGCTCGCCTTGCTCCACGAAAGAGGAGCGGAAGGACCGATTGGAGTCGTCCGACTGGCTACTCATTACAGGAGCGCCTTTATTTTTTCGGTAGGTTAGTTTTTGATCCTCTTTCGATTTTTCCCAGGCATGCCAGAGCTCGCGAATGGCATCGTCGATGCGCTCCAATTCGAGCTGAACAGCGAGGTCCATGTCAACGATTCGAGCCTCGCGCCATTCTTGGAGCAGAAAATGAACGTAGCTATGAATTGAGCTCTTGGGAGGAGGCCGGGAAAGGTTGAGCTGCAACATAATCTCCTCCCCGATTTTCTGGTAGGAGTAGCCTTTTTTGTAGAGCACGGCAACCAAGGTCAGCTTTGCTTCACGCTCCGATTTCGCCTTTTTGTTGGGGTCTGACATAGGGTTCTAACTTTTTCGTTGATAATAGCTGTATCATAGTAGTTTCAGGGCCTTGTTGTAAAGATTATTGCGCTCTAGGAGGTGCAGGCAGGCCCGGTTAATTCTTCGAGTGGTGAGCTTTACGTGACCCAAACGAGCGGTCTCGTTCAGGTTGTTTTTTTTCCAGTACCAGCCAGCCACCAAAAGCCCGATCCTGGGCTCAGCGACCGCGTTGGGATGGTTGTATATATCTCTACCAAGCAAGGGGAAAAGGTCCCGGTTGGCATTGTAATAATTGTCGTGGAGCGTTAGCTGGATAGCGCCCCTTCCATGAAATCGCCAGCCTGCACCGGAGCTTTCTGGACCGTTGCCCATTTTTCCGGCATACGCAAAATTAGCAAGAGCCCTGGGGTTGCGGTCGTAAAATAGAGCATTGGCCTTGCCATCAGTAAAATATTGCAGGTGCTTCTCCCCTTCCGATGGCAGGCGAAACAAGCGAGGGAAAACGGACAAAATATTGGTGACCGAATAGCTGAGATTCTCCTCAAAGGTTTGGTAATATCTGCTTTCTACGCCGGTTTGAGCTAAGAACATCGCGAGGGTTTCTGGCGTATTTAGCTCAGCATAGTCAACAACCTCCTCCCAATAATCGGCAAGACCCAGCACCAAACTGTGAGGGAAAAGCTGCTTGGCAATCGTATCTATTTTCATAAAATTGTTTCAGTAAGTAGGAGAACAACCGCGCCAACTTAGGGTCGCGTGATCAGGGTTTGTTGTTTTTCTCTTGCTTCTTATTTTTCGGCACGCTGTAGATCTTGTGTAGATAATACAATAGGTAGGCTTCAATGAGGAGTTGAAAAACGCTATCAATCATTAGATCCTCCTCTGGATTCAAGAGCTTCACAGACCGAGCCATAAGCCGCAAGGCATTGAGGACCATACTGCCTACGAGTATGAGCCAGAAAACCCGTCTCTCGCGAACAGGGATGTCGGTAATTACGGCCTTGATTACCCCCACCAAAACTGAGGCAATAACGACGCTGGCGAATAGTGATAATTGTTCGAAAATATTCATGTGTGTCATTTTTTGGGATTCTTAGGAAATAGCCTGGGTTCGCCGTATCGCTTGTATAGTTTCTCGATTACTTCGGGTCTACTGAAATAGACAAAGAAGAGACCGGACAAGATGCCGATCAGCAGGCTGCCTCCTTCATCTACTTTCCAATTAATAAAGCCGCCATCTGAAACCAGGGTCTTGACAATGGCAGTAAGCACGAAGGAAAAGAACGACGCACCGAACGGTTGGGCGAATAATAATATATACCCATAGCGATTTAATGGCTTCCTGGTTATGTCATCATCTGCCTTTCTTCGCCACTCAGTAAAAAGAATGACAAGAGAGTAAAACATATTACCCATGAACCCGTATAGAATGCTTGTATACGCGAAAAATTCGGACGATAGGACACCGAAAACCACGGCGTCATTAAGGAGGAAGCTTGCTAGAAAACAATAGACCAGGATTACGGATTTTGTAGTCATGTCAACGAAGTGAGTCATTGCTTTGTTTTTTTCTTAGTAATTGGTACATCATAGCAGCAATGGATAGAAAAATAAGCGCCAGTATGCTATAAAAAACCAGGCTGTCGGGTCTACGCTCGGTAGACCTGTCGGCAGACCTTATCTCAGAAATCATTCGTGCGCTTTCCGAAATAAGGCTGTCGAGGACCCTGGTTGAGGTTTCAACAATCCGCTCGCTGGGTAGGTATATAATCCGGTCTTTGCCTTGGATGAATTGAGGCACGAGCGGAACATTACTACCCTGAAAACTCAGGTCGGGCAAACGGTAAAGGCTATCGAGGCCAGTAATTCTGAACTCCTGCCAGCCCTTGACCTGCTCCTTTTGCTCGGTGATTTCGCTGCGAACATAGGAGAGCTTATTAACCGAACTGTCCAGATCGGAAACAGTGCGTTTAAACTTCTTTATCGTCTGACAGCCCGACAGCAGCAGGAGAATGATCAAAACGAACCTCATAAGTCGAAGGGAGTATTGAGGCTACCCCGGCTGATCATCCTGTGCATGATCGAGCCAAGTAACTGCTCTATGCCCGGCCCAAAAAGCGCCCACACCGCATCCACTTCACCCACGGCGTTTTCGGTTTCGGCGGCAGCAAACTCGAATGTCGCGGGGTCTACCATCTTCGTATTGTTACTTTCGGTATGCACCGCAATGGCTCCCGATGGTGAGTAGCGGCGGTCAATTTCCCAGGGTGAATAGGTAGTAGTAGTTGCCCCTGTTGGCTCGCCCAATTCGTCCAGTACTGGCGTTTCGGTTACAGTGCGTTTCATCATCTGAATTTCGAGCGTAGGCACGATTATCGACGTGACGAAGTCCACTGCAAAACCCTTGCAAACGAGTTCTTGTGTTTCAAGTTCTCCCGAGCGATCGGCAATAAGTACCTTAATAGGCTTCATTTTTTTTCTTAGTTATAAGGTTGAAACTATACCGTTGCGCCAGTCGCATCTTTCCAGACCGTACCATTCCACCAGACAGGCTTGGAAAGGGTAGTGTCGTAGTACATATAAGGAACCGGCAGAGCCGAAGTAGCAGGCCGTGCGCCAGTAGCGCCACTCTTAGGCATCTGCAATTTCTGGATTGTGCTCCCTGCCGTTTTTACGTGAAGAAAGTCCGAATCGTACACCACACTCCCCAGCTCCATCGTCGTATCTGCCCCCGAAGTAGGAGTGTAACCCCGCAGCAACTGTCGCCGCTTAAAACGAACCGGAACGGCATCGGAGGTGATAATAATATTCTGACCGTCGTCGGCGCTGCTCGTGTCGGCATTGTCTCGAACGAATATACCCACCTTAGCACCATCGCTGATCAGTACCGCCTTGGCCGGATTGCCAAACGAGTAACGCAATTCCTCGATTCTTAGCGTAGGCAAAAGAGTCCCTAACAACTGCTTCCAGCTTGCCGTTGCTACGTCCCCCAGATCACCCATGGTGGGTAGTTGGTTAGGGTTCTTTCCTGCTAGGAGGCCACTTGTAGTGAGGGCTTGTAGTTCTGTGTTGGGCAATCGGCGCGGGTAATACGCCACGCACACGACTATCCCCGACCAGGGTTGTATACTTGTAACTACGCCCCCTATCTCAATGGTGTTAATTGCGGGGATGGTGCCCACGGTATCCACTTGCACGGCTCCACCATTATAGCTTCCCGCGATGTCGTTGACGCGGTACCCAAGAGCGTACCGAACCCGCTGCCCTATGCTGGTAAGCGCGTTCTGAAGGCCCCATTGAACGAATGCGGCCGTGGGGTTGTAGGCGATTCCGGTTCGGTTCACCGCGGAAGACCTCTGTCCCACTAAAATAGACTGGTTCGTGCTATTGTTCGTGCTGGCGAATAATAGCGTGTGGGCATTAATGACACTGCCGTAGCCCGTAATCCCCTCGGCATAGAAGCTGCCTTCACCGGGCTTGATTATGTCCTCCAAGTTAGGCATCACCCACGTTTCGAGGGCGCGGATAACGGCAGTAGCGCCCGTGGGAATGTACGAGGTCGGGAAACTACCCAGCTCCATCTGCATTCCGTCCACGTGC
>JBDNFP010000142.1:0-2965 GCA_041689775.1 Spirosomataceae bacterium
TAACAAGGCCGATTACCATCTCAACGCGTCGCTGACGGCGGTCAACGCGGCCAAGGTTGAGCATGGCGTCAGTGCCGACCAGCCGTTTTCGATGGCCGATGCCAAGGTGCTGCATCACAGTCAGTTGCTGCTCGATATGTTTATTTCCATTTTGCCCAAAGGCGTTGAGGTGGATAAAAATAATCCCGATGTCCAGCAGCTTTATCGATTTGGCTGCAAAGCCGATTAATTAGTACCTAACCATTGAAATAAAACAAGCAGCATAAATAACTTGTCCTACACCCGCCTTGCCCTCGTAGGAAGTCATCCGTCAAAAAATACCTAAGGCCGTAGAAATTGCACATTGTAAAACAGCCAAGTAGTAAGCTACTTACGCCCAAACAATATCTGCCCCGTTTATCCGTTTGGCGTTGTAGGTTGTGACACATCACCGTAAGTTTGTAGTAATCAATCAAATCCTGCTGTACCCCATGAGATTCCCCGTAATACCCGTTGTGCTTTTAGGACTAGCCTGCCTTACTTTATCCTGTGGCTTTTCTATCGAGCAAACAGCCGCCCTACCCGATACTCCCGTTCATACGGTTATTTTTTTGGACAAAACCCAGAGTGTAAACGTGAACATAGAGTTTGTGCACGCGAAGTACCAACAGGCGCTTTCGGAGATCGTGGAGCAAAACATGAGGAATAAGGGTGATAAGCTGGAAGTGTACTTTATTCACGAAAATACTTCCAAGGCGAAGGCGTTGTCGCTGACGGTACGCTCGGAGAAAGATGGTATTGTCAACGCCAGTGCTACCGACCGGGAGGCAATCGAAACCGCCTTTCAGATGTCGTTACAGCGGGAGAAAGGAATCTTTCTGCGCCAGTCGATGCTAAAACTGAACCAGCAGAATACGGGATCTTCTAATCAGTCGACCGATATATGGGCGAGCTTCCCGATCATTGCCAAGGCTTCCGAAAGTGGGGTTGACGTGAAGGTGTACTATTTTAGTGATATGATTGAGAGTGTGAAGGGCCCCAACCGCCGCGATTTCCACCGACAGCCGCCCATTTCCGAAGAGCAAGCCGAAAGTTGGGCCAAAGAAGATACCAAACACTTGGAAGAATACGTCATCGGAATGCCGCAGGTTACTGTGGTATCACCCTTTGAACCTACGGCATCTTCCCGCGAAAATAACCCGCAAATAACCCGCTACTGGCAGACCTTATTCCAAGAATTAGGCGGGGTTAATGTAGAAGAAAAATAATGTGGTACATCGGGTAGAAGTACCATTGCTTCGGCGGTCTCTTATTATTATTACCACTTGAAATAGATACCTGCATTATAAGACCTTGAAAAGGGCACGTTTTCACCAGATAATACTCGCTGATAGGCCCACACGATCCGGTATTAGATCATAGGCCGCCTTTAAGCCCAATCCAAGGTATTTTTGGTTATTAAGGTAGGTAGCGGTATTTTGGTAGGCATCTGTATTGAAGAAAGTGCCGTTTTTTTCAGGTAGTCGAAAATCGACGGTTCCGGCAACCCACAGCCGGGGTAAAACCTTAAACCCCGCTTCCCCATTCAACTTTACGAAATTGCTATAATTCCGGGTCATGAACCCATAGCCTGCTTCGGCATAGAAGTAAGTGCGCTTGGTACCCGAACCCACCGAGAGGTAGGGAAGCAGGGTCCAGCCTTCAAATCCCGTACGCAGGCCTAGCTGATCGTTGTTAGTAAAGGTATTGGCGAGGGCGTCTACACCAATGCTTAGCTTTACATCTCCGTCCAGTATCCCTCTTTTCAGCCCCAGACCTATATTCTCAATTCCATTCAGCGATCCTGCAGGAACGGGATTGGCCTGGATATTAGAACTGGGACCGATCGATATAACTTTAAAAGGAACTACTGCCCGTAGTTCAAGTTTTTTTGCTAATCCATATTCAACGTAAATTTGAAAAGTATGATCATTGATGTCACGATAGGCATCTTTTTCCGAACCCAAGGGGTTGAAAACTGCATTGTAGTACAACCCAGAATAACCGACTTGGGCAAAGCCTTTCCGGAACTCGCGAATCTAGGGCCCACCGGCTATGGAGGACAGGGAGATACTTAATAGACAAGATAAGAGTAAGATACGGCGCATCATTTTGTAAGGTTTTTGGGTGAATCAAGATGTTTTATAATAGCGTCGTGGATCAGATCAGGACGGCTCCACGGAATAAAGTGGTTCATGTTGGGAATCATCTGAATCGTTACGGGGGCGTTCACCAGCATTCGTTTGGCATAATCTGCGTTTCCCGGAGGTACCAGCGGATCTTCTTCACCCTGAATGACAGTAACGGGCATCCGTATGCCAGCCCATAACGAAAGCATCTTTTGCAACTCACTTTTGAGGGGCATGATCTCCCGATTACTTACATCAAGTTCGGCGGGAAGTAGCCAACGAAACGGGACAGCGGCACCGAGGGGACGATACCATTCTTTTTTTCCAGCTCAGGGTCAATGGAGGGAGCCACTAGAATAAGTCCGCCTACCTCATCGGGATAATCCATCGCCAGCCTAGCCGCCACCGGGCCGCCCAACGAGTGCCCCACCAGAATCGGCTTTTTTGCCGACTTACCTAGTCGGAGCAGCGGTGCCAGGCAGGCAGACTGCATCCTCAAAGATTGCTCGGGCATGCCCTTTCCAGACTTACCAAAGCCGGGACGATCTACCGAAATCAAATAGGCCCGAGTGTAGAGTCGGCAAAAAAACTAATGAAAGCATCCCAGGATCCCGGCGAGCCGTGAATAAAAAATACCGTGGGAAGGGTGTCGGCACCAATCGTCACATAGTGAATAGACCGCCCCTCTACCCTAATCGTCCTGAACGTAGGTTTGACAAGCTGGGTGGCAAAGTACTGGCTGACTTTCTTATCCGACATGCTCACAGAAATACAGCGGGTTAATAGATCACTTTCTTAAATAAATATCAATATTCAAA
>JBDNFP010000143.1:0-2856 GCA_041689775.1 Spirosomataceae bacterium
ATTTTAAATGAAGGATTAAAAATATATCGTCAGGAACTGGCGATTACAAAGGTGGAGAGGAAATCAGACTTTGGTAACAAAGCACACTCTATGAAACCCGAAGCCCATCCCATCGCCTCTGGCGTGGGTGGGTAGTTCACCTGAACACTAATTAGCTATTACCTGACTGGTAATCAACTATTAGCTGCTTGGCTAATAGCTCCTAACGGCTACCTATGCTTCTACTGCTTCCGTTTCGGCGTAGTTTTTAAAGCGTAGTATATCTTCCATCACCAAATCTCTGAAAAGCGGATGCAGCAGCCGGGAAAGCTCCTTGCCGGGTACCCCAAAGGGTGCTTTGTAGCTTATTACGACGTGGAGTTTTGTGCCGCCCAAATCTTCATCATCGAGAAACTCTACCTTCCCCGCGTTAACTATATCCGAGTCGGGTGAAGAATGCCAGCCCAGAAAACGTCCCGGTTCATCTTTTACAATTTTAGCTTTCCATTTGATAGTACCCACCCCACCCGGGCCACTTGCTTTCCAGAGGGAGTTGGTATCATCTAGTTCATTTACGGACTGAATATGGGTCAGGAAGAGAGGTAAGTTTTCAAGGTGGCGCCACAGGTTGTACACTTCTAACCTGTTCCTGTTAACGGTCATGTTCACCTTGATGTTAATATTGTCGCTATGTTCGAGGGCTGGGTTACCCTCGATGGCGCTGTGCATTGGACAATACCCGGTCGCTCCCCGAAATAGCATGTAGCCTCCTGCCAGTGCCTCTGGGATGCTCCCATGCTTTTTTGTGAGTCCATCAAAGAGTAAGAATACACCACCTATTATGGAAATAATACGTTCTGTTTGACCAACATTGACTTTCTGATTGCGTAGAATTGGGCTATAAATATCCTTTTTCATGAGAGGGACATTAAGATGGGTTAGATAAGTAGCTGGCTGCTGTAAATTGCATAAGACGAAGATAAATTTGCAAAAATATCAGAAAGAAAGCAAGTTATCTTTTTGGATTGATCGGCTTTCTTAGCCGTAGATTCGTGGTAGAGTATTAAATTATCAGTCAATCAGGGTAAGGGAGCCAGAAACTCTTGTACTTAAGTACTAAGGCATAATTAGTTTATATTATTAAGTTAGTCAAATCACTAGCTAATATTCTCTATATCAAATATTTACAAAAAGGTAATAGTTGCAAGCTAATAGCTATCAGCTACTTATCACCAAATGGTTTGTTTTTCAGTTAGATCTCTATGAAGAAAATATATTGTCAAATACTACTTCTTACTTGTTGTTCGGTGGTTTCGATTGCCCAGCCCAGTACTTCACTTTCTAAAAGAGTAGCTGAGGTATTGGCGCCGGGTATTCTGAAAAATGCCGAGTGGGCCATGAATCAGGAACCTATTACCGTAACGGCCACCAAAAGTGAGCGCTCAGCCGGAGGTATCCACGATTTTTACTCCGAAGGCGACTATTGGTGGCCCAACCCCGAAGATCCAAACGGTCCTTACATTCAAAAAGATGGGCAAACCAACCCGGAGAATTTTACGGCTCATCGCAAAGCTATGGTTCGGTTTAGTCAGGTGGTAGGGGCACTGGCATCCGCTTACGTACTGACCGGAGATGAAAAGTATGTGCAACAGGCAGTTCAGCATCTACGGGCTTGGTTTATCAATACGGACACCAAAATGAACCCTTCACTTCTTTACGCTCAGGCTATTAAAGGGAAGGTTACGGGTCGGGGCATTGGGATTATTGATATGATTCAGATGATGGAAGTAGCGCAGGGCGTTCGGATGATGGAAAAATCGAAAGCCATGAGTAAGGAGGATATCAAAGGGGCCAAAAAATGGTTTGAGGAGTACCTGACTTGGGTAACGACTCACCCCTACGGTATTGATGAGCGGGATACTAAGAACAACCACGCTACCTGCTGGACCATGCAGGTAGCTACCTTTGCCCGATTAACCGGAAATCAGACTTTACTCGATTACTGCAAGCTACGTTACAAAACGAATTTACTCCCGAACCAAATGGCTGAGGACGGGAGCTTTCCTTTGGAGCTGAAACGTACCAAACCCTATGGTTATTCACTTTTCAATCTGGATGCCATGACTACCTTGGCCCAAGTACTTTCTACGAAAAAAGAAAATCTCTGGGACTTTACATTGCCTGATGGCCGAGCCCTTCAAAAGGGGGTAGAGTTTCTTTATCCCTTTATCGCCGATAAATCTACCTGGACCTACCCGGAGGATGTGATGTACTGGAACGAATGGCCGATAGCGCATCCATTCTTGCTTTTTGGGTACCAAGAATTCAGAAACGAGAAGTGGTTAACCATTTGGAAATCATTGGAACATTTTCCAGAAACTGAGGAAGTAGTAAGAAACCTCCCCGTTCGTAACCCGTTGATCTGGATTCTGGAATAGTTTGGTTTACAAGAGGTAATTAGTTATCAGTTTGTTATCCATTAGCTTTTTATAGATTTGATTATCAAATAATTGTACAAATTATCAGTAAGTATTTAACGCAAATTAATTTTGTATGACTTTTTTGCAAAAAAATGCTGGCATAATTTCTTTACCAGTTTACTCATCAGAAATCTTGCTTGATACCAACAGGTAGTATTAAAATCTAAAACTCATCCCTACGGGTGTATTTCAGTTTTGTCAAGCAGCCGTTCTAATCTTGTTGACCACGTTGTCCCATTGGCCGCTGAGATTACAAGCCCTCAGGTTGAGTACGTTCTAGGCGTTTGGGATGGTCCATCGTTGCCCTGAGAGCTTCAGGCGCTGCTGGACGACGGTTCTGTGTGCGGCCTCGATGGGTCCCGAGCCGATCAGCCAGCCGTTGTGGCGGTAGCGGCGG
>JBDNFP010000144.1:0-8893 GCA_041689775.1 Spirosomataceae bacterium
ACTCAACCATTTCGCCCTAAAAGGGAAAATATACATCAAGGCTATTCAAGCCGCTTTCAAAGAACTAGAACTACTCAAACTAAAACACACAGGCAATATTTCCTTTGGATAAAAACAGACTTGCGTAACATCAATTAATAATATAACAATTTATTAAAACATATGCTCACAGTACCTACTTGAAATATTTTGTGTTAGTCAAAGTAGAATAAAAAGTTATTATATTGTTGTAAGTGAAATTCGAAAAAATAAAACAGAGGAATGACCACATCTGACATCATACATTTATTACCCGATTCAATCGCTAATCAGATAGCAGCGGGTGAGGTGGTGCAGCGTCCTGCTTCGGTAGTGAAAGAATTATTGGAGAATGCCATCGATGCCCGCGCTCACAATGTGCAGGTAATTATTCGGGATGCGGGGAAAACCCTGATCCAAATCATCGATGACGGTACCGGGATGTCTGAAACGGATGCCCGGATGTCCTTTGAACGGCATGCTACCTCCAAAATCAGAAATTCTGATGATCTGTTCAGGATTAAAACCATGGGTTTCCGGGGGGAAGCCCTGGCGTCTATTGCGGCAGTTGCGCAAGTGGAGTTACGTACTCGCCGGTCTGCTGACGAGCTGGGTATCATGATCCGAATGGAAGGATCAGAGTTAAAAACTCAGGAGTCGGTGGCTACCCTACCGGGAACCAACCTGTTGGTAAAGAATCTTTTCTTCAACGTACCTGCGCGTCGAAATTTCCTGAAATCGAATTCTGTGGAGATGCGGCATGTACTCGATGAATTTCAGCGAGTAGCGCTAGCGCATCCAGAAGTAAGCTTTTCGCTTTACCACAACGACGTGGAGGTATATAACCTGTTTTCCGGAAAACTGGTGCGGCGTATTGTGGATATGTTTGGCAAAAACTATCGCGAACAGCTGGTGTTCTGCCAGGAAGATACTTCCTACGTAAGCGTTAGAGGGTATATCGGTAAACCGGAGTTTGCCCGTAAAACCCGGGGCGAGCAATACTTCTTCGTTAACGAGCGGTACATCAAGCACAGCTACCTTCACCACGCGGTGATCAGTGCCTACGAAGGGGCTATTCCTGAAGGAAGCCACCCGTTCTACGTGCTTTTTATTGAAATAGATCCTTCTCACGTGGACATAAATATCCACCCGACCAAGACAGAAATCAAATTTGACGATGAGCGGTCGGTGTATGCCATCATTCTGGCGGCTGTTCGGAAGGCGATCGGGGTTTATAATTTGAATCCTCCCATTGATTTTGAAGATAACGTCAATTTCCTGAACCAGCGGCCCCGGCCAGCCGAGGTATTGCCGCAGGCTGTTCAGCCCGACTGGGCCGCGCAGCCTAAGGACAATCAAAAGCGACAGCAGGGTAATCTGACCAACTGGAATAAGCTATTTGAAGGCCTGAAAAGCCCGAACGAAGAAGCACGGGAACAGGCGGCTATTGAGCTAGACGAAGCTGTTTCGTCGCGCCCCTCGTACCAGCAGCAGGCAGTTACCCTGGCGAGCAAAGTCAATCGGCTTACTTCTGATACCATAGCTTTACCGGATACTGAGGCGATACTGTTTCAACTGCACAACCGCTTTGTGCTTTATCAGATAAAGGAAGGAGTGATGCTTATTGATCAAAAACTGGCCTACGAGCGTATTTTGTACGAGCGGTACCGTCAGATGCTTACGAAGCGCAATGGCTCCTGCCAGCAGCTGTTGTTTCCCAAGACCATCCGGCTTGTGCCAACGGACATGCAGCTGGTGCGTGATACCAAAGATGAAATACGGGCCTTAGGATTTGAATTTGATGAGCTTGGCCCGCACGAGCTGGTGGTTCGGGGAATTCCGGCCGACTTACCCGACGAAAGTGAGCAGGATTTGTTTGAAGAACTGGTTGAACAGCTCAAAAAGAGCTATTCGGAACTTAAACTAAATAAGCCCGATAGTCTGGCAAGGTCGCTCGCCCGGCGTTTTTCGTCACGTTATGTGGTAAAACTATCCATGATAGAGATCCATACTGTTGTTAATCAGCTTTTTACGTCGTCAGATCCTAACCGGACTCCCGGCGGCGAACCGATCATTGTAATGCTCACGATGGATAAGTTGAGTGCATTATTTAAAGCTTAACGAAACGAAAAGGGTTATCTAACCGTTACAATTCTAATTTCCATAGCAACCACCTATCCATGTTTTCGCTGACACCGACAGTACGTAATTTACTGATATTAAATGTTGTATTTTTTATCGTAGATGCGTACATTATAAATCTTACTCAGGGTCTTGCCTTACGATCGTTGTTGTCGCCGGCATTTATGCCTTACCAATTTGTGTCCTACATGTTTTTACATGGTAGTTTCGGACACTTGTTTAGTAATATGTTTGGTCTGATCATTTTCGGGCCATTGCTTGAAAGGATGTGGGGTGTCAGACGGTTTCTGATCTTTTATTTCGTGACCGGAATCGGGGCAGGGTTACTATTTTCGGCCATCGACTACTACGAAACTACACAGTTGCAGGAAGCCGTACAGGTATACGTGCAATACCCAAGTCCAGAAGGACTTGTTGACTTTATGAGTCAGTATGCGAAAGGATTCTATCAGGCAAATCTTGATTTCTTAAATAAGTTTGAAGAAAGTCCCAAAGACCGACGCTATATTGAGGATAGCATCAACTTTGTGAAAGAATATTATCAACAACAGGTAAATATTCCGATGGTAGGGGCTTCGGGAGCAATTTTTGGAATTCTGATGGCGTTTGGGTTGTTATTTCCTAACACAGAACTTTTCTTATTATTTTTTCCGTTTCCGATCAAGGCGAAGTATTTTGTGGCTTTTTATGGACTATACGAGTTGTATCAAGGCATACAGAATGCACAGTCAGACAACATAGCACACTTTGCCCATATCGGGGGTATGATATTTGCATTCATTCTGTTACGGATATGGGGTTCGGATAGAAATAAATTTTTTTAATCAATGAGTGGAATTTTTGATGATTTCCGGAGGGAGTTTACCAAAACAGACAATACACTGGTGAGAATTATTCTCATCAACACGGTGGTATTTTTAAGTCTGTTGCTGGTTAAGGTAATCTTCACCCTCGGACAATCATCCGAGGCTTATGTGTGGTTGGTTGACATGCTGCGGTTGCCGGCTTCTCCCCGGGAGTTTATTTACAAGCCGTGGACGATTGTGACCTATTTTTTTACGCATGAGGAGATATTCCATATCCTCTTCAATATGCTGTTTTTGTATTGGTTTGGTCGGTTAGTCGATGAGTATCTCGGTTCCAAACGTCTTATCGCACTGTACATCCTAGGTGGTTTGGCCGGTGGACTGGCCTACATGGGTATCTACAACCTACTACCGTATTTTCAGTCACAGGTAGCAGGTTCGCAGATGTTGGGTGCCTCAGCGGCGGCCTTCTCCGTAGCGGTGGGAGCTTCCACACTTTTACCCAATTATACTTTCAACCTCATTTTTCTGGGCCCCGTCCGGATCAAGTACATTGCTTTCTTCTACATAGTGCTTTCGCTGGCGCAATCCATCGGACCCAATGCCGGAGGGAATCTTGCGCACCTCGGTGGCGCACTTACGGGGTATATGTTCATCAAACTGTTGCAGGGAGGAACCGATCTAGGGAAGCCATTATACGCCTTCATGGAGTTTTGGACAAAATTGTTTCGGCGGCGTCCGCCCATGCGGGTTACGTACCGTCAGAAAGAAGTACATCGTAGCACCACCTTCTATTCTTCGGCTACCTCGCCTACTGCGGTCGAAATGCCTGATCAGGACGAAATAGACGCGATTTTGGACAAGATTTCGAAGTCGGGATACGAAAGTCTGACGAAGGAGGAAAAGCAGAAACTCTTCAAAGCCAGTCAACAAAAGTAATAAGGGGTTTTATAGCCACTCTTTTTTTCTAACTTTAAACACTTTTTGGTTTACGTTAGTTAAATCAACATATTGAACCAATTCAAATAAAAGGTATGCTTATTACCCCCGGAAAACTACTGGCTGGTATTAATTCACCTGAGGACTTGCGAAAATTAAACCGCGCCGAGCTCCCCCAGGTTTGTAATGAATTGCGCCAGTACATTATTGATAACGTATCGGTATATGGTGGCCATTTTGGTGCCAGTTTGGGCGTGGTAGAACTCACCGTTGCACTTCACTATATATTTAACACTCCCGACGATCAATTGGTATGGGATGTGGGGCATCAGGCCTACGGACACAAAATATTGACCGGACGAAAAGAGAATTTTCATACAAATCGCGTACACGGAGGACTATCTGGTTTTCCGAAGCGCAAAGAAAGTGAATACGACGCCTTCGGAGTGGGTCACTCGTCTACTTCTATATCCGCCGCTTTGGGAATGGCCGTGGCTTCTACGCTTGAAAATAATCGTCAACGGCAGCACATTGCCATTATTGGTGACGGCGCCATGACGGCAGGTTTGGCCTTTGAAGGTATGAACCACGCCGGTACGGCCGACTCCAATCTGTTGATTATCCTGAACGATAACTGCATGGCTATCGACCCCAACGTAGGTGCTTTGAAGGAGTACTTGACAGATATCACTACATCCCACACCTACAACAAGGTGCGTGATGAAGTATGGAACCTGCTCGGCAAGATGAGTACCTTCGGAAAAAGCGCTCAGGAGATAGTTTCGAAAGTTGAAAACGCACTCAAAGTATCGGTGTTGAAGCAGAGTAATCTCTTTGAATCCTTAGGCCTCCGCTATTTCGGACCAATTGATGGGAATGATATCGATCACATGGCCGATGTCTTGAATGACCTGAAAGATATTCCCGGACCCAAGCTATTGCACTGCCTTACTGTAAAAGGAAAAGGGTATGGTCCAGCTGAGAAAGATCAGACAAAATGGCACGCACCCGGTCTATTTGATAAGGTGACCGGCGAAATAAAAAAGAAAGTTCACGATACTCCCCAAGCCCCTAAGTACCAAGATGTTTTCGGACATACCATCGTGGAGTTGGCGGAGCAAAATCCTAAAATAGTGGGTATTACCCCGGCGATGCCCTCGGGTTCATCGCTGAATATTATGATGAAGGCTATGCCCGACCGCGCTTTTGACGTAGGTATTGCTGAGCAGCACGCGGTTACTTTCTCGGCTGGAATGGCCACTCGCGGCAACGTGGTCTACTGTAATATCTACTCTACCTTCATGCAACGGGCCTACGATCAGGTGATTCATGACGTATGCATTCAGGGGTTACCAGTGATCTTCTGTCTCGACCGCGCCGGATTTGCCGGAGCCGACGGACCAACCCACCACGGTGCTTATGACATAGCCTACATGCGTTGCGTACCCAACATGATCGTAGCAGCTCCGATGAACGAGCAGGAACTACGTAATATGATGTACACGGCCCAGTTGGACAAGATTCAGGAAGGTACCCGAGCCTTTACGATTAGGTATCCACGCGGACAAGGTGTGATGCCCGAGTGGCGCACTCCCTTGGAGGAAGTGGAGATTGGAAAAGGTCGTAAAATTAAAGACGGCGAAGAATTAGCAATACTAACCCTTGGCCATGTAGGTAACTACGCCGTGGAGGCCTGTGAGGAGCTAGCTAAGCAAGACTTTCATATTGGTCATTACGACATGCGTTTTGTGAAGCCACTGGACGAAGAAATGCTGCACGAGATATTCCAGAAATTTGACCGCATTATTACCGTGGAAGACGGTTGCCTGCAGGGTGGCTTCGGAAGCGCTGTCATCGAGTTCATGACTGATCATGGCTATACTTCACGGATCAAACGATTAGGTATTCCCGATCGAATTGTGGAGCACGGCGAACCCCACGAGTTACACCGCGAGTGCGCGTTTGATACTGCCGGTATTGTACGCACAGCGCAGGATATGATTGCTGTGGATGTAAAATTAAGCTTATAGGTTGCCGTTAGGTTATAGGTATCAGCGATCTGTAAATTATTGCTAGGTACATCTAATCTAAAGACTCAATCGCATTTTTACGGTAGTACTGAGTAAAGCGACATAATATATGCAATAGAGGAATGGCCGTTTTGGTCATTCCTCTATTGCTTTACAGGCCTTTGGTTTTGCCTGGATTTGATTCATTCTCAATTCATTTCCACTTTTCTTAAGGTAGGGATAGCCGGTTTGTCGTCTTATTAGGTACAAATACTATAATTAACTCTACGTACTATCCTAAAACTTTCATTCATGGAAAAAGAAAATCAGGTTTCCCGGAGAAACTTCATCAAAAACTCGGCGGGAGCAGCCGTTATATTGACCTTACCCACGATTATCCCTGCCAGCGCCTTTGGGGCTAATGATCGTGTACGCGTGGCTGTGTTGGGCGTTAATGGACGGGGCCAAAACCACATTCAGGGCTTTTCGGCACTGAGTAATGTAGAGTTGGCTACGATCTGCGATCCAGACAAAGTAATACTGGAAAAACGCGCCGGCGAGTACGAGAAAAAGTATGGTAAAAAAGTACAGATCGAGCAGGACCTTCGGAAGGTATTCGACGATAAGTCCATTGATGCCGTAAGCATTGCCACGCCCAACCACTGGCACGCATTGGCCACCATTTGGGCTTGTCAGGCTGGTAAGGATGTGTACGTAGAGAAGCCCGGCTCGCATAATTTTGTAGAAGGCCGTAAGATTATCGAAGCTGCCACTAAATACAAGCGCATCGTGCAGCATGGCGTGCAGCTACGTAGCTCCGAGGCCATGAAGGAGGCAGTAAAGCACCTGCGCGATGGCCTGATCGGCAATGTATACATGGCTCGTGGGCTGGTGTATAAGTGGCGACCCGACTTGGGCAACAAGGGCACTGAGCCCGTACCCGAAGGACTGAACTACGACCTTTGGACCGGACCGGCTGAGATGAAGCCTTTCTCCCGTAATTACGTACATTACAACTGGCACTGGCATTGGAACTACGGCAATGGCGACATTGGTAATCAGGGTATCCACGAAACCGATATGTGCATGTGGGGACTGGGTGTAGATAGCTTCCCCGAGAAAATCACCTCGGCGGGCGGCAAATTCCTTTGGGACGACTGTCAGGAAACGCCCGAGGTACTTTCATCTACCTATATTTACCCAAAAGAGAAAAAAATCATCGAGTTTGAGGTACGTCCCTGGATGACTAACCTCGAAGATGGAGCCGGCATTGGTAATATTTTCTACGGCAGCGAAGGCTACATGGTTATCAAAGGCTATGACCACTACGAAACCTTCTTGGGCCGAGACCGCAAGCCCGGCCCTACCCGTAAAGCTGGTGGAGATCACTTCAAAAACTTTATTGAGTCCGTGGTGGCCCGTGATGCTTCTAAGCTCAACGGTCCGCCTGAAACACTGCACCTGTCCTCAGGATTGGCGCACTTGGGCAACATTGCTTATCGTACCGGCCGTAACCTGACCTTCGACCCCAAAGCGGAGAAGTTTGTCAACGACAAGGAAGCCACCGCCATGCTGACCCGCAAGTACCGCCTCCCCTTTGGAGCTTAGATCAAACAACTGGGGCCAAGCTATATTATTTTTTTCAATGGACCGTATAATATGCCGGAGAATGTGTAGATAAATGATGTCATAAACAAGCAGCCCGCACTGAAAAGTGTGGGCTGCTTGTTTATGACATCAAGGGTATCGTATTATAATGAGCTCTCTCAGCCTTCCCTTGGCTTTGACGAGTGAAGAGCACAAATCAGTCGTCTGGGCGGTGATGCTATGTAATTGAACACCAGAGTGATAAATACTACTAACCTACGCCTTCATCACCCGCCGCACGACCACCTTATCTTCCACCCGAACCCGGAGTAAGTATAGGCCGGCTGATTGGTTTTCCAATAAAAGCACCGACTCTTCTCCTTTTATGTCTTGTTGCATTATAACCTGTCCCAGTAGGTTTTAATGCTCCCACCGCACTGGTTTTTGGGAGGTAAACTCCTTAATGCGTAGCGTAAGGGTGGCGGTGGTAGGTACCGGAAATAACTCTACGAAGAGAGAAGCTTCCGGAGTCGGAGCGCTTAGCAAGGCTATGACTTTCACCACTATGCCATCAGCGGGGAACGTTCCGTTGCCGCAGCTATTTCGTACGGAGCTGAGGTAGTAAGTGGTAGTGATCAGGGGCGTAAGTCGAAGTAAATAAGGGTTGTCAGCCGTAGCGAAGGTAAATTCTGTGCCGACTGAATTGTCGAAAATAGTCAGGTAGATGAACGTCCACGGGCCTCTGCCCGTAAAGGCTACAGATAGACGAGCTGTATCACGGCCAATAATCTCCTGTGCACCACTCAGGGTAGCCGACGGAACCGACAGAACGGTTAATGTAGCAGGACTGACACTCCCATTGATTACGAAGGCAGGATGAATACCAACTACCCGAACCCGGTAGTCGCCGGGGGGTATTTGCGATGAAATAATACCGGTTATATCGACATCCCCCACGGAGGATACGGGTAGGTCCACGTAGGCCGCCTGAAAAGAATCTGCTCCATCCGGGGCAATTTGAATTTTAAAGCTAGTACCCGTGGCAAACCGGCCGGTTTTATTAAAGCCAACCTTGACGGCGCTACAGGGACAATAGGAAGACGGCGCGAAAACCTGCGTTTCCAACAGAGAATACTGAACTGATAAGTTCTAACGCAGAATTAGTTTGTACTATTAATTTGGCTAAATTCATAGCTAATATTCTATTTATCAAATACTTAAAAAAATCTAACAACTACAAACTAATAGCTGTTAAGGAATGATTAAAAAATAAGATGGTCAATTTCCGGGCTTGATCAGGTAATTCCATTTGGGTATTTTCTCATCAAAAGTGATGTAGCGACCCATGTCGTTTTTGAAGTTGTGGTCAAGCGGCCTCTTGGTGGCGTAAGT
>JBDNFP010000145.1:0-20411 GCA_041689775.1 Spirosomataceae bacterium
ACTTAATCTCAAGTCAGCATTTTATTCGTTTCTCTCCCTTGATGGTTTTCTGTTTTACGAGTAGCTTTTTAAGCTCCAAAGATGATTCTCTAATCTCCAATTCTGCTTTCTTTCCCATGACTAAATATATAAAATATATACGGCATTATAAAACTAAATTGGTATTACACTACCAATAAGTTTACAGCAAGAGGATTTGGAAATTTAACGATCAATTTTGGCTGTACTGGCGGAAGATACCGCTCTGTATATGGCCGTGAGAAAATTTCTGAAAGAATACGTAGTAAATACAGCGATTTGGTATCGGTTCATAAGGATCATACAAACCTAACCTGAGCGAATAGTCCGATCATACCCGCTAGTTTACAAAAACTGGCGGGTGAACACATCGTAAGTCCTCGACTTACAAATCCACCCAAGTACCTCCCGCCAACCCGCTCGTGGTTTGCCTATTACCCTGATCAAACGAGTACCCAACCATTGACACAAAGTTCACTGCGTTAGTACTCCCAGCACCAATTGCCCAAACCCTTCCCTTTTTTGCCCTATCTGCCTATCTTTGTAGATATTGACCATTGCACCCATGATTTCTACAAAAATATCTCCGGCGGAAGTATCCGACGAGCTTTTGGCTACATACGAAACCGTCATTGGCCTGGAAGTACACTGCCAACTATTAACCGAGTCTAAACTTTTTGCTTCGGATACCAATTTATTCGGCGGCGAGCCCAATACCCACATTAGCCCGCTGACGCTGGCGATGCCGGGTACCCTGCCCAAGCTGAACAAGAAGGCCGTGGAGTATGCCGTACGCCTGGGCTTGGCCTGTGGTTGCTCCATCAGTGAGCGTACCATCTTTGACCGGAAGAATTACTTTTACCCCGATCTGCCCAAAGGCTACCAGATTTCGCAGGATAAAGCACCCATTTGTGTGGGGGGGAGCGTGCCGATTACGATCAAAGGGAAAGGCAATGAGTTGGTAGAGCGAGTGATCCGTTTTCACCATATCCACTTGGAAGAAGACGCCGGAAAATCGGTGCACGATGGCAATGCTATCAGTACGCAGCTAGACTACAACCGGGCGGGTACGCCCTTGGTGGAGATGGTGTCGGAGCCTGACCTGCGCTCGGCCGAAGAAACGGGTGCCTTCGTATCGGAAGTACGCCGTATTGTGCGCTACATCAATATCAGCGACGGCAACATGGAAGAAGGGTCGCTGCGCTGCGACGTAAACGTGTCGGTCAGACTACTGGGCGAAGAAACGTTGGGTACAAAAGTGGAGGTCAAGAATATGAACTCGATCCGTAACATCATGCGGGCCGTGGAATTTGAGCGTCGCCGTCAGGTAGCAGCCTTGGAAAACGGGGATTCCCTCTTTCAGGAAACGCGGATGTTTGATGCCGAAACCGGCGAAACCTACGGTATGCGGGTAAAGGAAACCATGAACGACTACCGCTATTTTCCCGACCCGGATCTGTGCCCGGTGGTACTCACCGAAGAGCGGGTACAGGAAATCAGAGCGCAGATGCCCCCCTTACCCCGCGAACTGCGCGAGAAGTTTACGAGTCACTACGGCATACCGAGCTATGACGCGGTAGTACTGACCGATACCCGTGAAATAGCCCACTACTTCGAGGCTGTTTGCCGCAGTAGTAAGTACTACAAAACCGCATCCAACTGGCTGATGGGGCCGGTAAAGTCCTATTTGAATGAAAATGGTACGGATATTGCATCCTTCCCTATATCGCCCGAAGTACTAGCCGAACTCATTGAACTAGTGGAAACGGAGGTGATTAGTCACTCCACGGCTACGCAGAAGGCTTTCCCGGCGCTGCTCAAAGAACCCAACCGCTTACCCCTTGCGCTGGCTGAGGCGAATAACTGGTTGCAGAATCGCAATACAAATGAGCTGGAAACGTTGGTAGAAGAAGTACTAAACGCTATGCCGGATAAAGTGGCTGGTTATAAAAAGGGTAAAAAAGGCTTAATGGGTCTTTTTGTAGGGGAGGTCATGAAGAAGTCGCGCGGTACGGCAGACCCAAAACTGATCAATCAATTGTTGGCGTCGAAGCTGCAATAGAATTTAGGTTAGTGTAAAAAAATGACTAGTTGAACTAGTCAAAAAGAAAGAACAACTAAGACAACAAGATACATGAAAAAATTAGGGTTGGTAGTAAGCTTACTAATGGTATGGAGCCTGTCGGCCTGGTCGCAGCCTACCATTGCCGGGGGAGAGTTTACGGTTACGGGTAAAGTTAAAAACGGACAAGCGGGAGAGAAAATCTATCTGCAATTTTCGACCAATCCGTCTACTACCCTGGACTCCACGGTGCTGGCGGCGGATGGCACCTTTACCATCAAAGGTATTGAGCGGGACGGCGGTAATTTTTACATGCTGAGTATAGCCGAGCGTCAAAAAATCATTCTGCTCATTGAAGGAGGAGAAAAGCTAACCGTGGTGGCCGATGGCTACGAGCAAAACGACAAGGGCGTGCTGGGCAAGTACCAGGTAGCCGGCTCAAAAAATATGGAGTACTATACCAAGCTGATGGAAATGAATCAGGCGATGGTAGATAAGGTAAACAAGTGGAACGACGAGTACGCCAAAGCCAACGAAAAAAAAGACACAAAAAAGATTCAGGAAATTCAGAATAACTTTCAGGTGGCAGAGATTGAGCACGTAAGCAAGATTAAAGCGATGCTACCCGAAATGGGGAGCTCACTGGTAGCTATTTTTGCGGCAAATAACTTGCTAAACCCACAGCGTGACTTTGCGGAAATGGAAGCCGTAGCGAAGCGTTTTGAAAAAGAAAACCCTAGCCCTAAAATTGTACAGGCCTACCTCGGCTACATCAAGCGGACTCGTGGCGTAGCGGTGGGTGACGAAGCTCCTGACTTTACTTTGAATAGTCCGGAAGGGCAGCCCATTCAACTGTCGGGCCTGCGGGGTAAGTACGTACTCATCGACTTCTGGGCTTCCTGGTGCGGCCCTTGCCGCATGGAAAACCCCAACGTGGTGAAGATGTACAATAAATACAAAGACAAAGGCTTTGCGATTTATGGGGTGTCGCTGGATAAAGACATGAATGCTTGGACCGCTGCCATTAAAAAAGATGGCCTTTCTTGGACCCACGGTTCCGACCTAAAATACTGGAATTCGGCCGCGGCTCAACTCTACGGAGTAAGCGCGATTCCGGCCACCTACCTGTTGGATAAAGACGGAAAGGTAATTGCCAAAAACCTTCGTGGTCCTTCGCTGGAAGCAAAACTGAGTGAACTCTTGGGAGAAGCCAAATAAACGTATAGTACTACTAGCTACTCCCTTGTTGAGTAGTAAAGATATCGAAAGCCCGGCCTCAGGTCGGGCTTTCTTCGTATCTTGCGACCATATATAACAAGCCTGTCAGCCGGATTTATCCATCGCAAATCGTGCTAACAGCTCATCTCCTACTTGCTAACTACCTACTATGAAAATTGCGATTATCGGTTGCGGAAATATGGGCATGGCATTTGCCCGGGCCTTTTTGAAATTTAACCTTGTCAAAAAAGAAGACTTCCTGCTCGTGGAGAAAAGCCCCGAACGGATGGAAAGTTTACAAGGTTTTCAGCCGGGAGTACTCACGGGCCTAATCGGGCCGCAGATCGCCAATTATGACCTCGTCATCCTTTCCGTAAAACCACAGGACTACGCCCTCGTGCAAGGTGCGTTAAGTACTGTTTTAAAAACGGGACAAGTAGTTTTGTCGATTATGGCGGGTATTACCATTACTGCCATTCAATCAGGACTGAATCATCAGGCGGTCGTACGGGCTATGCCTAATACGCCCGCGATGCTGGGCATGGGCATTACTGCCTATGCTGCCTCGCCAGAAGTAGAAAGAGGGCAGTTGAGAAAAATCGAAAACCTGATCAACGCCACGGGCCGTTCGGTATTCCTGGAAGATGAGAGTCAGCTGGACGCCGTGACGGCGCTGAGTGGAAGCGGTCCGGCGTACTTTTTCTATGTTGTAAAGGCTATGATTGAAGCTGGGAAGCAGATGGGCTTCGACGAGTCGGTTGCTTCTCTACTGGTGAAGCAAACTATGCTGGGCTCCTACCACCTCATTAATAACGCCGACCGCTCGCTCGATGAGCTGATCAAGGCGGTGGCGTCCAAAGGAGGTACCACCGAAGCCGCCCTCAAACGATTTGAAGAAGGCGACATGGCCGACTCGCTAATGCAAGGCATTCATGCCGCCCAAAAACGTGCAACGGAACTTTCTAACGGTTAATGCCGGTCGTGGTGGGTGTCTTCCACAACACCCAGGTAGTTAAATGGTGTAATCTGACGTAGTTCTTGACGAATTACTTCGGATACGTCCAGCGTTTCGACAAACCGCGAAATAGTTTCGTGGGTAACCTGCGTATTGGTCCGGGTAAGCTCTTTCAGGGCTTCGTAGGGCTTTGGGTATCCCTCGCGGCGCAGAATCGTCTGAATGGCCTCGGATACAACCACCCAGTTCTCTTCCAGTTCTTTACGGATTATCTGCTCATTCAATTCGAGCTTACCGAGTCCCTTCAGCAATGAGTGCAGGGCAATGACCTGATGCGCAATGGGTACGCCAATGTTCCGGAGTACGGTGGAGTCAGTCAGGTCACGCTGCAAACGTGAGATGGGGAGCTTGGATGAAAAGTGATCGAACAGCGCGTTGGCAATGCCCAGGTTTCCTTCCGAGTTTTCGAAATCGATGGGGTTTACCTTATGCGGCATGGCCGATGATCCAATTTCACCCGCTTTGATCTTCTGCTTGAAGTAGTGCATGGAAATATAGGTCCATAGATCACGGTTGAGGTCAAGCAGAATAGTATTTAATCGTTTCAGACCATCGAAGGTAGCCGCTAGGTTATCGTAGTGCTCAACCTGCGTAGTGTGCCGGCTGCGTTTTAGACCGAGACTATCCACAAAATGGTGGGCAAACTCCATCCAGTTTATCGTAGGATAGGCCACGTGGTGGGCGTTAAAATTACCCGTAGCTCCGCCAAACTTTGCGGAGTAGGGAACCTGATCCAGTAGTTCAAACTGGCGTTCGAGGCGCTCTACAAACACCAGAAACTCTTTACCAACTCGGGTAGGTGAGGCAGGTTGTCCGTGCGTGAAGGCTAGCATCGGTACATTGCGCCATTCAATCGACATGCGCTTCAACACAAATAACACCTGACGGAACAAGGGCTTTACCTGCCGTTCGAGGGCATCTTTGAGCGACAGCGGAATAGCCGTATTGTTGATATCCTGGGAGGTCAGACCAAAGTGGATGAATTCGAGGTACTTCTCTAACCCCAACGACGCAAATTTTTCTTTTAGGAAATACTCCACGGCCTTTACGTCGTGGTTAGTCTCCTTTTCGATCTCCTTGATTTGAAGAGCGTCGGTTTCACTAAAATTTTTATAAATATCGCGAAGCTGCGGGTAAAATGTATCGTCAATGTCGTTTAGCTGTGGGAGGGGTAGTTCACATAACGCGATGAAGTACTCCACCTCCACCAAAACCCGGTAATAGATCAGTGCGTATTCCGAAAAGTAAGCGGATAGTTCGGTAACTTGTTTATGATAACGGCCGTCAACGGGAGAAATCGCCGTAAGTTGATTCAAGCTCATGGTTATGATGGAATTTAATTTTAGAGGCGCAAAGTTAAGATAATAAACCCTTTACGCCCTCGGAAAGCTGAGTAAAATGTTATTTTGTCATTAATTGCGGATATTCTAATACAATTCCCTTATTTGGCAAATGATTTATCAACCATAAACCTTTTCTCCATATTTAGTTATGCTAACTTCCCCTTTTCTTGGTGAACTTATGGGTACGATGATCCTTCTCCTGCTCGGAGATGGCGTCGTGGCCAACGTCGTCCTAAAACAAACCAAAGCTCATGCCAGTGGCTGGATGGTAATTACTACCGCCTGGGGCCTGGCGGTTATCATGGGCATTTTTGTCGCCCAGGCGTTCGGAAGTCCCGACGCACACATCAATCCAGCGGTTACGCTGGCTTTTGCCATTATTTCCGGCGACTACTCTAATGTGGCAAGCTTTGTTACAGCTCAGACAATTGGGGCATTCCTTGGTGCGGTTTTGGTTTGGTTGCATCACTTACCCCATTGGAAGGTTACCGAAGATCCGGCGGATAAGTTAGGCTGTTTTGCCACCGCTCCAGCGATACGCGATACTACCTCTAACCTGATTGGCGAAGCAATAGGCACAATTGTACTAATTATTGGCTTGGTAGCGATGAGTAAAACGGAGAATATGCCCGCCGGAGTAGGGCCTTACCTAGTAGGTATGCTGGTGTGGGGCATCGGTTTATCACTCGGAGGTACGACAGGATACGCCATCAATCCGGCCCGGGATCTGGGCCCCAGAATAGCGCACGCCGTGTTACCTATTCCCGGGAAAGGATCATCCGACTGGGGCTACGCCTGGATTCCCGTCGTGGGTCCTTTTTTGGGGGGAGCTATCGCCGCGCTCTTCTTAGGCCTATTCGCCTTGTAAATTTGTAGTTATTACTAGTAATCTTCGGGTAGGTAGCGCGTGCTACCTGCCCAAAGTGCTTTATTTGCCCCCCACTACTACCTCGGTCATGGTATCGAGTGCTAGGTGAGTTTGGGCCATTTCCATAATATCATCCGCCGTAGCAGCGTGAATCTGATCAATGTAGCGGTCAAAGAAATCGGCGGGCAGACCTTCCATAATCAGGATCTTCTGCCGGTCGGCGATGTCAAACGCGGTATTGAGGGATCCGGCAAATTCGCCCGCCATAAAATTCTTCACGTTTTGCAGCTCGGTGGCGTCGATGGGGGTAGTTTGCAGGATACCAATCTCTTTCCTGATTTCATCGAGGGTTTGCTGGGTAAACTCCTTCTTTACGTCAGTACCGATTAGAAAGTAGCCTTCGTGCCGCAAAGAAGGCATGTTGGAAGAAATGCCGTAGGTAAGACCCTTCTCTTCACGTATATTTTTCATTAGCCTCGACCCAAAGTACCCTCCCAGAATTTCGTTGGTGACCAACATCTTAAAGTAGTCGGGATGGGTGCGGGTAAAGAGTAGTTTTCCAAGTCGAATGGAGGATTGCAGACTATCGGGCCGTTCGATGAGGGAGGTAGTTTCCGTCACGTCGGGAGTCGTAAAAACACCAGTAGTTAATCCGTTAGATTGTAAGGATTGCTTTTGCCCGAGGTACTCATTAACGGCCTTGATTTCATCCGTTCCCACTTTTCCGGATAGAATGATCCGAAATTTTGCTTGCTGAATATGGCTTTTGTAATGTTGCAAAGCCGCCGCTTTGGGCAGAGAAGCGATACTAGCCTCGCTGCGGCTACGTCCGTAGGGGTGCTGGTCGCCAAAAAGCTGCTCGCGGAAGTGCATGGTGGCCCGATAGGCAGTTTTCTCCCAGTTTACCCGGTGGTTCTGCAGGGTGATATTGCGAAGGTCTTCCCACTCTTTATCGGGGAATGTAGCTTCGGCAATTAGCTCTTGCACCAGCGGAAGAACGGTAGGTAAGTGGCGTGATAAACAGTAAATAACGATTCCAAGATGATCAAATGAATGGCTCATGTCCGTGAAAGCACCAATCCGGTCAAAAGCCTCACTGATGTCGGCCGATGCACGTTGGGACGTGCCTTCGGATAGCATCTTGATCGTAAAAAGCGAGGTGCCGGGCGTTGTCTCATACCACGTACCGGCGTCGAAGATACATTCTAGCCTTACGACCGGTTGCTCCCCGATATTGATAACGTGTAGAGGGAGCCCGTTATCGAGCGTGATGCTTTCGGCCTGCGGCAAATGAATACGGTTGATTACCCGAAAAGGAGGAGCGAGGGTTCTGTCTAATTGCATAGCAAAGTAGGGTGTAAAAAAGAATGACATCCTACGAGGACGTCATTCTTGAAAAAAATCATGAAAAGAAATAATTAGTTTTCCAGATCGCCTTCAAGCGGGAGCTTTGACTTTCCTTTGATGTTTATGGCCAAAGAGATGCGGAGCGTTTGAGCTAATGGACTACCCTGGCGCTGGGGCATCAGGTAGGCAAAATCCACGTTGTATTTCTCCTGGAAACGGGCTCCGAAGCCGATGGTAAAGTACTTGCGATCACCTTTCATGCGGCTTTCGCTGAAATAACCGAAACGAGCCGCAAACTGATCATTATACCAATACTCCACTCCGGTTGATATCATAATTTCCTTTAACTCTTCATTGAAACCATCGGGGGCGTCAGAAAATGATCCGAATATGCCACTCAGAGTCGTTATATTTCGTGGGTCACGGCCACGTACTACCGCGGGTTTGCCATTTTGCATGGTATATACCGGTGGCGTCGGTACCATTAACTTGTTTGCGTCAATCACAAAATTGAAGCGGTTCCGTCCGTCGGCGGTGTAAGAAATACCGGTTCCGAGTTTGAAGTTTGTAGGGATAAAGTATCGGTCGTCACTCCCGTACGAAACCTTACCACCGAGGTTGGAGATCATAAGACCCCAAGTCCAGTTTAGTTCGCTACCAATCTCATCGTTTCGAAATTCTTTTTTATAGTAAGCGCTTATATCACCGGCTGCCGTAGAGGCCGGGCGGATGGAGATATTATTGACAATAGAACTTCCCGCGAGATTTGAATTAATATATTTCAGGGTAAGACCTACAGAGAAATTTTCGCTCAACTGACGTCCGTAAGTGGCACCCAGCATAAATTCACGGGAATTGAACGTACCGATAGGGTCACCGGTGCTGTTACGTAAATCAAGTACCCCCAAGTCGAAATAGTTAACCGATAAGCCGATAACCTGTCCTTTGGCTATTTTCTTATAACCAGTTAAATAGGTAAGGTACATGTCATCTACCAAATTACGCAACCAGGGGGTATAGGAAAGCGATACTCCATAATCATCTTTCAAGTAGGGTAGCTTTGCGGCATTCCAGTAGGTAGAGTTAGCGTCGGGACTCAGTGCTACACCTGCGTCGCCGAGGGCTGCACTGCGAGCATCAGGGGCAAAGTTGAGAAATGCTAATGGTGTAGTGATGATGCGGCTTGTTGTATCCTGTCCAGTAACAAGTACTTGGGCATTTGTGGTAAAAAAGCCACCGCATAGTAGTAGTAATGAAGATAAACTAACGAAACAACGGTTCATATTTCCTTGGTTTGGCTGTAAAGAGCGACGACATTTTTCGGACAGTAAGAGTCAAATTTACAACGAAAGTACTAGAATTATTAAAAAATTTGCATCAATTCGAAATCATCAAGGCACGTGAAGTAATTTTCCGTTGCGCATATCCTTCGTATTATCGGTAATAGAACGTATTTGTATCTGGTACAAGTATGTGGCTATTTGTGTAGAAATAACGGGACTGTTATTCCCAAACTCAACTGACTCACTGATAATGGAATCGTTATTATAATATACTTTTTTGAATTTATGGATAAACTGGCCCGACAAACTTAGTATCTGCAAACTAAGCTCCACATCTTCCAGAGGACGATTGTGGACTATTTTGAACGAAAGTTGCCGTTGAAATGGGTTAGGAAACAGAATCGAAGTGGTCATGTGGATTCCAGACTCGGCTCCTACTACGAACTGCAACGAAATCTCGGAAGAATTAGTATTGGTATCCCATACTTTTATTGTCAAACGGTAGGCGCCCGGAGGTAATTTGTCGAGTGGAAACTGGACAAGGCCCGATCGATATTCATCAAGTTGTGATCTGAAATACTCGTTGAGTACATAAGTGACCGAGTCATTGAGGGTAGCCGTGAGATTTTGCCCTAGCCCGGCCGAGGATATACTTATACCTCTTTCGTCAAATGCCTTTATCCAAAGTACGGAATTGGCTGGCACAGTTTGTCCATTTCTGAACGTACTGTCATTCAGATAAGCCGAAATGCGTGGTGGTGTGCGATCCTGGGCTACCTGACTAGCTCCACCTACCCACACAGCAAGTTGCCCAGCAGCATCGGCTAGGCTATCGCTTTGAATAGCGTAAGCACTTACCCGACCGAGCCCGGGACGGTAGTCGATATTTCGTGGTACCACAAAAGTACAGCTAAACCGGCCGTTCTTGACCGTAACTTGTCCTTCGTATAGTTTAGTACGTAACTCACTATATTCGGCGGATTGATTTACCATCCCGTTCGTTCGAAAACGTACTGGCTTATCATAGACCGAGATATAGGCTTTTCCGTTGAACGACTCTGCTACCTCAGGTACTGCTTGCTGATGAACAGCACCCCGTAGCGTTACCTTTTTCTGAGCACTTAAGGTATCAGCGTCAGACTCCCATTTTATCTCGTAGCCAGCTCGGGAAAGTCGCATGGCAGGGTCGCCCAGTAGTACGAAATTACGATTGAGACTACCACTCAGGCTATTGTTTTTAGTAACCTTAATGAGGTCTCCTACGCGAGTTCCTGGTTTTTCGGTAGCCAAGGCTTCGTAGAAAGCGGTATTAAGTGAGAAGTTAGTACTAGAAAATACCGGGCGGGTAGTTGTGAGCGCCCCGATGGCCGCCCCTCGGGGACTTAAAACCATTAATTCGGCACCGGATACGATGGCGGGGTCATCGTATCGGCCAAACTCACAGGTGGCCGTTAATAGTAGGGGAAGGTTATTATATCCTCTCACGTTTTGCATGTCGCCTAGGGTGAGAATTTGTTCTTCGGCCCAACCAGAAGCTCCCCCGTGCCCAGTATAGTTAAGGATGAGAGTTCCTTCGTTGATCTTTTGACGAATACTGTTATTTAATTCGGGTGATTTGAATCCTTCGGGAGAGGAAACGCGCGGAAACGCATCAACGAAAAGGAGCTGACTCAGAAACTGATGTTGAATTTGTTGGGCCAGTAGGTCGGCGTGCTGTTGGTGGATATTTCCGTCGCCATCGTCGGCTACAAAGCTGATGCGGTTACGCCAGCTGCCTAGCGCCTGCGGCGATGAGCCGTAGTGGATCAGCTTGTCGACCACAATACGGGCTTCGTCCGGTGTTTTGACGGGAAGGCGGCCTACGCCGATATCAAGCAGGTGGTCACCGGCCCTTGATTCTATCCAGTCACCCTCATCGGTATCAAGAAAACCAAAGTAATCGTCGGAAGAGTAAGTGAATACAGGGTGAAGTGATTCCCGGCTTTGGTACACCGGTACCCATCGTTGCTGTTGTTGGGCACTTTGCTTACCGCCGCGATTCTTGTAGTCATAGGTTGCGTCGCCAAATAGTAAGAGGTATCGGAGCTGATCTGGGTTCTGACGATACAGCATACGCACAAAGTCCCGGATGGCTGTGGGACTGGGTTGGCCGGACGAGAACTCGTTGAATACCTGATCGGTCGTGACTACTACTGCGGTCAGGTTATCGTGGGTTTGCCGATAATCGGCGAGGCGCATGGCTTCGCTGTACCACGCTTTGGGCGTTATGATAACCCAGTTAGGTACGCTTAATGCATGCAGGTTTTGGTTCAATACTTTCTCCCCGCTTTGGGGAATGAGTGCCTGGGACGGAGAGAAACCAACGTAAGTGCGGGCCTCTTTTCCATTGGTAGTACTAAATTCATCCGTCCCGTCGGGATTTCTGCTGAGGAGTGCCTGCTTGGGGTGTAGCGGGTCGGCTAGGTTCCACCACTGCCAATCCTGCGGAATATCTTTAAAGAGGTAAGTAACCGAAGAATTATCCGAAGGTAAAAAACGGTAGGTTTCCTGAGAAGTGTAGGCCCGAAGCTGCCGTTTTACCTGCAACGCAGCGTAGTCGAGGTAAGCTTGGGCGTTACTTTGGCCATTCTTATCAAACGCTACGTTAATTGAAATAGTGGACGGAGGAGAACTCCCGAGGGTAAAATTGTAACTTTTATCGCTTCGCTGAGCTTTCAGGTCGTAGCGATACGTACTGACTACCCCCTGTGACTGTTCGCCAACCTCCAGCTCATTGACCCGCCAGCGCATACTGGTTGTTACTTGTGCCGTAGCGATAGCCGTACCCCGTAGTACAGCGACTGAGTTGGGGATGATACCGGGTAATTCGGCCTGTAATTGAAGTTGACCCGACACTCCCAAGTACTCACCCCACCATTCCCGACCCGACTGCAAGAGGTTTATGGATTCTTTTTCGTGAAACCAGTAAGAGTCAAACTGGTCAACTGAATGGGTAGTCGTGGGTAGTGAAGTAGTAGCACTAACGCGCAGACCCGGACTGGTTCCAATGGTGAGGTAGTAGTAGCTACTATCGGAATAAGCATTGGTTTGGTGGGAAAAGGACTTTTGTAATGAATCATAGTAAATGACGTGTGGCCCTTCGGCGTAGAAATAGAGCGCGTCGGATTCATCAAAACGATTGTCGTCCTCTCCTTGTACCCAAATGGCGTTCTCGAGGAGGTCTTGGGGTCGTGCAGATGCATTCTTCTGGGACAGCATCTTGCCGCCATTGCCGTACATACGAAGGTTTTTTGGATTGAGACCAGTAACGCTAATACCCATTTTCTTGAGCAACTCCGCATCAATTCTATGGATGCCCGACTGCGTGACGGCAACCCTATACCACGAGCCAGCAGATAGTACGGAGGGACTTTGGGCGAATGTTGTATAGGGTAGCAGCATGCTCCCGAGGAGCAATAAGATGCCTAGATAGCACCGACAGCAGTAGTACCACTTTTCAAACACATTCTTCCACCAAAGCATGGGCTGGGATTGTATAACGACGATTAGAAGCTTTTTCTACACAGAGAACCCGGGTCCGTCGTAGGGGACCCCGCACGAATTCTCTTTTCTGGAAAACGAAATTTTCACCCTCTTTTAGGTGTAGTAGCGTTTTTTTATTAATCTCATGGTCGCGGGTGTCATACCGCGCAAGCGCCTGCACCAGTGCATAATCACTACCCGTTGATGCCTTCGGCTCTAGTGCGTAGCGCCTTAATGGAGTCAGAACATCTTCGGGAAAATAGGTTTCGTGCAGGACTGGCAGCAGCAGATTTCGGAAAGCTTCCTTCCATTCTTTGCCGTGCGGGGCTACGCGTTTGGTTGGGTACGTAGCATAAACAACGTGGTGAGCTATCTCATGAAGATAAGTAATGAGAAAGCTGTAAGGATTAAGATCAACGTTGACTGTGATACGGGGTCGTTGGTGCGGCCGCTTCGTGAAGTCACCAAGGCGCGTGCGCCGGGGGCGTACAACGCGTAGCTCAAACTGATGCTGCTTCCACAGGTCTATGCAGTAAGCTGCGGTCGGAGCAGGAACATAGGAGGCCAAAGAATCTTTTTCTTTCATCCCCCTAAATAAAAAAAGATAGCTCTATTTTCATAGAGCTATCTTTAAGTTGACTGAAACCAATGATTACAAAGAATCAAGAGTCATAGCAGAATCAACAGGCATAGTATCAACAGCCATTGTGGTATCAACTTCCATCATAGTGGCAGTTGAATCAGTGGCAGCCTCTTCAGCAGGCTTGCTAGTACATGATGCGAAAGCGATCATACCAGCTACAAATGCGAATGCAAGTACTTTTTTCATTTTTTGGGTGTTTTTAAGGTTTCGTACACAAAAGTAATACTTAAATCCGGAATGCAAAGAAATGTCTATTGTATTTTTCTAAGAACTTAGAATTTCCTTAGAAAATAATGCACTTGCTTGTTTTTGTACAAGGCTACGAGAAAAATAGCCCATTATATGTTATAAAATTTTTACAGAATTCTGATTAAAAGCCCGCACGCATTGTGCTATTTCAGGAAGAAGATCAGGATTTTGCTCAATTCCATTGCCTACCACAATAATATCAGCTCCTGCTTTGAGGGCTACGTAGGCTTTTTCGCCGCTATTGATACCTCCACCCACTATGAGGGGAGTATCGGTGGCAGTGCGTACCGCGGCGATGATGGTATCGGGTACGGGGTGTCGGGCTCCACTGCCGGCATCGAGGTACATATACCGCAGTCCGAGCATTTCACCGGCTATGGCTGTGCATGCGGCCACACTTGGTTTATCACTGGGGATAGGGAAAGTATTACTCATATAAGATACCGTGGTGAGCTTACCACTCTCGATAAGCATATAGCCCGTAGGAAGTATTTCAAGGTTGCTTTGGCGAAGAAGGGGAGCGGCGATGACGTGTTGTCCAATGAGCAGCTCAGGGTTACGTCCCGAAATTAACGAAAGGAGTAAGATGGCATCCGCTTTGGGTTCAATGTGCAGGCTGTTTCCAGGAAAAAGAATGGCTGGTATAGTAGTATACTGATGGATAGCATCCACGAGCTGATCGATTGCGTAATGTGTGATGAGGCTGCCTCCCACAAAGAACAAATCGACTCCATTCGAAGTGGCCTTATTAAGGAAGCCCGGAAAAGAAGCAAGGTTTATCTTATCCGGGTCGAGCAATACGGCAAAAGATTTTTTTTGCTCCGCGCGATTTCTCTGTAACAGGTTCGCTATCTTATGATTCTTTTGGTGCATCCGATTTGGTCTGTGCTGCTATGTAGTTAGAGAATTGCTGGCGGGCCCACCCCGAGACAAGAGTCCACGCAAGGCCTTGCAGAGCCTTACCAATTTTGAAATCTGATTCTGACTTTATCTTTTGAATCTTCGGAGGAGTTTTTGCTACTATTTCTTTTTCTTCGAATTCCTCTTCATCGTCTGCTTTGGGCAAAATGGTTTCCAGCAATAAATAGACTCCGGCAATAATCCCACCAATCACAAGAGCCTGCTTTCCGTAAAGGGTGGTGTTGGTTTGCAGTTCTTGCCATTGTGCATCAAGTTTCTGACGATAGCCGTCTACCGTTTCACGCAACTCCTCTTTTTTGCGAAGGGTATCAGAAGAAAACGGTTTGGAATGCTTTGGTGAAAAACTCATAAGGCTGTGTGGGTAAGGGAGTTTATTTAGCGTTAAAATTATTTAAAAGTAATAAATTGACGATACATGGCGGTATGTAAAGGGTGATTTAAGGCTCAGAAGGCTGGTTGGTCTGTACGATCTTGTTAGCTACTAGTCGTAATAGAGAGAGCCACTTGGGCCGGTAGGCAAACCATATCGTTGTAAGTATGATAAAGAACATCAATATGATTAGGTACCCGGCGTAGCTACTGCCGAGCCAAATATTGAGCCCAATCGAAATCATAATAACAACCAATAAGAGCACAATCATAATAAATAAAGCACCTAAGAACAGATACACTAACTTTAGTATTACCTGTTCAAACTTATCCCGGGTATCAATTTGAATCAGTTCGAGCCTAGATTCGAGATACTTAAAGATGGTTTCTCTGATCTCGTCAATTTGTCGAAACATAACAATCAGATTTGAGTGTAACACTACCTCTGTGGTAGTTCAGGATGTGTGTAAGTTACAAGGTAAGGCTTGCTAGTCTAAAAACAAACCAAGTATCCCTGAAATTACGGAGACGATTAATCCGAAAAGTAGCGCGGAGATAAAGTCATTCACGGCAAAACCATCTACAATGCTGGCAGCAAAGTAAATGATGATAACGTTGATGACGAAATAAAACAGTCCAAGGGTGACGATAGTAATCGGTAGCGCCAGGATCTGTAATACGGGCTTTATAAACGTGTTGAGTACGCCTAGTACAATGGCTGCGACAAAAGCAGTTGTCACATTAGAAACCACAACGCCATCCAGAACGTTAGCGGCCACAATGATGGCTATGGTACTTATTACTAAGCGAATCAAAAGTTTCATAGGAAGGAAGATTATTGGTGACGACTACGAAGTACGCCAATAACTTCGTCTAAATCAATATTTTTGTGTTCGAGCAAAACAAGCAGGTGAAACAACAGATCAGCTACTTCTCCCTTGAACAGGTCGTCGTTATTGTCCTTGGCTTCAATAACTACTTCTACGGCTTCTTCACCAACTTTCTGGGCTATTTTGTTAACTCCTTTTTTAAAAAGGGAGGTAGTATAGGACGATTCTGATGGGTTATTTTTACGGTCACGGATGATTTGCTGTTGCAGATAGTTTAGGAACTGCGCTTGTCCGATGTTGATCTCATCAAAGCAGGTATCCGCACCAGTATGGCAGGTAGGGCCAGCCGGAACTGCCTTGATCAGGATGGTATCTCCGTCGCAGTCGGTCAGGATATCCTGTACGTGCAGGAAGTTGTCGGAGGTTTCTCCTTTGGTCCAGAGGCGCTGCTTGCTCCGGCTAAAAAACGTTACTTTTTGCTCGGCTCTGGTTTTTTCGAGCGCTTCGGCATTCATGTAGCCTAGCATCAGTACTTTACCAGTGGCGCTGTCTTGCACTACAGCAGGGAGGAGTCCGTCGGGTGATTTTTGAAAATCTAAGTTCATACTCAAGGGGCAGGCAATTTGCCTTATTTCTTTTCAGTTGTTTTTGTTAAACGGGTAGTAAGCCCATACTACTTTGTCATCCGCATTGGAAGGCCCTGCTTTTGCAGGTAGCTTTTCAGATCGGGAATATCAATTTCCCGGAAGTGAAAAATACTCGCGGCCAGTCCGGCGTCGGCTTTTCCGGTAGTGAATACCTCCTGAAAGTGTTCCATGGTACCCGCACCGCCCGAGGCAATGACCGGGATGTTGGCATTACCCGAAATGATGGCGGTCAGTTCGAGCGCAAAGCCGGCTTTGGTACCGTCGGCATCCATGGAGGTGAGCAAGATTTCGCCGGCTCCCCGGTCTTCTACTTCCTTGGCCCAGGCAATGGTACGTAGCTCGGTGGGTTTGCGGCCCCCGTGGGTATGTACAATATGGTCGCCGCCGGCTTCGGGGAAGTCTTCGATGTGGGGTACGTAGCGTGTATCAATGGCTACTACGATACATTGGCTGCCAAACTCCAACGCCAGTTCATTGATCAGAGCAGGGTTTTTGACCGCCGCCGAGTTGATCGAAACCTTATCGGCTCCGGCGTGCAGCAGCGCCGATACGTCAGCAATAGACGAGATACCACCACCCACCGTAAAAGGAATGTTGATGGTATGAGCTACGCGCCGTACTAGTTCGGTAAAGGTTTTACGGCCGTCTACGGTCGCCGTAATATCCAGAAAAACCAGTTCGTCGGCACCGTGTGCGGCGTAAAGTGCGGCAAGCTCCACCGCATCGCCGGCGTCGCGCAGGTTCACAAAGTTTACGCCTTTAACCGTGCGGCCGTCTTTTACGTCGAGACAGGGAATAATCCGTTTTGTCAGCATCAGAAATTCAGTTTACGTAAATCGTCCAGGCTTACCCGTCCTTCGTAGATGGCCTTGCCCACGATCACTCCGTAGAGGTTCATGTCGGCTAGTTTATAGATATCGTCGAGGTTGCTTACCCCACCGCTCGCCACGATGTTGAGGTCGGGGCAGCGATCCTGTAAGTTGCGGTAGAGGTCAAACGACGGCCCTTGCAACAAACCGTCTTTGGCGACGTCGGTACTGATGATGTACTTCACGCCTTTGGCTACGTATTCTTCCACAAAATCATAGACCCATAGTTTGGTGCCTTCCTCCCAGCCGCTCACCGCAATTTTTTCATTTTTGGCGTCAGCGCCCAAAATAATTTTATCGCCGCCGTATTGGCTGAGCCAACTTTCAAACAAATCGGGTTGTTTTACGGCTACGCTTCCGCCGGTAATCTGCTTGGCTCCGCATTCAAACGCTACCCGGATGTCTTCTTCTGACTGCACACCGCCACCGAAGTCGATGTGTAGTCTCGTTTTAGAAGCAAGGGCTTCGAGTACCTTCCAATTAATGATCTTTTTGGCTTTGGCGCCGTCGAGATCTACCAAATGTAGGCGGGTCAGCCCGGCATCTTCAAACTCCTTGGCTACTTCCAGCGGTTTCTCGTTGTATATTTTCTTTTGGTCGTAATCTCCTTGGGTCAGGCGTACGCACTTCCCATCAATGATATCTATGGCAGGTATAATATACATGGACTTACATTTTTAGAAAATTGTTGAGTATTGTTTCGCCCACGTCGCCACTGATTTCGCAGTGAAACTGAGCGGCGTAAAAATTGTCTTTGTGGAGTAGTGCGCTAAACGGACGGATGTATTCGCAGCTAGCAATGGTATAGTCACAAATGGGTGCGGCAAAGCTATGCACAAAATATACGTAGGCATTTTCAGGAACATCCCGCAAGATACCATCCTTATACTCATAAATATTATTCCAGCCCATGTGGGGTACTTTAAAGCCGGGAGTGGTAGGAAAGCGCTGTACATCCACGTCAAATATACCCATGCAGGTGGTATCGTTTTCTTCGGAGTAGCGGCACATGAGTTGCATGCCTACGCAAGTACCGAGTACGGGTTGTGTCAGCGACGGAATCAACAGGTCAAGCTTTTTGCTTTTCAGGTAGGCCATGGCGGTACTTGCCTCACCAACCCCCGGAAAAATCACCTTATCGGCCGAGCGGATCTCCTCCTCATCGTCGGTGTAAAGGTAGCTCACGCCAAGGCGGTCGAGGGCATACATGACCGACTGCACATTACCGGCGTTGTACTTAATAATGACGGTTTTCATTGTAGCTTATTAGTGGTTAGGTAGTGAACTGCTTTGGAACTCCTTCTAAACAGTCTGATTGGGCCTAGTCTCTCTCAATGATTTTATAGAAATAGTTCTAACTACCTGATTGCTAAAACCAGATACCTGAAAAACAAAAATGAAGCCCGACTCGGTTAGGAATCGGGCTTCGGGGGTACTATGTATTCAACCTTATTACACCATTTTATTTGCAAAAACAAACCACCCAAAACCCTATCCAAGAACGCTATGATAGGTGTGATGATATGTTTTTGCTGTTATCGTGCCACAAAGGTAAGTAAACTTTTTGAAGGAATGCAGAAAAAAATAGTTAAAAAAGACTACCCTGAACTACCTGTGGACGTATGATAGGAGGCTCTATGGAAAGTTCAATTTTTGAGTTTAATTGTTCAATCCAGTAGTTGGTTAATTCGGGGGCTAGTAGGTTTTCTCCGCAGTGAATAAAGATGTAGGCTTTCTGTAATCCTTGCCCAAACCAGTCGGCTAGGCGATCTACCCAGGCGTCGGCGCGAGTGTAATCCGTAGGGTGCAGTTCGTTGCCAACAAATCGGAGTACCACCGTGGGGGTGGTCAGGCACATGTGCAGTACATCCCGGCGACCGGCCACGTCAGACATCACGGTACCGATACCCCGCTCCCGGAAAAGTTCTATGGTGCGCTGCCAGGTGGTTTCGTCGGTAAACCAGCTGGGGTGCCGAAACTCGACCGCGATGGGGAAGCCCTCGGGCAGGGCTTTTAAGAAATTTTCGAGGGCCGCCACCTTAGAAGTATCAAAGGAAGGCCCTAGTTGCAGAAAGGTCGTGCCTAGTGTATCGCCTAGTCCAAGTACAGCATTCACAAACTGAGTACTCGGCAGGATTACATTGACTAGCTGCGCATCGTGGCTGATGGCTTGCGGCCATTTGGGGCAGTACCGAAAGCCCTCGGGGGCCGTGTCACGCCAACGCTCGATGGTAGCTTCCGAAGGTATCTGGTAATGCGTCACGTTCAGTTCGATGGTATTGAACTGTCGGGTGTAGTGGTACAGGAACTCCTTGTCTTTGGCGTTAGACGGATAGATTTTGCCCACCCAGTCCTTATTGGCCCAAATCGGCGGGCCGATGTAGACTTCTTTATTGGAAGTTGGCTCGGCGCTTTTCAACACTTCCGTCGTGAATTGGTGCGTGAACGGGAGGGTGAAGTCTACGTTTTCTACGTTTTCTATATTTTCTAGCTTGCCGAAGTCCATTGGAAATCAATTTTGAATTAGTGAGGGGTCCGCCCCCGCAGTGATAGAATGAGTGAATGGTGGAATAGTCGGCTTTGTATATTGGGCTGTTTTCCAGCCTCTATTACAAACAAAAGTATGCCAGAAAAAGTCACGGGTGCTTGAATTGAGCCAAGGGAGGCAAGGGGGAGGTCCGCTGATGAACGTAATAGGCCGTCAATTTTGAAAAGTGGGAAGTGAACTAGTTTGAGAACAATTGCCTATCTTGTGAAGGCTGAATAACTTTTAACAATAGAAAAAGTACGACATCAAAAATACAAGAAATTCTATAAATAGTTCTAATAAATACAAAAAGTACGACAAAGCTTTCGTATATACAGGAGTTGGTGGCAAGCATAAAATTGTACTCGTAGGGCGACTGCCTCTATTCTGTAACTCGACACATTATTAATTCATTGGACTTATTCAAAATATTTAATTTTTAGGTACTTTGACAATTTTTGTGGTTAAGTTGAACTATGCAAGAAACAGACTTCTATCAAGCCCTGCTATCGCTTCCTGATTTGGTCATTGACGGCGTCGAACTGTCGCCCAATCGCATCACGCTTTCCTGCCACACCAGCACCCCACAGCAGGCTTGCCCGCTCTGCCTCCGGCCCACCGCTCAGGTCAACCAGCACACCCATCGGCAGGTGCGCGACCTGGACATCTCGGGCCGCCAA
>JBDNFP010000146.1:0-25544 GCA_041689775.1 Spirosomataceae bacterium
ATAGATTCAACGGTACTGAAAACCCGAAAGAGTTTAGTAAGGGCTTGAAGAGTTTCCATGTCCAGGTATCACCGACGCGCACTTGCCTGAATACCCGAATACCCTGCGGCGTATGGGTAAACAGATCTTTCCGGCCATCACCGTCATAGTCGACCAGTAACATCCAGTTTTCCATGGAAGGGAAGCGCGCTTCATACATGGGGGCATGACGGTACGTTTTTGTAGTAGCATTACCGATGAAGGTACTCACCCGATTGGTTGTCCGGTCAAACACAACTACATCCTGCACCCCGTCTTCGTTGAGGTCCATGGTTGAAAACTGCCCGGCATTAAGCCCTCCGGCCCAAGGGTTCAACAGGGTAGTTCCGTTCTTGCTGACCACAGTGGTAGTATCCAACCGGAACCACGCCTCCTGCGCTACCGCCGGAAATAGGTTGCTCGTGAGTAGTATGAAGTATAGGTAAAGAATGCGTTTCATTGAGAATTATTTCGCTTAATTTTGCGCTATCATTAATCATACTGGTTTTCACAAGGGTAAATATCCTGAGAGGCCCTTGCCCACTTTTTAGTACACTAAGCGTGGTAACCAATGAGTCTACAACGAAATAGCCGGCCTGGTTGTCATAAGAAAAACAAAAAATCATGAAAATAACGCTTGAATCCCTTTATAAGCTCTATCTCAAAAACCCAAAAGTCTGTACCGACACCCGTACTATTGAACTTGGCTGTCTTTTCTTTGCGCTCAAAGGGGATATTTTTGACGGAAATGCATTTGCCATAAATGCTCTCCAAAGTGGTGCTGCCTACGCCGTAGTGGATGATCCAGCCATGGCGCAGGACGACCGATTCCTGCTGGTAGAAGATGTACTTACTAGCCTACAAGATCTGGCCCGCCACCACCGTCAAACCTGGGAAATTCCAGTGATCGGACTTACCGGTTCTAACGGCAAAACCACGACCAAAGAATTGATCGCAACCGTATTGGCCAAAAAGTATCGTACCTACGCCACCAAGGGTAATCTGAACAATCACATTGGCGTTCCTCTTACATTACTGGCCGTTAACCCCAACAATTATGATATAGTGGTGGTGGAAATGGGTGCTAATCATCAGCAGGAAATAGCGCTGCTGAGTAGTATTTGTCAGCCATCCCACGGCCTAATCACCAACATCGGGAAGGCTCACCTGGAAGGGTTTGGAGGCATAGCGGGTGTCAAAAAAGGCAAAGGTGAACTCTTTGATTTTCTGGCGAAGAAGAAGAAGGTAGTGTTTGTGAATGTACAAAACAATACTCTCATGGAGATGGTCAGTAAAAAGCATTCTTTCGGCGAAATTGTATTTTTTCGATCCGAAAGTTCTCCGATTACCAACCCCACCCTGATCGAAGAATCTCCTTTTGTGGTGTACCAAACCTCCGATACGCAAACTATATCAACGCACTTACCGGGCCAATATAATTTTGATAATATCTGCGTAGCCTTAGCCGTAGGACATTATTTCGAGGTAAATATGACCGACGCACACGCGGCCATTTCGGAGTATATGCCAAGCAACAACCGATCGCAGGTATTCAAGAAAGATAGCAATACCGTAACCCTCGATGCCTACAATGCCAACCCTACTTCCATGAAAGCGGCGGTAGAAAACTTTATGAAAAGCGATGCTCCGCGGAAGATGGTCGTATTGGGCGATATGCTCGAACTAGGCAGTGAGACCGAAGCCGAACATCTAGCGCTAGGCGAGCTGGTAGCCGAAGGGGATTTTGATCTGATTGTCCTTTCGGGAGTGCTCATGCAGCATGCACTTCCTGCGCTACCGAGAGCCTATTATTTCCCGGATAAGTTCTCTCTCCACAATTGGGTCATGGATAATCCTCAGCAGGATACCCACATCCTGATCAAGGGTTCCAGGGGTATGGGATTGGAAAGTATCGTGCAGTTCATATAAGGTAAAGTCCTGATAATGTAGTATTATGGGTATAATCCTTCGAGTTTACACCCTTTTTTATTCTATTCACTCAAACCTTTCCTGTTATGAAAAAAGAAATCACTCACCTAGACGTTCGTTCGGTTGCGCTTATGTACGGGGCTATTCTAGCTTCCATCGGTCTGGTCATTGCTGTTTTTATTCTCATTTTTGGCTCGTTGTTCATTTCTATGATGGACGCAGACACGACTATGTTTATGGGCGGTGGCGTCGTGGCCGCTATCTTTATACCTTTTTTGTACGGTATGGTAGGCCTGATCATTGGTGCCATTGTCTCTGCTCTTTATAACTTTATCGCCAGCCAGGTAGGCGGGGTAAAAGTGACCATTCGGGATTAAAGAAACAGGCGGTAACCGGGGCTTACCCAATCACCGCCTATTTATATTTCTTTCTACTCTTACGAATAGGCTATTTGATTCATTTTACAAATTGAATGCCAGCTTGATAGCATCAACGAAATCAAGTTTCTCCCAAGTAAACAATTCTACTTCCATCTCTTTCTCTGTTCCGTCCGCACCTTTGAAGCTTTTCTTCACTACTTCGTTAGTACGGCCCATGTGGCCATAAGCGGCGGTTTCTGAGTAAATAGGGTTTCTGAGTTTTAAGCGCTCTTCGATAGCGTAAGGACGCATATCAAATATCTTTTCGATTTCGCGGGCAATTGCTCCATCGTTCAATTCAACCTTTGACGTACCTTTGGTATCGATAAAAAGTCCGCAAGGTTTGGCTACGCCAATTGCGTAAGATACCTGTACCAACACTTCGTCACACAGACCCGACGCTACCATATTTTTAGCAATGTGGCGCGTAGCGTAGGCTGCCGAACGATCCACTTTGGAAGGATCTTTACCAGAGAATGCTCCGCCACCGTGGGCTCCTTTACCACCATAGGTATCTACGATAATCTTACGGCCGGTTAGGCCGGTATCACCGTGTGGTCCACCAATTACAAACTTACCAGTCGGGTTGATATAGTACGTAATATCATCCGTAAAGAGGGCTTGTAGATTTGGCGGAAGAGCAGCCTTTACACGAGGAATAACGATTGAAATAATGTCAGACTTGATTTTGGCCAACATCACGGCTTCCTCGTCGAAATCATCGTGCTGGGTAGATACCACAATGGTATCAATGCGCTGAGGTACGTTATCGTCACTGTACTCGATGGTTACCTGTGACTTTGCATCGGGACGCAGGTAGGGAATCAGCTCAGACTCATTGTTACGGATATTCGATAGTTCTTGCAGGATCTTGTGCGCCAGATCCAAAGCCAGTGGCATGTAGTTTTCGGTTTCGCGGGTAGCGTATCCAAACATCATACCCTGATCACCGGCACCTTGGGCATTGGCTCTTTCCTCAAAGTCCTGACTTGCCACGGCGCGATCCACTCCTTGGTTGATATCAGCACTTTGATCGTGGATAGCCGATAGGATACCGCAAGAATTAGCCTCAAACATGTACTCGCTTTTGGTATATCCGATCTTACGGATTACCTCGCGGGTAATTTTCTGCACATCAAGATAGGTATTGGTCTTTACCTCACCAGCAAGTACCACCTGACCCGTTGTTACCAGAGTTTCGCAGGCTACTTTACTGTTGGGGTCCCAAGCCATAAAATTATCAATGAGAGCGTCCGAAATCTGATCGGCTACCTTATCGGGGTGTCCCTCAGACACTGATTCCGATGTAAATAAATAGGGCATACGTTAGAACGTTGAAAATTATTTTGTTGGATTGAAACTAGACATAATCCAGGAAAGGGCGAGAGCAGCGAACTTTTTTGGTTTTTTTCAAGCCTGGATGGTAGATGGCCTATCCCTGATGACTTGTCAAACCCACATCGTTCTTTTACCACCGTGGTGTTCAGGCCCGGTTGGCGCTTCCGCCGAAGCTTCTGGATGCATACGCAAAATTGAACTTTTTCAGGAAATTAACCAAATAAGTCTTCGTAAATGGTAAAGGATATTTCTAAAATCTTCGAAATAGTGACCCAACTAGGCCACGGGCAAATGCACCCAGCGGTACCGTAGACATCACCTGCAAATCCTCCCAAAGCGAAGTATCCTCGTCCAAGAAGGCAAATAGACGAGGCGTAGGGTTATTTTTATAGAGTCGAGTAAAGACAGCTTTACCTGAGTACCGATTTTCTAAAAATACATTGAGCAGCGTACTATCTAGCAAATTTTTAAACCACTGCCGAAACGTTTTTTTACGCGGCTGGGGCTTTCCGGTGGTTAGCAACTGGCTTACCAGTTCCTGAGTAAAACGCTGTGTGCGCTTGAAGGCATAGCCCGTAGAGGCCTTCACGTATCCCCCCGAAGTACCAATTTTGATGATATGATTTCGCTTGGATACCTTGGGACGCTCGTCCGTCATGGGTATTACGCCAAACTCTTCGTCTTCAATGGTAAAATCACGGATTTTCAGAAAATCACGGATATAGGTGTGTAGCTCCTTATCGTACTCTTCTTGATTCAGTAGCTTATCCGAAAATACAGTATACTCTACCAAAGCCCGGTTCTGATTAATTGGGAGCACATACCCAAAGCGAACGCCAACCCCTTGCTGCTCTACCCGGTAATCCATCATGGTAGGCGCCGAAAGATCAAATACCGGCTGGGGAGTAGTAATTTCCCAACCTTTGAAGTGCTGCAACATATTATGTCGCTGGGGCTTGTCTAACGAAAGCGGGGTAATACTGTCAAAAATATAGTCAGCAATAAATTGACCATCATCGGTAATCACAAAGCCACCATCCGACGTATCACTGAGGCGCTCGATGTTAGTAGTCAGAAAAGTAATGTTTGGATTAGCTTCCAGTTGGAGGCGTACATGGTCATAGAAATCAATACCCCTGATCCACTTGTAGGTATAGTCGCCCAGGTCCAGTCTTTTTTCAAAGCCATTACTACCGTAGAAAAGCACCTGCTTCCAACGGCGAAACACAATCGGGTCAAACTCACCTTGCCCATCCTTTTCCCAAAAACACCAGGTACGGTCATTTTGTACCTTATCGTCTTTATCAATAATAAGGATCGACTTACTGCGCAGTATTGACTGATTCATGTAATAGGCCAGGCTCAATCCGGCTAATCCTCCTCCTGCAATGATGTAGTCGTATCGTTTCATAAGTGGCCAATGGTGGTTTGCTGATGGCTATCCGCCATATTAAAACTGGTATAAAACCTGCAACTAATTTAGTTGTTTTGAATAAAAGTTAAAAGCCCATGTCTATAACAGACAAGGGCTTTTTGTTGTGTATCTCACAAAAGATTTAGATCGGAACATTCACGTGGCGCTCTGCGTGGTAGCTCGACCGAACCAATGGCCCAGACTCCACATATTTAAGACCTCGCTTCAATCCTTCTTCCTGATAAGTAACAAAAATTTCAGGCGTAATCCACTCGATTACTTCGTGGTGCATCTTGGTAGGTTGCAAGTACTGCCCCAGAGTAAGAATATCTAATCCGTTTTCTACCAGATCATCTATGGCCTTAAACACCTCATCCATGGTTTCTCCGAGGCCCAACATAATACCTGATTTTGTACGTTGCTTAGCTTCCTTGGTCCGACGGATCTGTTCCAGGCTGCGTGCATATTTTGCCTGCGGACGTACCCCACGGTATAGTCTTTCGACCGTTTCCATGTTGTGCGAAACCACCTCTTGACCTCCTTCAATCATACGATGCAGAGCATCCCAGTTGTTTTTCACATCCGGAATAAGAGTTTCAATCGTCGTTCCCGGACTTTGCTTTTTTACCTGTACTACCGTTTGATACCATATTTCAGCACCACGGTCTTTTAACTCGTCGCGGTTTACGGAGGTAATTACGGCGTGCTTTACGCCCATTAACCGGATAGCCTCCGCTACTCGCTGTGGCTCATCGGTGTCATATTCATTAGGACGCCCGGTGGCCACGGCACAGAAGCTACAACTACGGGTGCATACATTACCTAATATCATAAAAGTGGCGGTTCCGGCTCCCCAACACTCGCCCATATTAGGGCAGCTGCCGCTTTCACAGATTGTGTGAAGCTTGTAATTATCTACCAACTTACGTACCCGCAGGTAATCCGGACCGGCTGGTAGCTTTACGCGTAGCCAGTCGGGGCGTTTCTTACGTTCAGTAGGTATGACGGGTAATTCTATCATGGATAAGTAGTAATTATTCTTTTTATAAATGAGTCGATTGGCTCGACATAAAATGCTTGGCGGCAAAATTACATGTTTCCGTTTCTGTAACCATGTAAGTCTACCACACAAGGCTATTTTCGCTTAATCTTCCTATTTTTTATTTCCAAAGTAGAGTGTCACGTAGCCCGAGGTAAAGAAAGAGCGGTTTTCGGCAAAAGGCATAATGATGATTTTACGTGAAAATGCTTCGGCGATGAATCCAATCTCGATGCCGGTCATGTTGTCCCGGAAAGAGCTGAGCTCAAAACTAAGGGCTCCTTTCACGTGCAGGCCAGGAGCAATCTTGGTTTTATCAAACCCCTGAAAGAAGTTACCTGATCCGATAATCAATTCGGTCTGCGCGTGTTTAACGGGATCGTACGGCTCCGATACAATAACACCCGGACGGGACTGAAACTGAATAATGTATGGTTTTTCAAGACCAATGGAAGGCCCTGCCGCAAAGATTCCGCTGATGGAGATACCTTCGTCGGAGTGTCGGTTAAAGAACATTACTTCCCGCCCATACTCGGGGCGAAGCACAAAAAGGTAATTTTGCTTCCCGTAGGTAAATCGTGAGCCCGTAACAAAATTCTGAGATGAAAGCTCCTTTGGATGTTTCACATTCACTAGCTCCAGAGCAAGGTATCTGAATTGCTGCTTTCCAAAAAAAGTGCCGGGTAAGGATTGTGAATGCCGCGCTACCACTCCTCCCAGAATACCCGAATTGGTATTGGTAGTAACCCCGATGGAAGATAAAGTAGTATACTTTTCAATATCTGAGTCCTCAACACTCCGGGTCTGCCCCAAGGCAGCGGTGGTCAGGAAAAGTAACAGGCCTCCAAGCAAAAAATAGTTCTTGTGTATCATACACTTAATTGTTCCTTCGTACAAATAGTTAAGTGAAAATAGAAAATTTTGTTTGATTCTCTTCCCAATAACGTATCTCTTTAACGGTTTTTTATAAATTTATGTTCTTTTCATTAACCAGAAAACGTATGCCAACCATAAACACCGAGTATTTAGGTGACTTGCGCACCCAAGCAACCCACCTACAATCTTCCACTCAGATACTAACTGATGCGCCTACCGATAATCAAGGAAAAGGTGAAGCTTTTTCTCCTACCGATCTGGTGGCGGGCGCTTTGGGTAGCTGTATGATGACCATTATGGGTATTGTAGCTGGGCGTGAGGAGATTGATCTGAAAGGATCTGTAATGGAAATCTCCAAAATAATGACAGCCGAAGCTCCCCGACGGATCGCTCGTATCGAGCTAAAGATGAAGATGATTTCTGCGGCTGAGCTTTCAGATGTCGAGCGCATTAAACTTGAACGGGCGGCTTACACTTGTCCGGTGGCCCTTAGTCTGCATCCCGATATTGAGCAAGTAGTGGAGTTTTCGTGGGATGTAGCCCAAGAAGCTTGATATAGGTAGTCCGTGCACAAAATATCTATGTACGGACTACCTACATTTTATATTACTTCGTTACGGCTACCTGTTCGCTGATGTCGCCAAAACTGATATCGTAGTGAGAAGCGTCGTATACACATATACCTTTCGAGATTAGCAGTACCTGCGGTGACTGGTGCTGTACACCAAACTCAGCAGCTACGGCAGACGATAAAGAACGGTTAGCAATCAGATCGAGCAAGTAAGGCGCCGTGTCAGCAGCCTCTTCCCCTTTCCAGTTTCTTTCCATTCGCGATAAAGCCATTGAGCTGATCGAACAACGGGTACTATGCTTAAATATCATAACCGGGTGTTCCTGAGACTCTGCCCGGATAGCTTCTAACTGTGCCTCTTCGGCAAGCAAATTCCAATTCATATCGGTACACTAACTAGTTGATTTTACTTCAGAAGAAGAAAGCTAATCGTCCCTCCTTCTAAAACAAAACCCCAACCTCTTCCAAAAAAGTTTCAGGATAGGTGTCGGGTATCTAGTTTTTCGATCATTTCGTTCGACATGGTATCAGCATATACCCCGTAGGCGCTTACCAAAGTACCTTTGAGGCCACCTTTTGAGGCAATTGCATAGAGTATCGAGCTATCCGAAGGGTTAGTCATACCCTCAAAACGGTATACCTCTTCTATTTCGAACTCCGCCGGCGAAAGCGCAATCATTTCCCCATCCACGTTACTTTCCAGTCCGTGGGAAATCAAATTATAATCATATCGGAAGCCCCTGCTTTTCAGGTCGTTTAATGCTTCCACCATCGTTTCGTAGTCTTTCATGAGTATCCTAGTTTTAATTGATGTTTAGAATAAGAATATTAGTTTTGCAGAAACCTTTCAGTACTACCCATTGGCAATTTTTCTCTATCAAATATCCATCCGCGCGTACGCATTCATCATGCAGATAGTTGCTTTGTTTCACCCGAAAGCACGCGCGTGGGTAGCGGGGAGAAAAGGTTTGGTTATCAAGCTTCGGGCCGAGCTACCACCCTTGATTCAATCAAGGCCGGTAGCCTGGTTTCACGCTGCTTCTTTGGGCGAATTTGAACAAGGACGCCCGGTTATTGAGGCATTCAAGGCACGCTATCCCGATTATTTTATTCTCCTGACGTTCTTTTCCCCCTCCGGTTATGAAGTGCGAAAAAACTATGCCCAAGCCGATTATATCTGTTATTTACCCGTAGATACAGCCGCAAATGCAAAGCAATTTGTGCAGCTAACCAACCCCAAAGTAGCCTTCTTTATCAAGTATGAATTTTGGTACTACTACCTACGTGTATTACGCCAAGAAAACAGCATAATTCTCTCATTTTCAGCTATTTTCAGGCCAGGTCAATTGTTTTTTAAACCGTACGGAGGGTTTTACCGAAACCTGCTAAATTACTTTGATCACCTGCTGGTTCAAAACCAGGAATCAGCCGATCTATTAGAAGGCATTGATGTTCAACAGGTAACCGTGGCGGGAGATACCCGATTTGACCGGGTGACCCAAATTGTGGAGGCCGCCCGAGATTTGCCCGAGATTGATGCTTTTGTACATAATACGTTCTGTCTGATAGTGGGTTCTGCCTGGGAGACCGACCGGGAGATACTGGTGCCCGCTCTCAATGCGATAGAGCAACCCATGCGGGTCATTATTGCTCCCCACGAAATTCATGAACAGGAGCTCAGTCGCTGGGAGCAGACACTAAATGGAAGCACATTACGCTACTCCGCTTACAAAGCTGCCAATTTTGACTTGTCAGTTTTCCCTTCCGCCAACAATCTGCTGATCGATAATATCGGAATGTTGTCGTCGCTGTATCGTTACGGGCAGGTAGCGTATATCGGAGGTGCATTTGGGGCGGGCCTTCATAACATTCTGGAAGCCGCTACCTTTGGGTTACCCATTTTGTTTGGGGATAAAAACTACCAAAAATTTCAGGAGGCCCTAGATCTTCGCTCCGAAGGAGGAGCCTGGGCGGTACACAACACGAACGAGTTGGAGCAGAAGCTACGGAAGTTCATGGAAGAGCCAGAATGTCGGGAGATTGCGGGGGAGATTTCTGAAAACTACGTCCGTTCTCATACCGGAGCTACGGACGCAGTTATGCGGTGTCTAACTGGCTATCTTCAATAAAGAATCAGCTGAACTCTTTGGTTACCAGCTGCTCAATCAGGTGAGCCTGAATACCCCATAGCCTAGCTTTGCTACCAAGCTGGGAAATACGGATCGAAAGGGAACTCTTAAAATCAGATAAGCAATACTTATTAATTGCCTGCTCCACGGGGTTCGAAATGTACGGACCGGCTTCGGCCAGTACGCCCGTAACAATCACAATTTCAGGATTGAAGAGATGTACCGCAGTAGCAATACCTTTCCCAAGTTCCATGCCGAGCTTGCTCAACAGATCGATACAAAATCCATCGCCATTATGAGCTGCCTTAATAATATGTTGCGTATCCAACGCCTCACCCTCTTTTAAGAGTTTCGGTAGCGTAGTGATGCGTCCGGCCAGGATTCCCGCCTTGGCCTCCCGAATAAGAGCAAAGCCCGAAGTAATGGTATCAAGACACCCTATTTTACCGCAATGACACAACAGACCGTCGGGTTGTACTTGTATGTGGCCCAATTCTCCGGCAAAACCGGAAGATCCGTTAAAGACTTCTCCGTTGAGCAGAATTCCCATCCCAACGCCCCAGTCGATATTGACCGTCAGTACGTGCTTTTTACCTTTGGCCAAACCAAACCGGTGCTCCCCGATGGTAGTAGCCCGTGTATCGTTTATGAGCACAACGGGCAACCCGAAGTGTTCTTCCAGGCGCGACGACAACGATATATCGGGTAGGGTAAGATGAGAGTAGGTCTGATTAATTCCCTTCTGAGCGTTGATAAGACCCGGCATAGACACACCAATTCCCCAGAGTTTTTCCGGCAGAATGGAGTGGAACTGTAAGAACTCATCCGCCTCACTGAATAATGAATTCAGAAACATTTTGGGGTCATCCAACTTCACGTCTACTTGTCGTTTCACCACCAATTTATTCGCCAGATCAAAAATAACCAACTGCATATCGTGGCGGTTGATATCCATGATTAAGGTATAGTGCTTCTGGGCGTTCAATCCGTACAAGACCGGAGGGCGTCCGGCACGGGCGGGCCCAGTACCTGTTTCATTAATCCACCCTTCTTTGATGAGGTCATTTACAATACCGGTGGCCGAGGGGATACTCGCGTGAAACAGACGGGCCATTTTGTTAATGGAGGTCTGACCGGACTGATATAATTCAAGAATCAAACTGCTTCTCAGACGATTTCTGCGAATGTCAATTACGGAATTAGCTTCCTCTGTAATTACTGTCATGGAGCTGTTGTAACGGGGTTAAAAATGTCTGTCAAGTTTTTTGAACAGACTTCTTGGGTAGGTTGTTTCGTTGTAGACACTGCTAAAAATAGAAGGAAACGTACCATGCTATAAAGATACAAAGTTAAGTTTTCTTTTATTAAAAAAAATTAATAATTATTAAACAGAGCGTTCAAATGGTGAGGAGAGAGCAAAAAACTATTCAAACCCTGATTTTCGGGACAAATTTAACGTAATGATTTCATATAGTTTCGAACATGTTAGTCGCATCCTTCTACTTATTTTTCAATTATTCTTGAAGATACTATTTGAAGGTTCAGTCTGAACTTATAGTATCTTCGTATCATTATATAGGGTATATAACTAAGGAATTCGTCTTGAAAAAAGGATTAGTAATGCGTTCCACGGGGTCGTGGTATGATGTAAAGGATCAGGAAGGACATCTCTGGCAGTGTCGGTTGAAGGGTAAGTTTAAGATAAAGGGTTTTAAAGTAACTAACCCGATCGCGGTTGGTGATAAAGTGGATTTTGATATTGAAGACAAAACCGAAAATACGGGAATCATTGTTAATATAAAACCACGAACAAATTACCTGATACGACAGTCGGTGCATAAGACCGCCCACGCCCACATGCTAGCCGCAAATGTGGATCAGGCAATACTGGTAGCTACTCTTTTCTTCCCACGGACTTCGCTGGGCTTCATTGACCGCTTCATGGTCATTGCCGAATCTTTCCGGATTCCGGTTGTACTTATTTTTAACAAGCAAGATTTGCTCGACAAGGAAATTGCTGACTATCAGAACGAACTGATGGCACTATACGAAAGTCTGGGCTATCGATGTCTGGCGACTACGGCCACTGATGGACACGGACTTGACGCAGTTAAAGCGATACTAACGGGCAAGGTTTCGGTTCTTTCCGGGCACTCGGGAGTAGGTAAATCGTCGCTCATCAATGCGATTGCTCCCGAACTTACCCTACGCACAAAAGAGGTATCTACTTTTGCCAACAAGGGAGTACATACGACCACGTTTGCCGAGATGTTTGAGATAGAACCGGATACATACATAGTCGATTCACCAGGCATTAAAGAGCTAGGACTCTCTGAAATTAGTCCAAAGGAAATCAGCCATTTTTTTCCTGAAATGCGTGATCTACTCAATCAATGCCGCTACGACGATTGTCTGCACATCAATGAGCCCGGCTGCGCCGTAAAGGAAGCGGTATCGGAAGGTACAATTGCCATGAGCCGATTCGACAGCTACCTCAGTATGGTAGGTGGACAAGACAACCGAAGGTAGGCTAACCGACCAAAGGAGTATGAAACTTTTCGATCAGTACCTACTTGAAACCAACTAGTTATTCAAAGCGCCTTTGTCAATCCAGACCTTAACCTGTTCGATAGAGCAGGTGGGAATCTTGCTACTTACCGAAGGCATAGCACTAAATCCCGACTCGTGGGTAATTGATCCGTACAAATAACCACTTCTGGCCTGAGCTGAAACTCCTGAGTAGATGCTTAAATCGATTCCGGCAGTTGCGCCAGCTCCACTGTGGCATCCGGTACAGTATTTTTGCATAATTGGGGCGATAGTTTGGGTATAAGTAACGTTTGATACATCACAAGTACCCGTACTACTGCTAGAACCTTGACATACCAAATTTTTCGCCCCCTGCTGTATCCATTGACCAATAATGGCAATCTGCTCAGTAGGCAGTGGTGATGCTCCCTGTGGCATACGATTCTCTCCTTTATTGGTTAAAGACGTATACATTTTACTTCCCGAGGGGTTTCCTAGTCGTACTTTCCCGGTTCTGATCGTCTGCGAATAGCTACTGTACGAAATACCCTCAGCGTGATCTTTATCGTTGTGACACCCGCTTTTAGTGCAGTTTAAAATCAGGATTGGCTGGATATCCTGCTCGTAGTACATCTGGGACGGATCACAGCCTTGTCCGTTTCCATCAGCCACTATTACCTCCGGTGGAATGTCTGGCTTATGATACACGCAAGAGGACACGTAAAGCAATAGAATAGGAAGCAAGCTCATGGTCTTACGTACATATCGCTTAATGGCTTTCATTTTTGGGCAGTTTTTTGGTACGGAACGTAGGAAAACTGCGCCTTCACCGCAATCACTTCGGCTATTTTCGCGATTACAATTTTGGGAATATCAATTTTATGTTCGGCCAAGGGTACGTCGAAGTTACAGGTTAAAGCCAGCTGGTTTCCCTTCACAACGAGCGTACCTTGTATCAGGCGTTCTTTGGCTATACCATGCATGGTCAAAATGCCTTGTGCATTAACCACGTAAGTACCGTCTTTGGTGTAGTCGATCGCCTCCTTGATTTTACCCTTGAATAGGGCAGTAGGGTACTTCTCCGTTTCCATGTAGTTTTCATTAAAATGCTCCTCCATAAGGTTATTCGGAAAATGAAAGTCTCTTATGTTCATCTTGATGGCCACTTCTCCGGTAGCACTATTGAGTAAACTGCTAACCTTTGTGTTGGTTGCCTGAATATCTTCAATCGGCGTAGCAGAGAAGAATTTAACTTCGGTAGTTTGGGCTATATACAGATTTTGAGCTTCGGCCGTATAGGTAATACAGAACCAAGCTACCAGCAGTATGATGCTTAGCTTTTTCATAATTAAAAGGACTATTTTATAACTTATTTAGTAGGTTTTTGTGCTTTCTTATCGAAGCTAAATGTTCGGGATAAATTGAATCCATAGTGAATATCACCACTACCCCAGGCGCCGGTCGTTTCCGTCAGAAACTGTCTTTCTACCATACCCAAAGAGTTGGTAAAATGCAGCTGAAATACGTGACCTCCCGTTTCGATATCAACACCAACCGACAATGTATTCTTAAACTGGGGATCGATCTGATTGGGTAATACATAAAAATATTCGGCGTTAAGCGAGGTTCTTTTACTAATCTTAAAACGGCCACCTATTCCCACCGCAGCCACCAGATTAGTTTCATAGGGTGTGTTGGTCAGGTTTCGGTGAAGTACCGTTGGACTGACTTGCAATGATAAGCGCTCACTGAACTTTCGGGCAATAAGGAGCTGCCCAAAGTAGGTCATCCGGTCGACAAAAAGCGTAGGTTGGGTTTCGTCAATGGGCTTCATGGTATTCAGCGACGTTCCTCCCACCACCACCACTGTTATCGGCATAGTACGAGCACCGCTTGACTGCCGTAGCAGCTTATACTTGGCATATCCATCGTAGGTTTTTCCGGTAGTGGCCCGCCCTACTCCCACCGTCAGGCGGTCAGTAAGCCCATAATCAAAAAAGAGCTTCATGCTTGCCTGATCAAGCCCCCAAAGATTGTAGGCACCCGAATTAACTCTACCAAAGCGGTGCGAAATACGAAAATCAAGGTGATTCTTGGCCACGGTTTCAATGGAATGCCCATTAATGATACGGCTCGATTTGAAGGTATACTTCGTGTAAGTAGTCTCTTTCTTTTCGGTCGATTCCAGCATGTCCATGAGATCATTCTGGGCATATACTACCCAGGAATGACTGGTCAACAGGATAAAGAAAAGCAGTCGAGGCAAGCCCGACCTATATTTAATGCGGAAGGAAATCATGCTATTCAGCGAGTTAGGTGCGAACCACCGTGAGGATAGTACATTTTGGGAGTAGCTTTTACACTACTCCCGTGAATTGTTAGGTGCGAGCCACAGTGAGGATAGTACCATTTAGCTGAGTCTGGTAAGAAGCAATACCACGGCTACCGTTACTATTCAACCCTTTACCACTCGTACTAAACCGGGCACCGTGGGCAGAACAGTAAAACTCTCCGTTGACGTAGGATACCTGTGTTTGACCTTCATGACTACATACCTGCGTTACAGCGGCAAATGTGGTAGCACCCGTGCGGGCTATTACCGTTTGGCTAACTACCACATATCCTCCCACCGTATTAAGCGCTTTATTGGATGCCACGCTCAAGTCAACCGTTAGATCGCCTTGTACCTGTGGGGCAACCGCCTGCCCGTCGTTCACGCAGCTGGTCAACGATGATCCGGCGCAGTATACTGCCAGCAAGGCAGTTCCTTTAAATCCCAGATTTTTAAGAAAATTATTCCGATTCATTTTTTCAACTTGTTCCATTTTTCTGAGGGTGTTACTGTTTGTTAATTATTAATTATTCGAAAGTCTGTATACTATTGTTGCTTTAAATGCCATTACGTTGGGAGTTTGGGTCGGGGTTTTCCACTGCCGTTGGTACGTTGCTTCTGCACTCGCCGTTAAGCGCTGTCCCAAAGGGTAGTTTACTCCCACCGCACCTTGTACTATATCCTTGATAGCGGGTTCATTCCGGAACGTATAGTATGCCTCTGATTGATCTTCATTGGCATCTATATATTTGTACTCAATCAGGTAATTAGCCGGTTTTTGCAGCGCCCACCCTACTCGTACGTAGGGTTTCCAACTGTACTTATCCAACACCGTATATTGCAGCCCCGCCCCAAACTGCCACGACGAAAACTCGTAAACTTCTGCTTCATTTAGTCTTGCCCCAGGAAAAGGTGTAGGTACTTCGGGCAGAAAAGAATACCCATGATCACCTTCTTGATGAAACCGTAGATTATTCCGCTGCACGTCAAGCACGACCGACCATCGGGGAGAGTAATTCAAAGCAAATCGCAGCCCCGCTGTCGTCCCGCGACTTCCTTCTTCGATGCCTTCGGCAATTGGAGTAAGTAGTCCGGCACTAACGCCGGCATCCACCGAGACTGGTAGGGATTTCCGGATTTTGGATTGCTTTGATTTCTCCGCTGATTCCGGATTTACCGTTGACGCAGGTCCTTTCTCTTCTGACACCATTTTCTCTTCTTTGGTCTTGGATTGTACCAGCGATTCCTTCGCCGGGTTACTACGCTCCCCTACTCCTTCTTGCTTAGCTTCGGAATCTGGCATACCAACCGTGGCCTCCGAAATAGCGCGTAGGGTGGAGTCTGAAACCTGCTCGGGCATCTGGTTTGCAATAAATCTGCTTTCAGGATTCGCCTTGACTTCTATTTGGTTTTTATCCATCACTTGCTGATTTTCAACGCTACCTACTTTAACATCAATTGTCTTATTGTTTGAATTACTAGAACTTACGGCCAATTCTTTTTCCGTTTTCAATTCAGATTCAGTTGAAGTAAAGTTTTTTACATTAGGGGAGGGTTTAGTGGGAGAAGTAGCAACTTGGAAATCAATTGGCACAGAACTATCATCGGGCTTATTCCTCAATTCAGGTATTATTTCTCGATCAAAAACCTGTGAATAGCGTATCGCTGTAGTCAGGTAAACCGTATCATGGACCACCATCCGTTGATTTACTGTGTCCGAGCGATCATCCAAAGGGCTCAACTTTTTTTGTAGCTTGACCACTTTTTCTAATTGTTCCAGCCGTTGTCGGGTATGGGAAAGCTCGTAGCTTTGCCAGCCAGAAAAACCCGTCAGGGTTACTATTGCCAATGGAAAAGCCCATAACATCCCCCTGAGCTTACGCTTCAAGTCCCCCACTTCCAACTGATTTTCCAGCTGTTTCCAGTCTTTGGCCGAGGCATCCGGCAGTTGCCTGGAAAATTCTTCGTCAATAGATCTATTTTTCATTCCGGGTTATGATTAGGTTCATTTGCTGCACCAATTCCTGCATTTTTTTCCGGGCCTTCGCCAGATTGGACATGGAAGTACCAATGGCGATTCCCAGCAGTTTGGCTATTTCTTTATGCTCGTATCCTTCAATGGCGTACAGGTTAAACACCAGCCGGTACGCCGGAGAAAGTTTCTGAATAAGAGCAACGATATCTTCGCTATTCAGCTGCTGAAATAACTGTTCTTCCACGGCAACTTCCGTTCCGAGGTCAAAACTTTCTGTTTCAATATCATGAATATGTGCCCGAATGTGGTTAATAGCAGTGTTGGCTACAATTTTTGAAAACCACGGAGCGAAAGGATATTCAGGCTTATACTTTCCGATATTGGCGAATACTTTCAGGAAACTGTCATTGACCAGCTCCTGAGCCGTTTCGAGATCATTGATATAGCGCAAACAAACCGATAAACCATGCCGGTAAAATGCCCGGTACAACTCGCGTTGAGCTACCCGGTCTTTTCGCTGACACCCACGAAGTACCTCTTGTAGTTGACTAGTTTCCATTCATTATCAGAATACACCAGAATCAAAACATGTATTGCCTCAGTCCAAAAAAAAGATTGATCGGAGAAGGCCTATTCTTCAAATGTCTCTATAAATGAATAGAATACACTCCCGGAAAAGGTAGAAGAAGATTAAAAAATTGGTGACTAGTAGGTATGCCTACCCATTGCATTATAGTTGAAGAAAGGCTAATTTATCTGAAATTCTTCCGCCTCTTTCAAATCCAAAAAATCTGAAATAGTCGAAAAACTTCCTTTCCTTTTTAACCTTTGAATCAGTAAATCGAGGTGGCGTACCAGCTTATGGCCCGACTTTGCCTTTATATAGCGGGGAATGGGAAACTTATCCAGGCTAGTAAACTCCCAGGGGTGAAAGTAAAGATGCAGGTAATTGTCTTTCCCTAAGGTACGCTCGCACAGCCAGGTATATAGGTGAAAGTTTAAGTTTTTAAAGCTCAACCAAAACAAAGGAAACCTCAGCCAAGGAGAAACCGAAAAGGGAAGTACCCAATACCCGTCTTCGGTATTTTCGAATAAGGTACGTGGCTTAGAGAGGTTATTGTACCTACCCGGTAGATAGGTAGGATTAAGAGAAGAATCATACCGATACCCTGCCTTTTTAATTAAGCCCGGCTCCATCGGCCTGAGCCGGGGGCTTCGAAACCCCGCGACACGGCATCCGGTTATCTCTTCAATTTTTAGCTTTGAAGCAAGCAGATGTCCTGGATCGTAGTCGGAATGATAGTATAGGTGAGAAGCTACCTCGTGCCCTTCCTGGATTAGCTTACGCATCCGGCAAGGATTATTCTCTGCGTAATAGGCCGTTGTAAAGAAAGTAGCCACTACCTGATGCTTTCTGAGCAACGCCAGTATTTTATCTAACCCTTGGGTAGAAATTGCTAACTGCTCCTCCTTTTCTACCTGAATATTATACTCTTCGGGTAGGTCAAACTCCTCTACATCAAAAGTAAGCAAGATCTTCTTTTCCATACTCAGGTAAGTATTATCTTCATGAGTACCCTCAGCCCCTTCGTGATTGTTTTTACTCCGAAGTTGCTGAAAGTAATATCGTTCTTGTGACTAACTGACAGGTAGGAAATACTCAACTTTCTCCGGAAGCAATCCCGAATAAATTCTAATTCAAATATAAAACTGTTGGTCTTATTGCCAAGAAACACAGCTCTGGCGTTATTGCTCAACCCTTTAATACCTGCCTGGGTGTCTATGTATCTAAAATGTAGCACAAAAAAGTTTAGTATTCTGAGTCCCTGCGAAATAATTTTTCTTAGAAGCGGAAGCGAAGAAAAATAATTGTGCGACCTCACTCCGATCAACAGGTCGGCGTTATCGTACTGCAAACTCCGGTAGGCTTCATAGACTGACTCAACCCCAAAAGGGAAATCCCAATCTGTGTAGATATAAAATTGGGAATGGACCTGTTTCAGTCCCATTCTGATAGCGAACCCTTTACCTTGATTCTGATCATATTTAAAATAATCCAAATGTTCAAAAGCTGCTAATAAGGAATTAACGTCTTCCTGTATTTCAAGTGAAGAGCCATCATTTACCAAAAGTACTTTTACTACAACTCCCTCAAATAATGGGAACAACTCTCTTAAAGATTCTTCCACACGAGTAGCCCATCCAGCAGGAGGATTATAGATGGGCAAAATGATACTCAAATCAACTTCATTCTCCATAAATAACATCAAGAGACTGGGTAGTGGTACGGAGTAAATCCCATTGGATTCTTAACCAGATTAACATACAGGGCAATGCTTTTAGCGAATAAGGGTTAACAAATGTGTTTCGAATATAATTGGGACAGAAATCTGATGTCGCGAGTACCGTAATCAAGAAAAATAACATAAAAAGTGCCTTATCGAGCCACGTCTTGTGTGAGGTTAAGTACCAGATAAAACCTCCCGTAGAGGCAATTATGTAGGTGGGCGATTCGGCAGCCTGATTGAAAATAACCATCCAAAGTAGCACGTAGGCCAGGAAGTGAAACTTTACCAGGTCGTAGTTCTTCCGGTAAAGTAACAAGGTAAAAGTAACTAAAAACGATACAATTCCGACCATCTGAATCATTGGAATCGAAGCATCCTCACATAGCAGACTTTTGATCACTCCCATGGCCGACAGACCAGTATTAATCGAATAGTCCTCTTTCAGTGAAACAAACCACTGCTCATAGAGCGTCACAAACTCACTCCATGAATAGAATAATAGCGGGGAAGCACCAAGCAACAGAAAAAATAAACCCAAGTATGCAAATGTCTTGATACGAGGGTTTTTGAGAAGAAAAAAAGCACCCGCGACTGCTCCATACCCTTTGATAAAGAAATTGAGTGAAGGGAATATAGCGGCCTTCTGATACGCTTCTTTTTCAAGCAACGTCACCGATAATATGGTAAAGGCAACAATGAGCGGATTGGTCTGCAAATTGGCTACGGATGTCAGTATCTCAGGTATAATCAGATAGAATAGAAAGACCTTCGACTGCTGAGAAAAAGGAAGTGTATTTACCCCGAAGTAGTACACCACTAGTGTAAACGTAGGCCAAAGAATCAACCCCACAAGGGTGGGAATCAACGCAAAGGGCATGAAAAGAACGATAAAGGAAGGGTTGTACAGAAATACATCGGAGTATTCATTTGAGTAGTCCAGGTATGGATTGAGATGATCAAAAAAATGGTAGATCGAGTGTTGAAAAATCACAAAATTATTGTACCGATCCGGCCCAAGTATGTAGCGTTGTATACCTGCAATCAACCCGATCAGGGTGTAAAGTCCTACTATGAATCTGCTGTCTTTATAAAACTTCATATTGTATCTAAATTCAGGAATCAGTTACCCAAACTACCCTACTCATCTTTCCGATGAAATAAAGGATCAACGTATTTACCTTATTTATCTAACTATTCGCATACGGCAAGACCTCCTCGAAAAAGGTCAGACGGCATTATATTGAATGGGGGTGGATTAGGAAATTAAGTTTCGCTAGCTGATTAACTATACGTAACGTTGAGATAAGTGGTCAAAGCGGATTCAGTATTTATATTCCCCTGCGTGCAGCCCAAGCAAGGCTTCTTTAATAGCTATTTTGTGGAGTAATCAATAAGTCACTATATACAAGAAATGGGTTATACCAAATGTGTTATTTTTCTATTTTCATGCAAAAGTGGAGAATAAAAAAATATAATCACATTATATTTTCATTAAAAAGCCAGTTATCCGGAAAGTACCTCACGTCAAATACGAGTAACTTCACGCAATGGGTAGAAATTAATCCAAAGTATCTAACCTCACCATATTTATATGGCTAAGTCCCAAAAGGTTAATCTACTATTGGGCAGTACAGATTGACTCAATACTTCACAATTCGTTTAGTAATAGACTGCCCCTCCGACCGAATCTCAACAAGGTAAGTACCGGCGGGTAATGACCTAATATCAACTTCCTGTTTTTCACGGGTACTGAATATATGTTCGGCTACTCTTTTTCCGTTTAGATCTGTGATCACCACCTGCACCGAAGCACCCGACGCTAGCGGATACTCAATCACAATCCGATCGTTGCCAGGGTTGGGGTATACCTTTACCCCGATGGTAGTGGAAGATGTAGCTAGCGGAGGTGTAATCTGCACGGTGCGACTATCAATACTACCGACTCCGCAAACATTGGTCAGTTGCTCGATTTTAAAAACAGACGCTTGCTGAGGGTTTACCACCACGGTATAATCCATCTGATTAATCGTTTGCTCGGGCAGCGTAGTGATTTTGATCCGGGCCGGTAAAGTGCCTTTTACCAAAACATTCAGGCTGATTTCGTTTGCATAGGCCGCCGGCGACTCGTTGGTCAGGCGGGCTTCCGCAGGGCGACTCACCCGGAAAGCATAGGAAGGTACTACCACGAAAAAACCAGCATCGGGTACTACCCGAATACGATAATTACTTCCTGCGGTAAGGTTAGCCGGCAGGTTTACCCGGAAGAGCGTTTGTTTCCCCTCTGCCAACAAGGTGGGGCTTGTAAATTGCCCGTTACTATCTGAAAGTTCTACCCGGAACGTCCATTGGTCAAAGCTAAACGTAGTGGAAGCGAAGGAAACAGTAGCCGCCTGCCCGGCGCAAAGAGCAGTAGTAGTATCCACTATCACTTTGATCGTTGGTGCGGGAGCTACCGACAGCAGAAACGAATCCTTCAAGTACCCCAGCGAATCACTGACCGTAATGAGGGTGTCACGACGGGGGTTTACCGTAATAGACCGCTGATTCATTGCACCCGTCGACCACCGGTAGTTGCCTTTCCAGGAAGCAGACAGGGTTACGCTCTCGCCAAATTGAAGGCGTTTCTCGGTACGTATATTTACATTCTTGAACATAGTAAAGCTATCCCTGACTTCACCGTCGGCGCATATCCAGCGCGAGTCAAGGCGGTTTTCGTCTACGGTAAACAGGCTAGAACCTCCCATGTCATAGTTGGCATATACCGACGAAGGATGCCCATCGGTATAGTTTCGAGAGTCTAACCTTCCGGCTGAGCCGATCACCATGTACACTGTTCCCTCTTCTTTATTAATGATCGGCTTTGAATCTTTGGTATAGCTTGCTTTGGTGTCTTGCACCACATGCTGACTCTTACTAAATGTGGGTGACAAACCCGTGTGGCCTTTCATGAGGTACGAGCGCTCGTACACGTGGCTATGCCCGCTCAATACCAAGTCTACCTTGTATTTATCAAAAAGCGGCACAAGCGTTTCCCGAATTACCGTTAGCTCCTTCTCAAAGTCGGAGTCGTGCGAACGTTTAGTATAAGGCGGGTGGTGAAAAAACACAACGGTCCAGAGTGAAGTATTGGCCGCCAAATCTTTTTCGAGCCACTTATATTGCAAACTCCGGGTATCCGCCAAGGGGTATTTCCCCTCATCGTATCCGTAAGTATCCAATGCTATAAAATGAACCGGGCCGTGATTGACAGAATAGTATGCTTCATTGCCCGAAGGTATCCCCCCCGCCTGACCATTGGTTGGCATTGTGAACATATCAAAGTAGGGTATAATCCGGTCTACCTTAGCAGTACTTGTAGCGTAGTACTCGTGGTTGCCGGGGCTAGGCAAAATGGGCATGCTACCCATAATAGTACTACCATAAAAATCAAAAACCTGCGTCTGGTATTCGTCCTGAGTACCACAGCAGTAGGCATTATCACCCATCCATACCCACAGGTCAACGGGTCCATTCTTTTGGGCCAAGAACTGATCCCTGACTTCACGCTGATTATTTGCGTATTTGGCGGTATTGGAGGCACCAAAATCACCCATTGCCCAAAACCTGATCGGCCGCTTGGTATCAGCCGGAGGGGCCGTGGTAAAGTGGTAGTTGGCTCCCTGCGCTAATATTTTCTGGGTAGTACCTATACCGTAGAAATATTTTGAATCAGAAGGTAAGCCAGTAAGTGTGATCTCATGCTCGGTAGTAAGGATACTTTCTGTCTTAGCTACTACCAGTGAAGTACCCAAGGCAGAATATTCCAACCGAGTATCTGTGGGTACGTCAGTCCGCCATCGAATAGTGATGCCCTCACGCGTGGGCTGCTGTAAGTAAGGCCCCCGGGTGATGCTCTGCCCAATGACCTTAGTAAGCATAAAACAGTAACAGATCAGCACGATTAATAAACCATGCCGTCGGAAACCAACCAAAGCTTTACCTTTACCTGCTCGCTTCATTTTCTTTAATTTATTCAGACCATTTCACGAAGGTAACAATTACAGGTAAAGGGGACTGTCCCCTCTTTTTTATTTTCTATGTCAAGTTAATGGCTTCATAGTTTGACTATAAAATTTTACCTACCCAAACATTCCGGAACGAAATCATGTTTTGTGTACAATGAAGTACCTAAATAGTACCATTGACTGATATTCTACCATCCTCCAATTATCCAGCAGAATGAAATATGACTATATCATTGCCGGAGCAGGATGCGCTGGCCTTAGCCTGATGCATCATTTCCTGCACAGCCCTCTTCGGAATCATAGTATACTCTTGATCGATCGGGATGATAAGGTGCAGAATGATAGAACGTGGTGTTTCTGGGATACCCAGCCTTCTCCGTACCTCAGCAGCAAGCATTATGCCTGGGATCACATCGAGTTTATAACCGATCATTTTCAAAAAACCGAATCAATTGATCCATATCGCTACTACTGCATCCAGGCAGTTCATTTTTACAAAGAGATGTTTGATCTCATCGGGCGGTCATCCAATGTCACCTTCCTGCGCGATGAGGTAGCATCCATTCAGCAAAGTGAGAATGCGGCGAGTATTTTGACTACTTCGGGACAGGTTTACTACGGGAACTACGTTTTTGACAGTGCTTTTCGGGCCAAGCCTAATCCTGATCAGCACCTGATGCTTTCTCAAAACTTTTTTGGGTGGAAAATAAAAACGCCCACCCCCGCCTTTGATGTGCGTACCATTCGGCTCATGGACTTTCGGTCGGCGGTTCAGTCTCCCCCCAGTTTTTTCTATATAGTACCCTACGCACCTGACTACGCTTTGGTAGAATTTACCCGATTCAGTCCGGAGTTCAAGGTTACTGGGGAGTACCGACAACAGCTAAAAGACTATATAAAAAATACCCTGGGCATTGAGCAATACGAAATAGTAGAGCAAGAGAAAGGGCTTATTCCGATGACCAACTACCCATTTCAACCACGAGAAGGAAAAAGAATTATACGAATAGGTACCGCCGGTGGTGATACCAAATCCAGCACGGGTTATACATTCCAGAATATTCAGCATCGTTGCCGGGAGCTAATCGGTGAATTAACCGGAGAAATAGTACCTTCGCCTTCCCGAAGCAAACGGTTTGGCTTTTACGATCAACTATTGCTCAGCATTATGAAAAATCAGCCTGAGCAGATCAGCCGTATTATGGGTTCGCTTTTTCAGAAAAATAAATTTACCAAAATCTTAGAATTCCTTGATGAAGATACCCCACTGGGAAGGGAACTTTTGATGTTGGTACAGCTACCTTGGGGGCCCTTTGCCAAAGCTTTTATAGACAGTTATCTGTCTTCAAAAAGCAAGCAAGTAACCAGCAGGGAATTAACACGTATGGATCAATATCATAATAGCAGCACAACCCCCGCTTGATTACAAAAAGTAGAGTATCTGGTATGAAGTTTTGGATCAAAGGCCTCTTGGTTTTGGGGGCTATTTTAGTAAGTCATTTGGTGCCTTCTGACCTCGCCCAGCTCATTGTTGCCGGAGCCTTGATTATGGGACTTGGTATACCCCACGGTGCCACGGATCATGTAATCTATAACGTGATCGAAAAAAAATCAGTCAACTCTGCCACTACTTTATCATTTCTGGCGCAGTACCTTGGTATTATCGGGCTTTATGTCATTCTCTGGTACTTTTTTCCCCTACTTTCACTCTCATTATTTATTGGTATATCAGCCTACCACTTTGGCGAAACCCAATTTGAGTACCTAGGTTTAATCAGCTTCCTTACCCACCTACTTTACATCAGTTGGGGGTTACTGATTTTAGGTGTATTGCTCGGGGTGCACCTTACCGAAGTGACGGCTCTGTTGCAACCTCTTACCGGTCATCCCGAACTATACGACTGGTTGGCTCTCTACCAAACGCCTCTGGTTCTAAGCTTGCTTTCGCTCACCCTATTTACTCTCTTTTTTAATCGTAGGGTCAGCCGGGATACCTCCTTTCTACTCAAAGAAATAGGTGAACTGATTATTCTGGCTGTGCTTTTCTTCAATAGTAGCCTTCTCATAGGGTTTGCTGTATTTTTCGCCTTCTGGCATTCTCGTGACGCCGTCATGATTCAGATCAGGGAGTTTCGGGCCCTTCGCCCGGCTTTTTCACTTCGCGAATTTATGCAACTTGCCCTTCCATTTACGCTGCTGAGCGCCTTCGGCATTGCCCTTCTTCTGATTCTGTTCAACTACTTTACCACACCAATCCCCGAGGTTACGCTTTTCTTTGTTATGATTTCGCTCCTGACGATGCCCCATATGTTTATTATTGCCCGTTTTTATCGTCAGAAACCATAGTAACCGGCTTTTCACTTTTCTACATCTTCCCAACCGTCCTAAATAACCAACCGTCCTAAATAAATAGTTTTGTCACAACATTGTCTAAGATAATTACACTAATTTTAATTTACCAGTGGTTAAATTGTAAACCAGCTATTCTAACGATAGCTTCCTTTTACCGCTTAACTATCGTAAACAGGGCTTTCTTATAAAAACTTATTTCGACCAGAATTGGATATTTTGCATCACCAAGGAGATAGGAAAGTAGTTATTTTAGTACTGATTCAGGTTCAACCGACTACAAAGGTTACTAAATACGAGACTTTTTTCTGAACTTTTACCATATTTTATGTAA
>JBDNFP010000147.1:0-17975 GCA_041689775.1 Spirosomataceae bacterium
ATTTCGCCCTGAAAGGCAAAATCTATGTCAAGGCCATTCAGGCCGCTTTCAAAGAACTAGAATCACTCAAACTAAAGCACGAAGGCAACATCTCATTTGGATAAACGGCCGACTTGCGTAACATCAGATATAATGTACTGTTAGGCTTTTGCCCCTTGGTGCCATTCTTGAAGCTATCTCCAACAACTTATTTTATTAATTCAGGCTACACCGGTCTTCGTATCGTTGGTAAAAATACCAAGGACAGTAACAATCCTAGGTGTAATCTCGCACCGGCACGAAATGAAAGACCACATTCCGGTACAGATTCAAGTGCAATAGGGCATGGATGGGACTAGTAAAGTGACGATTGTGGGGGGCTAGGGTAGTGCCCACTTCCACCTGCTGATCCTGCTTTGCAATCAGGATTGAATCCTATAGCCTCTGTGACGCGAAGAAAGCTATTTTCTACCGTGGTTGGAGTTGTATTCTTTAACTTCTACGGTAAAAAACCAACAAAGCCCCTACCTACCTAGCCGCAACCACTTATCAAACCACGCAAAGGCATCCGCCTGCATGGCCCGGTCAAACTTATGATCGCCGTCGTAAAACCGTCCCTGGTAGGCCTCTCCGGCTCCGGCAAGGTGGTATACTTCCCGCAGGATGGCATCGGCCTTTTGCATTTCGGATAAGGTAAAAAGTCGGTCCTGATTGTTATTCTGAACCATGACGGGTAAGGGCGTCCGCAAGCCGAGTACTTCCGGAAATTCAAGGTAGTTTGGGAGTAAAGGAGCGTACAGCATCCACGTATGCGTGTAAGCTTTGTGGAGCAGAAAGTCGTCCCAGGTAGTCATAAACCCCACACAAACGGCACACTTTATGCGTTCATCCAGCCCAGCGAGGTAGGCCGTACGAAGCCCCCCTCCCGATAGGCCCGCGCAGCCCAACTTGTCTGAATCTACATCCGTACGCTGGCTCAGGATCGTGAGCGCTATCTGATCCTCGGTGAGCACCACGCCCGGCCAGGTAGTTCCGGCGCAAAACAGCGACTTGGATACCACGTGCTCGTGGTCAGACGCCCAAGCATTGTAGGTATCGATTTCCTCCTGTGTGGTTATTTCGGCATCACTTTTCAGATCTGTTTTGGTTATGCCCCAGGCAATACCTTCCACATCTTCGTAGTAGGCCCGGCGACTGCCAAACAGAAAGGCGTCGGGCACCAGCACCACGTAGCCGCGATTGGCTACCTCGTTAGCCCAGGCAGTACCCCCGTAATAGCCCTCCTGATGCTCGCGCAGGTGTGGGTCCTGCTCATCAGTAGTACGGGTTATTTTGGCGTAGCCGTAGTATTTTTCGCCACTATGATCGTGCAGGGCTACTATCCCCGGTAACGGTCCATTAGCTCCTGCTGGCTTCAATAATAAAGCTTTGGTAGGGCGACCGTAAGGTAGCTGCCACGATAATTCTTCTATTTCCAAACCATCGTACACGTACTTTTTTTCTACGATCACCGCCGGTACCTTGCCAACCGGCGGACTAGCCACCAGCTCTTGCACCTTGGCCCGGGCCTCCTCTTTCCAACGGCTCAATTTCTTTTTAGGATTGGCCCACAGCGAGAGTAACGGAGGATTTTTACGTAATCCGGCGGCCCATTGCCCGTAGTTACCGATGATGCTTTTGGGGTTGTTTAGGGTCATAGCGTTTGGTGTTGAAGGCAATGGTTTAGAAAGGCTTGGGGTGAAACTCCCGGTATCAAGGGCTGACAGGCTCAGGGCCATACCTACCGACGACTTCACAAAATCCCGGCGGCTACTTACTGACGGAGAACACAAAAGAGGCATTTTTCCCATGCGTGTTTCTGGTAAAAGTCAGGGGTCTTCAAAAGCTACCATCAGGCCACGCCCGGAGCGGGACTTTTTCCAAAAACAACCCCCACGAGCATCCCCAACGTACTAGCCAATAGTCCATACATCATCGGGGGATACTCGGTGTCGATTTCAATGCAAAGAAACCAGGTGGTAATACCCACTCCCATCGAAAGCAAACACCCGGGGGTATTGGCACGCTTCCAGTAAAACCCGGCCACCATGGGCACAAAGAGCGATACCAAACTAAACGCCGATGAGGCCGCCACCAGCTCAAAAATACTTTGCGCACCAACGGCCATGATGATCCCAATACCCGTAATGAGCACGATCGACACCCGGATAATACGGAGCAATTGCCAGTCAGACAGCGTGGGGCGGAAAAACTTAATCACGTTTTCTCCCAATACTGCCGCTGACGCCATCACCGCACTGCTGGTACTACTCAGAATCGCCGATACTAAGGCTCCGAAGAAAAGAATTTGTATAGGTAATCCCGTATGGAGCATTACCATTGTGGGAATAATCATCTGGGAGTCGCCCCCAAGATCTGGGTACAGGATATGCCCGCACAAGCCAATAAACAGGGGAATCAGGGCAATGGTCAAATACATAAAAGAAGAGAGCAAAGAGGCGCGCACCGCTACCTTAGCCGACTTCGCCGCCATGACCCGTTGAAATACGTCCTGTTGGGGAATAGATCCTAATCCGATGGTAATCCAGGCGGCCACGTACTCCACGTAGCTTTTAAACGAAGTTTCGGGATAAAACCGAAAGAAGCCATCGGGTAGATTGGCCGTCAGGGGTTCGATGCCCCCTACCTGATTGAACATAATAACCGCTAAAATGACCAGCCCCACGATAATGGTAATAGTTTGAAGAAAGTCGGTAATGGAAATCGACCACATCCCCCCTAGGATCGTATAAATCACGACTACTACCGAGCTAAACAGAATGCAGGCTAGCAATGACCAACCCAACACTACCTGTAACACAATACCCATGGCTAGTAATTGGGCGGCGATCCAGCCAAAATACGAGGGGATCATGAGGATGGCGGACAACAATTCCGCGCTCCTCCCAAAACGAGCCTTGTAAAAATCACACAGCGTGATCAGGTTCATTTCATAAAACCGGCGGGCGAAGAGCGCTCCTACCAAGAACAAACATAAGGCCGCTCCGAACGGATCTTCAATAATACCAAGTACCCCGTGTTCAATAAATTCGGTGGGGGCGCCCATGATCGTTTCTGAACCAAACCAAGTAGCAAAAGTGGCGGAGGCCGCCAGTACCAAAGGAAGCCTGCTTCCGGCTACTACAAAGTCGCGGGTGGTCGTTACCCGGCGGGAAGCCCATACGCCAATTCCAATATTCAAGAGTAAATAAAGACCAATAGCAAATGCAAGCATGGGCAACGAAGATATACTTTTATATCATGTAGTGTCAGCAAACCGCCTGACTTATAAATAAAAAAGGTTCTGGTTTAACTACTAAGTATTTCCCCGTTGAAAAGAGAATTATACCACGGAAGCACAAAAAACGAGCGCCACTGTATGTTCAGCGGCGCTCGTAGCTTCTTAAAACTTCAATGTATTGGGCAGGTACTTCGCTACCAGATTTTCGTAGTAGGGGCGTAGCTCCTTCCAATTAGGAGGAGTGGGTACCTTCGAGTACAGATCATAGGGATTAAACTTCTTCACCCACTCAAACATCGCCCGATCGTGATCATCCATCAGATGATCATACGCATGCTCGCGGTGCTGCGAGTAGAACGAATGGTAGCGAAGCATGTACAGTCCCTCCTCGGGCATAGTATTTTTCACCATTTGGTACACGTACTCGTCGTGCCCCCACGACATGTGTACGTTGCGTAAGCCACAGTTTGGCTCATACACGCCATACTTGGTATTATATCGCTCGTCTTTCGAATCAGGGTTTGCCTCAAAGTACTCGGGGTACACTATTTTGTCAGAATGCGCGCAACCTACCGGGAAGGTATCACCAACCACCGCCCATTGGGGCTCGTCGAACAAGCAAAGTACCTTACCCATATCGTGCATCAAGCCTACCAACACAAACCAATCAGGATGTCCGTCGGCGCGAATCGCTTCGGAAGTCTGCAATAAGTGTTGCCACTGATCAAGATTCGTATCCGGATCAGAGTCGTCCACGAGGGTGTTCAGAAAATCAAATGCCTCCCAGATCGGCATTTCTTTCTTATCGAATTTTAGATATTCTTTTTCCTTTTCGAGCACGAAACCATACGTCTGATAGGTATGGTTGAGGCGATAAAACTCCCGCACGGTATCCCGGTCGGGTTCATCGTAGTTACGATAGTCTTCTTTTGCTTTGGTATTGGGCTCAGGATAGCGCGTCAACACGTCCTCTTCCCACACATCAAGGCTTTGTAACGGATTTTGGGTATTTGATGTCATGTTTGTCAATGGTTAATGGCATTAAGAGCGTAAAAATACTACTTATCAGCAAGTTAGCCGCGAAGTTCTCCTTTTTTATACGTTGTAATTACAAAAAACATACCGGGGCATTTTCTACTTCCCTGGGAACGCCAAAAGCTACCCGTTGGGCTGGTGTTACTAACGAATACTGTTTTAGGCTAGTGTTTCTTTTTAAAATGGAAATCGGCAAAGTTCATATACTGCTCCCAATCGTACAGAAGAATATCGTGCTTCCCGTTTCTCATGTGATATCCCGTCCAGATTTGCTTTCCAACGGGTGTTTCTACGGCGGGTGGCGTTGCCGTGGACAGCACCGGGCGCCCATACAGGCTATACACGGGCCCGGCATGGTAGGCGCCCAGGTACTCGCCCTTGGGGTCGGCCCATTGGTCTTCTGACGCACTAGCCACGTACACGGGCCGGGGAGCCATGAGAGCAATCAGCATGTGAAAGTCAACGGGCAGCTCCTCTTCAAGGTCATTAAACTGCTTATAATTAGTAGCAAACCAATGCGGAAAACTAGTATTAATCGCCTTGATGGTTTCACCGTACTTACGGCGGGTAATCGCCGCGCCACCTTCCCCCGAATCGTTGGAAATAACGAGCGCAAAGCGGGCATCCTGCGCCCCGGCCCAGAGCGATGCCTTACCCAACCGGGAGTGTCCTATGACCGCTACCTTGTTTTTATCAACATCTTTGTCCGTTTCGAGGTAGTCCATGGCCCGGCTCAGCCCCCAGGCCCAGGCTCCAATCGCTCCCCACTCATCGGCGGCGGGTTCTGTCTGTCCTTTTTTGTAGAAAAGGGGATTAATACTCTCCGCAAAACTATCGGTCCGGTCGGGTTGTAAATCGCCGTAGTAAAGCGTAGCGAGTCCGTAGCCCCGGGCCAGAATCTCTTCTACCGGCCAGCGGCGGGCACGCGTTCCCCGACTCGCTTCGGTACTATAGTTGTTGACAATGCCCGGATCTTTCCAATCCGGAATCCAGTTTTGGGTTATCAGAATATCCGAATCGGCATGTACAGTCTGATTTCCGGCAAAATTCAGCCCCAGAAACACCGGAACGGGCTGCTTGGCTGAATTGGGTAGGTACAGCAACAAATTCATCTTTTTTTGTCCGTCCCCAAAATGAACGGTAATCTGTTTCCGGGTAGCTTTCCCACCCAAGGCAGCGCGGTTTACCGAGAGTACTTCAAACCGTACCGGGATATTCTGAGTAGGCGTTTTACCGTAAACCTGTTCGGCGAATAGTGTCAGGATTTCAGAGCGTCGTTTCGTCTCCCAATCTTTACTGGTAGCTACCTTACTACCATTGTTCGTCACCAGAAGCTCCGGCAGCGTGTAGGCAGGTACTTTTTGCTCGTCGTATTGAGCGTAGGTGGTACCGAGTATTCCCAGCCCCATGAAAGTAAATAGTAGTATCTGTTTCATAAACAGGAAAAGACGCTGGTATTTAACCTCTACCCTTCAACTATTTCAGCGGGGACCGGACGAGCGCCGACCACTGCGGCCATAATTGCGGTTGCTGCGGGGTGGAGTACCTCGCCGAGCACCGTTATTTCTGTGGTCATATTGTTTGTAACAATTATATCTTGGGTAGTTACGGTAAACAATCCGGGGCGCAGGACGTACTATTATAACCCTGGGTGGGCGAGGCGGAATCCGGTGGTCGTAACGATAGCGCGGAGGATAGGAAGAATGTACGCAACCTGACACACTCACCAGAAGAATGAAGAGTAACAGGTACAATGATACTATTTTCGGGTTTTTCATGACTGATTTATTTTCACTGCTCTTTTTAATAACGACAACTCAGGCACCGTATTCCCCTATATAGTGCGTAATTTAGAGCCTCTGTTTTTATGAGTAATCGGTTTTCTACATTCGTGGGTATGGTTTTTACGCTCTATCATGAAAGGTTAAAAGACTCCTGAACATAGAATCCCACACACCCAGTTTATTAATATTTCTAAAAACGCTATTAAATGAAAATGAGAGGAAAGTGCGTTTTTACGTACCAGATATATTCGCCCACCCCCGTATCGATGATGCTGCGCCCCCGGCGTGAGAGCCGTCAGGCGGTATATAAGGAGGGATTTAACATTGACCCGAGTGTTCACTTTACCGAATTTACAGACAGCTACGGCAACTCCTGCCAAAGAGCTACACTGCCGCTGGGTGAAGTCAAAATCACTTCGCAGATTGAAGTAGACGTACCAGAAACCCCACCACTTCCCAACCCATTACCCCCTTTTGTACCCATTGAGGAGCTTCCTGATGACAGCATGCTGTACGTACTTCCAAGCCGTTACTGCCAGTCAGATTTATACGAAATCCATAATCTGGCCTCACAAATTGTGGGAAATAGGACACCCGGCTACGAGCAAGTAGAAGCCATCCGCACGTGGGTGAACCAGAATGTATACTACCAGTACGGCGTAACCAATACCAGCACTACGGCACTGGATGTAATCTATAACCGTAACGGTGTTTGTCGTGACTTTACCCACTTGGTGATAGCGCTCTGTCGAAGCCTGAACATTCCGGCCCGCATGACCGTGGGCTACCTCGATAAACTAGAATTTGCCGATTTACACGCTTGGGTAGAAGCCTTTTTGGGCAACGAGTGGTACACCTTCGATGCCGTGCAACAGCATACCCATGGGTACCGGATTGAGATTGGACACGGCCGCGACGCCGCCGATGTAGCCATGGTAACGCAGTTTGGCAATATACAGTTACAGTCGCTGGTTATTGAAACCGAACTACTGGAAGAAGAAAATACACAGACTAGCTAACAGCTCCAAATTAGGTAGGTAATAAAAAAACGCCGGTCTCCTGAGGGAAACCGGCGTTTTTAGCAGTAGGTCGGCCCATCCGGGCATCGCTATCTATGTTACTTCAAACTTTCAAAATCAAAGCTTTCGAGATACTTGGTTGTGAAGTTTCCTGACTTGAAACCGGCATCGTCCATCAGTTTGATGTGGAAAGGAATCGTTGTCTTAATTCCTTCAATCACAAACTCTTGCAACGCGCGCTTCATGCGGGTAATTACCTCTTCCCGAGACTGACCGGTTACGATCAGCTTAGCAATCATAGAGTCATAGTTAGGAGGAATCGTGTAGCCGCTGTATACGTGACTATCGATTCTGACACCGTGCCCGCCGGGAAAGTGCATATTAGTAATCTTACCTGGACTCGGACGGAAACCATTACCCGGATCTTCGGCATTGATACGGCACTCCATCGCAAACAGCTTTGGCGTGTAGTTCTGACCGGAAATCGGCTCGCCAGCGGCTACTTTAATTTGCTCCTTAATCAGGTCAAAATCCGTTACTTCTTCCGTAATGGGGTGCTCAACCTGGATACGGGTGTTCATCTCCATGAAGAAGAAGTCTCCGTGCTTATCTACCAGAAACTCAACGGTACCGGCTCCTTCGTAGCCGATTGCCTGAGCTCCTTTGATAGCCGCATCCCCCATTGCCTGACGTAATTCAGGTGTAATAATCGGTGAAGGAGTCTCTTCCACTAACTTCTGGTGGCGACGCTGAATCGAGCAATCACGCTCCGATAAATGACATACTTTTCCGTATTGATCACCAATAATCTGAATTTCAATGTGACGAGGCTCTTCCACAAATTTTTCGAGGTAGAGGCTATCGTTACCAAAGGCCGCGCCTGATTCCTGACGGGCATCATTCCAAGCTTTTTCAAATTCACTGGGTTTGTTCACAATCCGCATTCCACGGCCACCACCACCGGCAGTTGCTTTCAAAATTACGGGATAACCCATTCCTTCGGCTAGTTCTTTCCCCTGCTCAATTGAGTCCAATAGCCCTTCCGAACCGGGAATTACGGGAACACCCGCTTTCCGCATGGTAGCTTTGGCAGTAGCTTTATCACCCATACCGTTGATCTGCTCGGCTGTGGCACCAATAAATTTGATACCATAATCACTACAAATCTGAGAGAACTCCGCGTTTTCGGATAAGAAACCGTAACCGGGATGAATGGCATCTGCTCCGGTTACCTCGGCTGCAGAAATAATATTTTGTATACTCAGATAAGACTGACGACTCGCCGGAGGCCCGATACATACTGCCTCATCGGCAAAACGTACGTGCAGGCTATCACGGTCAGCGGTAGAGTAAACGGCCACCGTCTTGATGCCCATTTCTTTACATGTCCGAATGATCCGGAGAGCAATCTCACCTCGGTTGGCAATAAGTATTTTTTTAAACATAAGATTTATTTTGAAACCTTGTAAAGACTTAAATTTGGAATTTTTAGCCTCCAAATCACCCAACTACAACCTTCCCTGATCAGACAGGCTCCACGAGGAAAAGGGGCTGATCAAACTCAACCGGAGTTGCGTTTTCAACCAGAACTTTAACAATCCGACCCGATACTTCTGACTCGATTTCGTTGAATAACTTCATGGCCTCAATCACACACACCGTCTTACCTGGATTCACTTCGTCTCCAATGTTAGCAAATATCGGGGTTTCGGGGTTCGATGCGCGGTAGAAAGTACCGATCATCGGCGACTTGATGGTTATATAGTTTGATTCAATTACCGCAGGAGCAGCCGGAGCAACCTCAGAAGCAGCTACCGGAGCAGCTGCTGACACGGTTGCCGGGGCGGCCGTTTTTACCGGGGCACTACCGTAGCGTTTTACCTTGATTTTTAAATCGTTGGTTTCAATATTTACCTCATCCAGACCCGATTGAGCGATGAAATCAATAAGTTTTTGAATTTCTTTAGTTTCCATGAGTTAGCGTTATTAGTTCTGAGGAGCAAGGATTATTTATAAAAGTATACTTAGTTTAGAAGGTACAGTCGATAAAAAACGGAAACAAAACTACAACCCGGATTTTATTCACTCCACTTCAAAGCTATCTACGATTAAGATTTAACACGTTCTACGTAATCGTACGTTCGGGTATCAATTTTCAGAACGTCGTCCTGCTCAATAAATAAAGGTACCATAATGTTCGCACCGGTTTCAACTTCTACTGATTTTTTGGGAGAGTTGGTGGTATCACCACGCATTCCCGGCTCCGCGTACGTTACCGTAAGTTCTACAAAGGCAGGCAATTCACAGATTAGGGGAACATCGTTTTCAGTGTTGATCAAAATCTCTACTTCTTGCCCTTCCTTCATCAGATCCACACCCGTTATAAGTTTGTCATCAAGTGAAATCTGTTCGAAGTTTTCAACATTCATGAAGTTAAAACCCATTTCGTCTTTGTATAAAAACTGATATTTATGTCGTTCTACCCGTACCGGAGTAATGGTTGCTCCTGAGTTGAAGGTATTGTCCAGCACTTTACCTGAAGTAAGGCTCTTCATTTTGGTCCGAACAAATGCGTTGCCTTTTCCAGGCTTCACGTGTTGAAACTCAATGATCTGAAACAGATCATGATTGTACTCAATCACCAAGCCGTTACGGATGTCAGAGGTCGATGCCATGTTTTAATTTATAGTGGTAAAATTATTCTATTTTGTGAATGAAGTCTGTTGGATACTAGTGAGGCTACTAGTAAGCCCATTTTACGTAAGCCGAGGCCCAGGTAAAACCTCCACCGAATGCGGCAAGTATCAGATTATCTCCTTTTTTTAACTGCGACTCGTAATCCCACAAACAGAGCGGAATAGTGGCAGCGGTGGTATTCCCGTATTTGTGAATATTCATCATCACTTTGTCCATTCCAACACCCATCCGGTTAGCGGTGGCTTCAATGATACGCTTATTGGCCTGATGCGGCACGAGCCAAGCTACGTCGTCCCCAACCAAGCTATTACGCTCCATGATCTCGGCGGAAATATCCGCCATATTCTTAACGGCGAACTTGAAAACCTGCGGCCCATCCTGGAATACGTAGTGCATTCCCTTGTCGATGGTTTCGTGAGTGGGTGGGTAGCGACTCCCTCCCCCTTTTTGGTTTAGGTAGGGCAGCCCGGCACCATCGGATCGGATAATCGTATCCAGAATACCATTTCCCTCCTCGTTGGCTTCCAGGAGCACCGCTCCGGCTCCGTCACCAAAGAGTACGCAGGTAGTGCGGTCGGTATAGTCTACAATCGCAGACATTTTATCGGCACCGACGACAATTACTTTTTTGTATTTTCCTGTTTCGATAAATTGTGTACCCATTGTGAGAGCGTACAAGAACCCCGAGCAAGCCGCCTGCACATCAAAACTTCCAATGTTACGGATTCCAGCCATGTCGCAGATAAGATTGGCCGTACAAGGAAACACAAAATCAGGGGTGGTGGTAGCGCAAATCAACAAGTCGATTTCTTCGGGTGAAGTATTCGTCTTATCCAGTAGCCCTTTTACCGCTTCGGCGCCCATGTGTGAGCTACCTTTTCCTTCACCTTTCAGGATATGTCTTTCCTTAATTCCCGTCCTGCTGACAATCCATTCATCGTTGGTCTCAACCATCCTTTCAAGTTCGGCGTTGTCAAGGATGTACTCGGGTACGTATCCATGTACGCCTGTGATGGCAGCTTTTGATTGGGTCATGGTCAGTTTTTTGTTGTTTATCAGGCCAAAGCCTGAGCAATATGGATGTAGGCGTTTGCATCAACTTGTTTGCAGGCCCACGAAATCATGTTTTTTATGGCGAGGGGAGTTGATATACCATGGGCAATCATTACGTTTCCATTTACCCCCAAAATCGGACTACCACCAATGGCTTCGTAGTTGGTCCTGGCTATAAAATCATCCTCTATAATACCCCTACTCATGGTAATTTCGTACAGCGACTCACCCAACTTAAACAGGATATTACCCGTAAAACCGTCTGTTACGATCACATCAGCCTTACCGACGAAAAGGTCCTTCCCTTCGATATTGCCTATAAAATTAATACGATTATTTTCTTTTAGTATCTGGTGCGCCGCTTGGGCAATGACGGATCCTTTCTGCTCTTCTTCCCCAATATTCATCAGGGCAACCCGTGGTTTTTCTATTCGAAAGGTATGCTGGGCAAAGAGTGATCCGATTTCCCCAAACTGACCGAGTACTTCTGGCTTACAGTCAGCATTGGCACCAATGTCCAGCATAATACTTATTTGGCCATTAGTCTGCGGCACAAAACCTGCAATTGCGGGCCTCATGATGCCTTCAATGGCCCTGATACTGAAAAGGGCTCCTACGTGCATGGCTCCGGTATTACCAGCGCTGCAGAAGATATCAACCGCCTTTTCTTTTAAAAGTTTAAACCCAACTCCAATACTGGAATTGGGTTTTTGCGAAAGCGCCTTTGTGGGATGCTCGCCCATTTCTATAACATCCTCAGCGTGGACAATTTCCACGGAGGGAGAATTAAAATCATGTTTCTGAAAAAGTTCCTTGATGACTTCCTCCCGGCCAACTAATACAATTGTTGTATCAGCAGGCAGATCTGCCGCAGCCATAATAACTCCCTCGACTATTGCTTGTGGCGCAAAATCACCCCCCATAGCATCTACTGCAATTTTCATTTACACACTTTTTATTGACTAAAAAAAGGAAAACGTGGATGTAAAATTAGCAGTTGCTGCTTAGTAAAAAAGAATTTCGCAACAACTTTTACACGGTTGTTGCGAAATTCATATGCTTTATCGCTGATAATTAAACGGCTTTCGAGTAATTTTCGATCATCAACTTTCCCTTGTAGTACAGATTTCCCTCGTACACGTGAGCGTGGTGTGAGCGGTGTGTCTCTCCGGTAGTAGAATCAACAGAAAGCTGCTTTCCAGTCAAGAAATCGTGAGATCTGCGCTTATTCCGGCGGGTAGTTGAGATTTTGCGTTTTGGATGTGCCATGATTTTATGTAATCAGTTGTTAGTATTCGTTTTATGTATTCTTAAATTATCTGTTCGTAATTCCGGTCGAAACTCACTGCGTATTACTTTTTGAGTTTCTTCAAAGCCTCCCAACGAGGATCAATCTTTTCTTCCTGCTCTTCGGTTTTATCATTGCCTACGGCTTCTGAACTATACACCAGATAGTCATATTCTTTCTCTGACTCAGTGCGCAGGTCAGGATGAATTTTCTTCATCGGCAGCGCCAGGGCAATCAATTCAAAAATATACCCCGCTACGTTGATCCGGGTAGTGTTACGATTGATAATAGAAATCTCTTCGGTCAGTTCCTCATCGTGATCACCAAACTTCAAGATCATTACCCCTTCCGTATCTACCTCTTCGGTGTAAGGTTCCAGAGATCGATCACAAATCAACTCCACATTACCCTTAATCGAAAAACAAAGTTGAAGCATCGTCGTGGACTTATCGAGCAACAGGTGAACCTCAAATTCACCACGTTCAATAAGGTCCTGCTCCAGCTCCTCAAAAAAGGAGTGACCTATTTCGTAATCAAATTCGTATGGTTTGTCATCCAAACCATATATGTCAATATTGTATCGGTTTTGCTCTTTCACTTGATTCTGCAAAAAGGACTGTAAAGATAAAATCTTTTCGTCATAATTAAAAAGACTGTTCATGTTTTTATCAGGCACTAGATTAAAGTAACCTATTGCTTTTCAGCTTCGGCTACTTCACTACCTGCGCCGGATTACCAAAAACCGTAGCCTTCGCAGGCACATCGGCAATCACTAATGAGCCCGCACCTACCCGGGCATTTTTCCCAATGGTGATCCCGGCAATAATCGTAGCTCCGGTACCAATGTAGGCTCCCTGTTCTATTTTCACGTGATCATTAATAACCGCGCCGGTACCGATCGTAACAAAATCGTCAATCGTAGCAAAAGCTTCAAGAATGACTCCTGACTGCACATTTACGTGCTGACCCATGCTCACGTACGGCCCTACCACCACCCGTGGCCCTACAAAAGAGCCGTGGCCCATCGTGGCTAGCTCAGAGACAATAGCGGTGTCATGAATGGCATTAACGGGCATCGTTTTACGACGCTCGTTTAGCATTTCAACAAGCTTCTCACGTACCTTGCGCTCGCCAATTGCCACAAAAGCTTCGCATTTATTCCCAATTATTTTTAAAAAGCCACCGTCGTCTGTATCACCTAAAACCGTGACGTTACCTATTTCAGTACCGTGTAATTTTTTATTATCATCCAAAAACCCGTAGACAACCACGTTATTTCGCTGAAAAATATCGAGGGCCTGACGCCCCATTGTTCCTGCTCCAAAAATAAGTACTGGATTTTCCATAGTAGTAAGCACACAAAGTACCCTGAGCCTTTGCTGTATGCAGTAATAAATAGTAAAAACTAAACTTGTTGTATTTCTGTCTTCTGTGACGAAGTAGTCCTCCGTTTACAGGGCGCAGGTATAACAACCCCATCCGGGCTTTTTTCATTCCCGTATTGCGACGTCAGAGGAAAGTCACCCGAAACACAAAGGGGCTTGAATAAGGAGAGATATTCTGACCAGTAAAAGGATTAAGCTGATTCTGATAGTTAAGGCTATACAAAAGAGTCATTTGTACAGTCTTGGTAAAGCGGCCACCCAGTGGCTGTACGTACGAACCACCCACCATCGGCGAACCAATCCACTTTCGGGTATAGGCACGGTCGATCGAATTATAGTACTGTACGTTCATTACCTCATACTCTGCCTGTATATTTACCATAGGCAAAACCGAGTACATTAGAAATGTACGCCCTCCATAGTAGCTACTGTTAATATTGAGTAAGCGTGAGCGAAACCACATGTAAGTAGCCCCGACACCGCCAACGAGCTTTTCGGTCAGGTTTACGCCAGCCATCGGTGATAGGTTTATATTCGTAACCGTTCCGAAGCTGAGCCCGAAGCTACCCCCTAGACGCAGGCGATCAAGAAAAGGAACTTGCTCATATTTATTAAATGGTACTTCGGGCTGTTTCTTCTCATCCGAAGGAATAGACATGGTTGTTTGCTGGGGACGCTGGCGGCGGGCGCTATCCGGTTTGTAGTATTCCTCATTCTGACCAAAAGCGGTCAAGTGAAGCCCCTGCAAGGCTGCTACGGTAATTATGAGTATAATAAACCTTTTCATGTTAAAAACGATTCTTATTTTTACTGATTGCTAATTTAATATTGGTCGTCCTTACTCTTATTCTGACACCTGTCCCCATGCATTATCGTATTTCATTATCTGATCCCGGTTCTCATTTTATAGATATTACCTACACTATTCCTACTAACGGGAACGAAAATATTGAATTACAATTGCCAGCGTGGCGCCCCGGTCGGTACGAAATTCAGAATTTCGCGAAGAACATTCAGCGTTTAGACGTTAAGGGAGGCTCTGGATCTCGACTTACCACTCACAAAATTACAAAAGATCGGTGGAGTATTGACACCAGAAACGAGGAAGTAGTGGTGGTTTCGTATAATTTCTATGCAACCATCCAAAACGCCGGGAGCAGCTACGTTGATGAAGAACTCTGGTACCTCAACTTTATTAACTTCTCACTCTACGTCGTGGGTCGGCAAGACGAGCCCTGCCTTATTGAGCTCGACCTCCCGGACGGGTTTCGAATTGCCTGCGGTATGCCCACTACCGAAGACGCCCACATGCTACGGGCTACCGACTATTATCAGCTGGTCGATAGCCCTTTACTTGCCTCCGCGACGCTGCAACATAAAACCTACGAGGAAAGCGGTATCCAATTTCACGTGTGGATGCACGGTAATTTACACCCCAACTGGAAGAAAATCCTCACTGACTTCTCACTATTTTCACGGGAGCAGATTGCTACGATGGGCGAGTTTCCGGAAAAAGACTATCACTTTCTGAATCTGATACTACCCACTGCATTTTACCACGGTGTAGAGCACCGCAACTCTACGATGATTGTGTTAGGGCCCGAAGGCGAAGGTCTCTACACCGATTTGCTGGGAGTAAGCTCCCACGAGCTTTTCCACGCCTGGAATATTATCCGGATTCGGCCGAAAGAACTACTTCCGTATGACTTTACAAAAGAGAACTACTTCACTACCTGCTTCGTAGCCGAAGGCTGTACTACCTACTACGGCGACTTATTTCTCAGGCGAGTCCGGGTATTTGACGATCAGGCATACGTGAAAGAATTACAAGTATATATGAAGCGTCACTTTGAAAATAGCAGTAAGGCCACCCAATCACTCACGGAATCTTCTTGGGACCTGTGGCTCGACGGCTACGAAAAGGGTATCCCACAGCGAAAAGTATCGGTATACCATAAAGGCGCGATCGTTGCGTTGATTCTTGATCTTTACCTGCGCAAGAAGTTCAGTCATGCCCGCTCACTCGACGATGTAATGCGCGAGTTGTGGCATCGCTTCGGCAAACCTTTCGTAGGCTATACCTACGATGACTACAAAAATGTGGTAGAAGAAGTAGCCGAAGAACCCCTGGACTGGTACTGGAATGAATGTATTCTGGACGCTACGCCGTTGGAAGCCAGGATGAATGAAGCCATGGCCTTTGTGGGTCTGCAAATGACGACTTTCAGCAATGGTACTATTCAGCTCAATGTACTGGACGATCCCCGGGCTTCGTTGCAATGGGAACGCTGGTTAGCGCCGGTTCAGATCTTATCGGAAGACATAGAGGGGGCGGCATACGAATAAGGCTAGAAATCGGCGAAAATGAGCTATCAATCAATAAAAGCTACTACAAACTACTCACCAATGAATTCAATTACCCCTCGATTACTGCTTTGGATCGTGGTAATCGGAACTACGACCGGCTGCCACCGCGGACGTACTATTACGTTTCTGCATATCAATGATGTATACGAAATAACCCCGCTGGCAAACGGAAAAGAAGGAGGACTGGCCCGAGTAGCCTACATCAGCAAGGAGTTAAAGAAAAAAGACCCGAAGAATACCTATTTTGTGTTGGCCGGTGATTTTCTGAGCCCCTCGGTTATAGGAACATTACGCGACGAGGGAGAACGAATCAGGGGAAAACAAATGGTGGAGGTACTCAATACTGCCGGACTTGATTACGTGACTTTCGGCAACCACGAGTTTGATTATGACGACAACGTCCCCACGGTATTAAAACAACGCATTGAAGAATCCGAATTTGGGTGGGTAGCCGCCAATATGCAACTCCGCGAAGGCAATAAAGTAGTACCATTCAGCAAAGGCAGTGCTCCATTTCCTACTTCACTGGTACTGGATAACGGCAAAATCCGCCTAGGCCTCTTCGGTGTCTGCCTTCCTGTCGACAAAGCTTTCGTGCAGGTGACCGATCCTTTCGATGCGGCCCGACTTGAATACGCAGGCCTGAAAGGCTGTACCGATGCCGTGGTAGTACTCACACACCTCAACATAGCCGATGACAAACGATTGGCCGAACAACTCCCTGACCTCAGCTTAATCATGGGCGGACACGATCATGACCATATGAAACTTCAAGTTGGCAAAGTAGCAATAGCTAAAGCAGACGCGAATGCCAAAACCGTCTATATTCATCGGCTTCGCTTCAACCGAAAACACGAACTGGTACGCCTTAAATCAGAACTCAAAACGATTGATGACAGCGTACCCGAGGACTCTAAGACCGCAGTAGTAGTAGCCAAGTGGCAACAAATTGCCTCCAAGAGCTTTAAAGAGCAGGGTTTTGAACCAACCCAAGTGGTATATACTACCTCCGAGCCCTAGGATGGCCGGGAGTCTACCGTCCGTCGAGAACACGGCGCACTCACCACTACGATTGCCAAAAGTATGCATGACGCCTTCCCCGGAAGTGACCTTGCCGTTTTTAACGGGGGCTCCGTTCGGATTGATGACGTCTTGGAAGGGGCTGTTACTCAATATGATATTGTCAGGATTCTGCCCTTTGGTGGAGGCATGTCGCAGGCTACCATGACCGGAGAGCTACTATTCAAAGTATTGGAAGCCGGCCGGCTGAGTCGTGGTAAGGGCGGCTTTTTACATCACGCCAACGCCAGCTACGACGAGAGGACCAATACCTGGTCCATCGCCAACCAACTTATTGATGAACAACGTACCTATCGGGTGGTAGTACCCGACTTCCTTCTGACCGGGAAAGAATTCGGCATGAGTTTTCTAATTCCGGCCAATCCTGGCATCATCGTACCGATTTTCGCCCCAACCAAGGAAGACCCTCGCTCGGATATCCGAAAGGTATTTATCGATTATCTACAAAAGCAGTAAAGGATACTTACCATTATGACCACTTTATATAAAGTACTATTACTTCTTCAAATAATAATATTTTCACCGACCCCTCCATGAAAACTATATTCTCCGTACTGCTAGGCCTGTTTCTTTCCCTTTCGGCCGTAGCTCAATCGTGGCTGATTGGCCCTTTCAAAAAGCATAACGCGGCCAACCCCGTCCTGACGGCATTAGCAACCAGTACTTTTGATTGCCCCGTGCGGGGCGAAACCGTCAACTGGGAAGAAAAGGATGTTTTTAATCCGGCAGCCGTAGTTCGCAACGGCAAAATATATCTGATTTACCGGGCCGAAGATAAGGTGGGAAAGTACAATGGTACCTCGCGTATCGGTATTGCTACGAGTGCCGATGGGCTACATTTTAAGCGAATGCCCAAGCCGGTATTCTATCCCGAAAATGACTTCATGAAAAAATATGAGTGGGAAGGTGGAGCCGAGGACCCACGCGTGGTAGAGACCGCCGATGGGCAGTACGTAATGACCTACACCTCCTACGACGGCGAGAAAGCCCGCCTGTGCGTAGCAACCC
>JBDNFP010000148.1:0-8171 GCA_041689775.1 Spirosomataceae bacterium
ATTATTAATTACATAATGATTAATTAGAGCGTTGATTAATAATTGGTTAATTCCTTAACGTTAGTAATTATATAATGCTGAATGGACGTCAAATCAACTTAAGCGCTGTTCTTTCATCTTATTGGTATATCTTTATTTCGGGCTTTTTTATTACTAAATAGAGATACGTGGTATAGTATCTCTATGAGATTATTCACATTGTGCACATTTCGCAAATATTAAATCAATAGAGATATATATAAGCACTTGTAACCCTGTATTGCCAAGTCATCAATACCGCGAAGTCGAATGAGTAAGGGCTGTTTTTTACACTAATCCCAAATTCTTTGAAGTGTTCGGGGTTGGCAAACTAAGCTATACTCGATACGAGTTTGAGGTAGTCTTGTATTTGAAAAATAAATAGCCCGGTAGCATAATCTTAAAAATATTGATGTTGCCATTCCCCGCAACAAGGTGGTAGTTGTAACGGGCATCAGTGGGAGTTGAACGTCATCACGTGCTTTTGATATTATTTGCGCCAAAGGTTTAGGTCGCTGAATAAAAGGTTTTTCTCCTCTGTGCGGGGCATTATTGGTAAAATGGAGCGCCCCGATGTGGATAGAATTAGTTGGCTGTCGCCGGTATTTAGAATTGAACAGAAAAGTACGTCAAGCCCTCTGCGGTCAGAACCATGACCTAGTTATATGACTTCTTGTGGCTTCCGCGTGCACGGGAGTTACCTTCTCGAATATATCGGGGCGGTGGATAGGGAAGCAATCACAAGATCAGATCAATGATATGCTTATGAGTCAATTTTCAGGGTAAAAAGTGACGCTACTAGTCCCGGCGGTGAAAGGCCGTAAAGGACACTACCGCGAACTCTTTATGCAAATAGCGCGCACGGGCTACAATCAAGGTAAGGGTAGTGGTGAGGTGCATGATATCGAACCGAAAATGCAACTCGACCGCTAAGAGGAACATGATATTGATATTGTGGTAGACCGGATAGTACCGAAATCGGAAGACCGATTCTGATTGAATCAATTGGTAGCTATGGTGCTAAAAAAGGGGAAGGAGCGAGTGTAGCCCCTGCTTGGGTACTATTGTTTTTTGCCTAATTTGGAAGCAAAAAGAGCATGCCAGTACTGGCATGCTCTTTTTGCTTTCATTCCAGAATCTAATCAATAGTTAGGGTTCTGCTTCAAAGTAGGTTTTCCACCTACCTGGGAGTTTACAATCTCCTGCAAAGGCAACGGATAGTACTCGTGCTTTCCTTTAATGAACGTAACGCCGTTGAAATAGGTACGCTTGTTCTTTTCTACGGCGTAGTAGGCGTTAAGTACCTGATCGGCAATACCCCAGCGTACCAGGTCAAAGTAACGGTGTCCTTCCATTCCCAGTTCAAGACGTGTTTCAAAACGAACGGCTTGGCGTGCATTAGCCGTGTTACTGAATGCCAGGTCGGTAGCTACATACTCATTGATTACGTAGTTAGCTGCATTTTTACCATCGGCAAACTTCACGAATCCATCCGGATTGGCCGCCCGGCGACGTACCTGATTCACAATATCACGGGCGCGGGCCACATTGCCCAGCTCTACCTCGGCTTCGGCCAGCATTAGCAGCACGTGCGCGTAGCGTACCATGCGATAGTTATTGGCATTGAGGCGGGGGTTGCCCGAGAACGTGTTGGTACCCACGTCGGAACGGTACATGAGGTGTTTGCGGGGTGAATAAGGACCACCATACGCCTGATCACGAATATAGGGCTTACCTGGGTGTACGCCCCAGTCAAGAAACTGAATGCCGCGACGACCTACGGTATGGTCAAGACGAGGATCAAACTGACCCGCATCGGGAGTAAAGGGTTGATTGGCTTCAATACCCTGATCGTTTTTTACATCTGAGGCATTGAAGGTATCGAACAAGGGCAGGCCGTTCTGGGTCTTGAACGAATTGACCAGGTTCTGAGATGGCTGGTAAAATCCGCAGCAAGTTGTTACGCCCCCCCCACCATAAGGGTAGTTGAGCGTAGCGCCCTGATTGCCGTTCTCACCGCCGGGAGCGCCATCGTTTACCGAAAACTGCACCTCGAAAATTGACTCGGTGTTGTTGTTGGTAGAGGCCCGGAAGTTATCAACGTACCGATCCATTAGCTTGTAGCGTCCAGTATTTACGATGGCGTCGAATTGTGCCTTCGCGTCGGCCCACTTCCGTTGAAACATATAGGCTTTACCCAGCATAGCTGCTGCTGCCCACTTGTTGGCGCGGCCTTTCTGAGTTTGGGTTTCGGGCAGGTTATCAAGCGCAAATTTCAAATCAGCTTCAATATTTGACCAGATATCCTTGTCATTAGAAACCCGGGTGCTACTCAAATCAGCCGGGTTATAGACCTTCTCATCAATGTAGGGCACCATATTCCACATTTTCTTAGCCTCAAAGTGATAGTGGCCGCGAAGGAAGCGCGCCTGCGCTTTGAATTGGGTTTTTTCAGTATCCGTCAATTCGTCTACTTGATCTACCAGAATCATCACATCATTGGTACGAGCTACGCCATCATAGACGGCCTGCCACTTACCACGGAAATGGTTATTGTCCGGCTGAATCAGTTTTTGCTCAATAAGTGAAATCTCGGGCTGATCACCGGCAATGGTACCTTTGTAAGCGTCATCAGAAGCAACGCTGCCGTATATCCAGTTATCGGCTGAACCATGCCAGGAGGTTGTTCCGGCCCCCACGCCGTCTACCAGCGAATACGCCCCCACTAGTAGGTAGTTAATTCCCGCGCGGTTTTTGAGTGCCTCCAGCGAAAGCGCAGCTTTGGGCCTTGTCTCCAGAAATTCATCGCTACACGAAGTGGCCAGTCCTATCAGGAATAAGCTGGCGATATAGATTGTTTTTTTTATGTGATTTTCTTTTAAATTTTTTCTACAATTCAATTAGAAACTCAAACTCAAACCAAGAATGGTAGCCCTGTACGCTGGGTACGCACCTTCATCCACCCCAATTTGACGATCTTGGTCGGTACCGCTGGAACTACGCAAGTTAATTTCGGGGTCTAGGCCGGTGTACTTGGTGAATGTAAACCAGTTTTGGCCTTGTACGTAGACAGACGCCCGGCTGATACCCACTTTCGACAGAATTTTGCTTGGGATAGTGTAGGTAAGTTGGATGTTTTTCATGCGTAGATACGAGCCGTCTTCCAGGTAGTAGGTAGAAGGCTGACTTGAAATAACGTCGTTCGAGCGCAGGATGGGCAGTTTAGGATTGGCTTTGCCCGGCTCCCACGACTCGTTTACCATGCGCACGCTGCGGTTACCGGCAAACGTTGGGAAGTCTGTCCAGTAACGTACGTAGTTAAAGATCTGGTTACCTTGCACACCTTGTCCGAACAGATCAAGACGAAACGCTTTGTAGGTCAGGCTGGCGTTGATACCGTATGTGAAGTCAGGGTGGGGATTACCGATGATGCTACGGTCAGAAGCATTGATAATGCCGTCCTTATTAATATCCACAAACTTGAAGTTTCCAGCCTTGTTGTTCACGCCACCGCCAAATTGCGCGGGCAAATTCTTGCCTTCCTCGTCAGAATTGATGAAACCATCTAGCGTGTAGCCAAAGAAAGATCCAATGGGAGAGCCTGCCTGCGTAACGCTCATGGCTGGCAGACGGGTTGTGAAACCGAAGTACTGCGTGGCCGGATCACCCGTAAGGTTGATCACTTTGTTGCGGTAAGTAGAAATGTTAGCCCCGATTGAGTACCGGAAATCACCGTTTTGAGACTTTTCGTTATAGTTAAGCCCTAGCTCAACGCCTTTGTTTTGCATGGATCCGATGTTCTGGAAGGGTACTGTAGCTACGCCCTGCGTACGCTGCACATCCGGACGGAATAGCATGTCGGAAGTTTTGCGCTCAAACCAGTCGAAATTCACATCTAGTTTGCCCTTTAACAAAACGGCATCAAAACCAAAGTCGGTAGAAGTTGTGGTTTCCCAACGGGCATTGGGGTTGGCAAACTGCGTACGGTCGTAGCCCTGCACCGAGGAAGTACGGGTACCACCCAAATCATAGAAGTTCTGAGCGGCGTTGGTCCCAAAAATTCCGAAGCTGTTGTAGTTACCAATCTCTTGGTTCCCGGTTTGTCCCCAGGCTGCGCGCAGTTTCAGGTCAGTAAGCCAATCGATCTCTTTCATAAAGGACTCGTTGGAAATTCTCCAGCCCGCTGATGCGGCGGGGAAATAGGCCGAACGATAGGCTTTGGCAAAACGAGATGAACGGTCGCGGCGTACGGTCAGGTCCAGCAAGTATTTGTCATCGAAAGAAAAGTTAGCTCTCGCAAATTCCGAAGCCAAGCGCCAGTCAGAGGCATTACCGGAGTTAATTGACGTACCGGGGTTACCCGCATCCAGGTAGCGGTTGTCGATATTGTCCGCGGCAAAACGCTGACGACGGGCCGTAAACTGCTCAAAGAAACTTTTGATGGACTCGGTTCCAGCCACTACACTCATGTTCAGGCGGTCGTTCATGAAGCTCTTTTTGTAGGTCAATGTGTTGTACCAAGTCCAGGTCCAATCGTAGTTGTTGGTTTGGTCTAATTGGTTGGCTCCGGCATTTTCCGAAGATTCCAAGTCAACGGCACGGTAGTTACGCTGGTTGAACAAGTTATAGTCCACCCCAAACTGCGTACGGGCAGTCAGGTTCTTCAACAGGTCAACTTCCGCAAAGGCATTTCCGAATAGCCGAACATTGCGGCCCTTGTTGTCCTTATTCCGCCATAACTCGGCAATGGGGTTGCGGGAGTTGTCGAGGTCGGGGCCGGAAGTACCGGCATAGTTACCTTTGATATCATACACCGGAATAATAGGCTGAATCCGGTAAGCAAACGAAATAGGGTTTGACTCGCTTTGATTGCCGTTGGTCTGTCCTACGCGCTCGTCGAGGGCTACTTGGAAGTTCTCTCCCACCCGTATCCGCTTGGTCACGTTAAACTCCGTGTTGGCCCGCAGGGAGTACCGTTTGTAGGAGGTATATTGCATGATTCCTTGCTGATCGAATAGGTTAAGCGACATAGCGTAGCGACCATTCTCGTTTCCACCCGACACCCCCAATTGGTGGTTCTGAATCGGTGCGGGATTGAACATTTCACCAAACCAATCGGTCCCCTGCTTGTTGGCTTTCGTAATAAGATACCGGCTGCTGGGATTGAACGGATCATTTACATAGCGAGCCGGATCCGCCCGAGGATCGCCTTCTTTGGCACCACCGGGGATGATATAATCGGGAATCACCGGGGTAGCACCGTTACCAAACTGTGCGTTACCGGGGTAGATCAACCCACTTTGGCCTACGTTAGGCGCAGCAACTCCGTTGGTGAGCGTATTCAAAGCGTTAATCCTTGACTTTCACAACAAGTCGGCGTACTGCTGTGTGTTGGCCAGTTCTAAGCCCCGCCAGGCGCTTTGGGTACCATAGTAGGTGTCATAGGTAAGGGTAGGCTTTCCGGCTTTTCCTTGCTTGGTGGTGATAATCACCACCCCATTACCCGCCCGTGATCCGTAGATAGAAGCCGCAGAGGCGTCTTTTAGCACCTGCATGGACTCGATATCATTCAGGTTTAAGGAGTTGAGGTTTCCTTTGGTTGGAGTGCCGTCAATTACGTACAGCGGTGAGTTGTCATTAATGGTACCAAATCCCCGTATACGTACCATTACACCACCACCCGGAGAGTTGTCATTGGATACGTTTACCCCAGCCACGCGGCCCTGCATGGCCTGTGCCAGGTTTGTGGCGGGTACCGCCAAGGCCTGCTTCATGTCAATGGAGGCTACCGCACCGGTGATATCTCTCTTTGATTGTGTGCCATAGCCCGTCACTACTACTTCGCTCAAACTCTTCACGTCGTCGTTCAGCACTATACTTATCGTACTCTGATTGCCTACCGTGATTTCTTTTTTAATAAAGCCAATAGATGAAATAACCAGTACGGCATTGCTGCCCGGTACTGACAAAGAAAACTGTCCCTCTGCGTCGGTAACCGTACCGACCGTGGTCCCTCTCACTTGCACATTGACACCAGGGAGACCCTGATTATCAGACGAAGTCGTCACCTTGCCGGTAACGCGGCGCGCCTGAACTACTAAACTACCTACCGTTAGCAGAATAAAAACAGCCCATTGAGCTGCAAATTGTACACCTTTATTCATAGAGGCGTGTTTGGGGTTAAGTAAAAGAACTAAGTAAAGGTGGAGTGTGAAATCCGGCTGCGAAAGCAATAAATTATGTGGTTCGGAAATGAGATTGTATAAAAATTTAATATAATTTTTTCTTTTGATACTGCAAAAAATAGCGGGTTACACAAAAAAGCATTTCTCCGGATATTAATATTAAGTTTTTTTAAGCTTAGTGAAGGTTATAAAACATATAACTACCTGAAAATAAACATAATAAAATTATTTTATTAGCATTCATACATCCTCCAAAGGATTGAAATTATTTATAACTCCATTAAAAAAATTAACGCAGTCTTCCTGGCACAGGAAGGATGTTAACTATTTAATCGTAAGGCTACTATTTTTGTACTTTTTTAATATTCATGGAATATCAAAAGTGTAAAATCGAGTCAGATAGTATGACAGCGAAGGTGTCTGTTCGGATTTTCGTGGCCATCCATGGGCAAATAGTATGTTACCCGAACTGATCTCAATTATTTAGCGTTTTGATAAGGTTGCGAATACTGTATGGACTACTGTTTATCAAACCCACTGACCAGATTGAAAGCAAAAACTATTGAACTTACCGGCTACGATCAGATCGAGGTAGAAGGAGCCCGCGAGCATAATCTCAAAAATATAGATGTTACTATCCCCCGCAATAAACTGGTAGTTGTAACGGGCATCAGCGGGAGCGGAAAATCTTCACTAGCTTTTGATACTATCTACGCCGAAGGTCAACGTCGCTATATGGAAAGTTTCTCGTCCTACGCACGGGGCTTTATCGGCGAAATGGAACGTCCCGATGTGGATAAAATTAGTGGGCTGTCGCCGGTAATCAGTATTGAACAGAAAACCACGTCAAGGAACCCCCGCTCCACGGTGGGTACCGTAACCGAAATCTACGACTTCCTGCGTCTGATGTACGCGAGGGCGGGCACGGCCTTTTCTTATGTCACCGGGCGACCGATGATTAAGCAATCTCAGGATCAAATCATTGATCAGTTACTGAGCCAGTTTGCAGGGCAAAAAGTGACGCTACTAGCCCCGGCGGTGAAAGGCCGTAAAGGACATTACCGCGAACTATTCGTGCAGATAGCGCGCATGGGCTACAATAAAGTTCGGGTAGACGGCGAGGTTCAGGATATCGAGCCGAAAATGCAGCTCGACCGCTACAAGGTACACGATATTGAGATTGTGGTAGACCGGGTAGTACCGAAATCGGAAGACCGATTCCGGCTGAGTCAAGCGGTAGCTACGGCGTTAAAACAAGGGAAAGGGGCGATGATAGTACTAAGTACTACGAACGACGAACCCCAATATTTTTCCCAGAACCTCATGGACCCCGAGTCGGGGATAAGCTACGACGATCCGGCTCCAAACTCGTTTTCTTTTAACTCGCCCTACGGTTGGTGTCAGAGTTGTCTCGGGCTGGGCGTTGTGGAAGAAATTACCGAAGATTCGATCATGCCTAACCGCTCGCTGAGCATCAGCCGCGGGGGTATTGCCCCGATGGGCGAGTACCGCGATGCCTGGATTTTCAAGCAGTTGGAAGTGTTGCTCAAACCCCACAAAGTAAATCTGAGTACTCCGATCGAGAAGTTTCCGGTGGAGGCGTTGGAGTTGGTACTGTACGGAAGTGATGAGCCTGTTCCCGTTCCCTCCAAGAAGTACCCCGGCACGGAATGGGATACCAAATTTGACGGGATCATTAACTTCCTGAAACGCCAACAGGAAAACGGCACCGAAAAGATTCAGGACTGGCTGAAAGACTTTATGGTGATTCGGAGTTGTCCGGATTGTGGCGGAGGTAGACTTCGTAAGGAATCATTGCACTTCAAGATTGACGGAAAGAATATCGCCGAACTGGCAGAAATGGATATACGGGAGCTGGCCAACTGGTTGAAAGACCTAGAAGATCGCCTCGAAAACCGACAGCAGGTTATTGCCCACGAAGTACTCAAAGAAATCCGTAAGCGGGTA
>JBDNFP010000149.1:0-14969 GCA_041689775.1 Spirosomataceae bacterium
CCTCATTACCGGCGGGGGCAGTGGCATCGGTTTTCACATAGCCCACTGCATGGTGCAGGCCGGTGCCAAGATTATTATCACCGGCCGCAGGGAGGCGGTTTTGCAAGAAGCCGTTGCCAGTCTGGGTCAACGAGCCGCCTATAAGGTGCATGATGTGACAGTACTTGACACCATACCTGCACTCATTGCGGAGCTCGAAAGCACCCACGGCCCAATTGATATCCTGGTCAATAACGCCGGAATTAATATGAAGAAGCCAGCGGTTGAGGTGACGGATGCGGACTTTGACCGGATTATTCAGACGAACCTCCACTCGGTATTCAGCATGACCCGGGAATGCGGAAAACGCATGATTGGGCGTAAACGGGGAAGTATCATTATGATTACCTCCATGGCTGCGCTGTACGGAATAGATCGGGTGGTTGCTTATACCGCTTCCAAGTCGGCCGTTGGGGGAATGGTGAAGGCTTTGGCCACGGAATTTTCGCCTTCTTTGGTTACGATCAACGCAATTGCGCCCGGGTTTATCGAAACGCCAATGATGCTGACGGCCATGAACGGCGACCCCGCCCGCCGCGATAAAGCCATGGACCGCACTCCCATGGCAATCTGGGGCAAACCCGATGACATTGGCTGGGCGGCGGTATTTTTGGCCTCCGATGCCGCCCGCTTTATTACCGGAGTAACGCTACCCGTCGACGGAGGAAATTCGATTGGGTTTTAATTTACCTTTTAGAAACTCTGGATCTTCCCATTTCCGGACTAACCTTTAACTAACAATAAGATGAAAGAAAGCAACTCAAACCGGAGGTCATTCCTCAAAACTACCGCGACCGGTACGGCCGGAATTATTGCGGCTTCCATGTTTCCAACCATTGTTCCGTCCAGCGTTTTTGGAAAAAATGCTCCCAGCAATAAAATCAATATCGGACAAATTGGCTTTGGACGGATTGCCTCTACCCACGATCTCCCCGAGGTACTTCGCAATGAAGTAGCCCATGTCGTGGCCATTGCTGACGTGGATAAGAACCACCTGGCCATGGGTAAAAAGTGGATCGAAAAGAAGTACGCCGACAAAACCGGAAAGGCTAATTACGTCGATGTTCAGATGTTCGACGACTACAAGGAGCTACTCGCCCGGAAAGATATCGACGCGGTTATTATTAGTACCCCCGACCACTGGCATGCCCAACCTGCCATGGAAGCGGCAGTTGCCGGAAAGCACGTCTACATGCAAAAACCCACCTCACTCACCATCCAGGAAGGGCGCATGATGAGCGACATGATCCGTAAGAAAGGCATTAAGTTTCAGTTGGGTAGTCAGCAACGATCGGCTGATCCCTGGCCGCAGTTCAAACGAGCTTGTGAACTGGTACGCAATGGCCGGATCGGGCAGTTGAAGAAAGTATACATTGGCCTACCCGGCGACCCGGCGGGCGGAAGTACAGACAAGATGCCGGCACCCTCCAACCTAAATTATGACATGTGGCTGGGCTCCACGCCGGAGGCATACTACACACTAGACCGGGTACACTCGCAAACGAATATCAACAATCGTCCGGGTTGGCTTCGGCTGGAACAATTTGGTGCCGGAATGATTACCGGTTGGGGGTCACACCACCTGGATATAGCCCACTGGGGCATGGATACTGAGCTAACCGGTCCTACCGAAATTCAGGGCTTTGCCTCTTTCCCGTTGCCCGGTTCGGGTTTATGGAATGTACACGGTGAGTTTCTGGTGATCTCAAAATACGCAAACGGCGTGGTGATGGAAATCGGCGGCTCCCACCCCAACGGGGTGAAGTTTGAAGGGACCGACGGCTGGATATTCGTATCACGTGGAAACGTAGGCGTTACGGCTTCTGATCCGGTAGCCGCAACCAATGCCAAAGAAAACGATGCCTTTAAGGCTAGTGATAAGAAGATTCTCGGCTCGGTAATTCAACCGAACGAAATACACCTGTACGACAGCCCCGAACAGCACCGCAACTGGCTGGAAAGTATTCAGAATGGCAAAGAAACAATCAGCCACGCTGAGATAGCACATCGCTCCTGTTCGGCCTGTTTGCTAGCCCATACTGCCATGAAGCTAGGACGAAAACTCCAATGGGACCCCAAAAAGGAACAATTCCTTAACGATAAAGAGGCCAATGCTATGCTCTCTCGCCCGCAACGGGCACCCTACGGTACTGGTTACGTGAAAGGATGATCTTGAAACAGCTAGTTTCGGTAGCTGTTCGCTACCGAAACTAGCTGTTTCAAGAGAATACCCTTATCTACGTACGCCTAATGGTCCGAACGGTCACTCCCGAGCCTTCCACATTAAAATTAACGGGCAAACTAAACCTTACTACTATGGGACGGCCCTTCAACATGCACCCTCCTGGTAACATTATTACGAGCCGCTTCGACCGGGTACCGGATGTTCTTGCCCATGAACCGATACATATCCATTTTTCCATCCTACCCCAAAAACTGGGGCTCGGTGGCGAACTCAGTATGGTACTCAACCTGCTGGCCGTCAATAAAGGCTATTCCTTTTTTCAGAACCCCTTCCTCATAAAACTCCTCGAAAAGAAGGGTACTATCGGCGTACATACCCGTCCATCGACCTTTTTTACGGGTTTCTACTACCTGCCCTTGCTTGTATACATTCCTGAAATCAAACGGAGTACTCAGTAAGACCGCCTCGCCATTCCCGTCTTTCACCAGTTGCTTTCCAATACGATCATATATCTCGTGCGCAACCACCCCCTTTTTATCATGTGATTCCAGGATAGAGTATAGCTGTCCGTTGTCATGCCGGTTGGTAATAAACCTTGTGCTATCCTCCATTTTCATTTCTTCCCTTAGCATACCACTTTTGTCGTACTGCTTACTCATGTAGGGCAGTCTACCAGCACCGACCGTCGTAACAATGGATAGTAATTTCCCGTCTTCCTGTACCGTTACCGTTTCCGATCCAGTACTCCGATCTATTTCTTGGGCTACTATCTTAAAAGCCCGAACAGAGTCGGATTTCAGCTCAGTAGGGAGCCGCACCCACTCTTCCTTTCTTTCGAACGGGATGGTCGTGACGGTCTTCCAGATACCTTTCCGGTATCGCTCGTGCACAAATGCACCACGCACGGTGCCGCGCTCATCCACCGGAATCAGACTACGGTACTCGTATTTTTCCGGATCGGAGGTCAGAACATTATTTTTGTCGAAATACTGAACGATAGTATTGGTGGCGAAGTCGAACGTAGACAAGCGGGCCGTGCGAAAAAATATCGGATAAGTAATCTCTTGTCGCACCGCTACGCCGTTTTGAACAGCAGGCTGCCAAGCTTTGTAAAGACCAAATAACCGTAAGGCTTCGTCGTCGCACAGGCTGTCCAACGAACGAGTAATTTCCAGCCCCGTCATACGACCGTCAGGTTCTACGATTCCTTTGACAATAACGCTGCCGTTGAGTCCTTTGGCCGCTGACCAAATCGGAAGTTACAGATTAGCGGCAATAAATTTATTGGGGGTAACCGCTCACCCGGAAGGATCGGCCGCCTGATCTACCTCGGAGGATTTATAAACCATTTGACCAAAAGCAGAAAGCCCGGCAAGTAAAAAGAGTGTAAAGAGTTTTTTTACAGGAAAAAAATTGGTGTGAATACCTTCCAAACATACATAAGTAACTCTAAAAAGTAGAATTTTTATAATCTAATTTAATCACTGTAAAGCACCTTATAACACAGCTTGAAAGGTAGCGAATCTACTACCGTGCTAAAATCCGACGGTCAGGCGCAACCCTGGGCTGAGGTTCTTAAAGAAACCATTAAAGTACACCTCCGGCTCTATTTTCAGGATGGGTGTCAGATTGAAGCCCCCCGAAATACGCCAGGTATTTCGCTCGTAGACATTACCTTGTCTCACTACCTGATAGCCTAGCATCAACTGCCCCGCTTGCTTTAAATCCTTTCCACCTATTTTACTATCCTTTGACTTACTAAAAAAAGAAAGTCCTGCTAATACAAATCCATTTTGATGAATGGCTGTCTTCCCTTCCGGAGTACGATCAAAGAAGTACTGATGATGGTAAGCAAATCGGGGCTGTAACGGAGATTTTTCAAAGTAAAAGGTAAGATCAGCATTAAGGGAAGTCATCCAATTTCCTCGGATGTAGCCAAGGCTGACACTAGGTCCCAGTATCAACATGTCTGACCCAAAGTTGGCTACTTCTACTTTGCGCTCTCCCAAATACCGCCCATACACTTCGGGAGACCGATCAAGGACGTCGGGATCGGTCTCCTTTTCAAGACGTTCGATCAAGTAAGCCGTTTTCTCCCGGATTTCGTCAAAAAGCATGGGAATATCCCGTAGACTATTTACTAATAAAATCGCCTCGGCCTTTTGGGCTTCTTTATTAAAAACTGTGATGCGTAGGGTATCCTGTACGGTCTTCACCTTCACCAGTTCGTTGTCCAATACCGCAAACTCACTTATTTCAGATGAAGAGAATTGCTTCCACCGCAAGGGCACGACCGTTGGATCACCTAGTGTGTAGTGCAACGAAGTGGCATCCGTATTTTCTGGAAGCAACGCTACGGTTGAACCGTACTCTTTCCAGAATAATCGGACTAACGAATCAGGTTGCTGTACCAGCTTTGACTGGCTATACTTTGCGCTTTTAAGAAGTAATACGTTTCCTTTTGAAAGTTTGATTTCGAGAGTAGTAGGAGAGATAAATTTGGGATAATCCTTCTTAAATACTTCTGAATCAAGTTTTCCTATTTCTTCGGATAAGGTATTTGTCTTCTTTTGAGCCCAAAGGGGTACCATTGCGCTCCCCATCAGGAGAGCGATTGTTATGATCAGCTTATACATAATAGTAGGGGTTATTGGTGATACTTACTGCTTACTGGGGTTGAATTGAAATAATGATTCGAGGGGTTGGTGTAGTTACCACGGGTGCCGAGGCTTCGGCGGCGGCACCAATTCTAAATGCTACCCGAGAGCGTCCGTGGGACTCTTTTACCTTTGGTTTTCGGAGTTCGTTGAGGTGCACAATCCGGTACTTCGGCTTTGTAGGTTTCTCAATGGCCTCGCTAGTAAATTCCTGGATTAAGGTACTAGTTCCCACTACTTGCGGTACTTGTACGGTCCTGTCGGTTTCTTTCCCGGCGGGTAATTCGATCTGGATTGCGGTAGATTCTTCTACGTTTTTAACTACCGGAGCGGTTTGGGGCCGGGGAGACACTTTGGCTACATTTCTTTGGGATGTGGCAATATTTTCAGGTAACTCCATTGAAGTTGGCTGAATAGGATTCGCTTTCTTTCCGGGCTTAGCTCCGGCGACTACCGGGCCAGTAGTACTTTGATTAACGGCGGTTTGGGGTACTTCCGGGGAAGTAAGTTGTGTCCACCCAATTCCGCCCAGGAACAGAACCACCGCCGCGGCGGCCGCTTGCCACCACCAAGCTACTTTCCTGGTTTTCTCTTGGGTAAGTTCCGGGCGTAACTCCTTCCAGAAAGCTTCCGGATTAAAGTCCGGGTGAGGCTCTTTGCCCAGGTAGTCGCTGTTACTCTTAAATAAATTATCCAGCGTATCTTTCTTATTTTCTTTCATAGCTATATCCGTTTTTTATCAACAGTACCTGCAAAGCCGCGCGTGCTTTACTGAGCTGTGACTTTGAAGTATTTTCACTGATGTTGAGCATTGTACCTATCTCCTGATGAGTGTATCCTTCCAAGGAATGCAGGCAGAATACCGTACGGTAACCATCGGGTAAGCCCATAATGAGGTTATGAATTCCCTCGGCGTGTAAATCGCCGTCTACCGGGGCTGCGTAGGAAGGAGTATTCTTCACTTCATCTTCATTGCTTTCCATGAGCCAATCCATCTTTTTATTCTTGCGCAAATGCATTAGCGCCTCGTTTACCACAATTCGCTTCATCCATACTTCCAGCTCGGAATCACTCCGGTATTCGAAGGCAGCAATGCTGCGAAATACTTTCAGAAAACCATTCATCAGTACCTCTTCGGTTTCCATCGGATTAGCTACGTACCGTCGGCACAGTCGATACAACCGATTGGCAAAATGATCGTACAGACGCTTTTGGGCGAATGAATTTTCCCGTTGGCACTGCCGTACAATCTCCGCGAGCATCTAGTTTTTATTTTGGTGTTCAAGTATAGAAATGCAAAAAATCTCCGAAGGGTTGCCCAGAGATATTTTTTTATTGATCTCACCGTCAGAAGTGCGGTGAAAATGAGAAAAAACTATTCGCCACGATAAAGAATCAACTCCTCATAGCTTATTCACAAAGTGCAGGCTTGTTACTTTAAAGCGTTTATTCAAATAGAGTCGATGCGCATCGGTACGAGCCTCACTTACTCCGGAATCAAGATGCACTTCGTTATATCCTTCCTTCTGGGCGTACTCCAAAATCCAATCTACTAACTGCCCGGCGTACCCTTTGCCACGATACTCCGGGAGCGTGGAGAGGTCGTCAATGTAGATATACTTTCCTCGAAACAAGTTGCAGCCATATTCAAAGACCCCTACCGCGGCGGCTTCGTTATCTTCTTCAATAAACACCATGATTCGGTTATCGGCCAGGGTCTGACGCACAGCCTCCTCGTAGAGATCGTTGGTAAGACCAGGACGCAAAGTTTGAATGGCCCGACGACATTTTAAAAAATCAGTTTGGGTAGACGCTTGCTGAATAGTTAGTGACATAGTAAGTAAGAATGAACAGATGAGCACGTTATCAACCTCAATTATATGAAAAATCCCTGCAAAAAGGCTACAATCAGCAATTTTGCAGGGATACACGAAGTTCTTACTTTGATTATTAACCTTTGTTACCGGGCATAGCCAGTTTATTCAGATTATGCCCCATCTTATCGCGTTTGGTCATCAAATAACGCTCGTTGTGAGGATTTGAATCCATTTCGATCGCAATAGAGTCCACTATTTCTAGGCCATAACCCATCAATCCTACCCGCTTTTTAGGGTTATTAGAAATCAGATTGATTTTAGAAATACCGAGGTCACGCAAAATCTGAGCACCCACCCCGTAGTCACGGGCGTCCATTGGCAGGCCGAGCTCTACGTTAGCTTCTACGGTATCACGGCCCATTTCCTGTAATTTATAGGCTTTGAGTTTATTCAATAACCCAATGCCCCTACCTTCCTGATTCATGTATACCACTACCCCTTTTCCAGCCTTATCGACCATCTCCATGGCAGCGTGCAGCTGTCCGCCACAATCGCAGCGGCAAGAGCCAAAAATATCACCCGTTACACAGGAAGAGTGCACCCGCACCAGTACGGCTTCGTCTTTTTCCCAGGTACCTTTTACTAATGCCAGGTGCAAGTCGCCGGTATTGATCTGCCGATACGCCATCAGATCAAAGTGACCCCATTCGGTTGGCATATCTACGCCAATTTCGCGCTTGATTAGGGATTCTTTCTGCAAACGATATTCGATCAGGTCTTTAATCGTTACCAGCTTCATATCCAAGCGATCAGCGATAACGCGTAACTCCGGCAAACGTGCCATCGACCCATCGTCATTGAGTACTTCTACCAATACTCCCGAAGGTGCTAAGCCCGCTAACCGAGCAAAATCGAGTGATGCTTCGGTGTGGCCGGTGCGACGTAATACACCACCGTGTTTAGCTTTCAAAGGAAAAATATGTCCCGGGCGACCTAAGTCCTCCGGTTTTGTGGCCGGATCTACCAACGCCCGAATTGTCTTGGAGCGGTCGGATGCCGAAATACCGGTTGTACAACCATCCCCTAGTAGGTCTACCGACACCGTAAAGGCGGTCTCGTGGGTAGCCGTGTTGGTTCCTACCATCATTTCTAGCCCTAGCTCGTTGCAACGCTCTTCGGTCAGAGACACACAAATGAGGCCGCGCCCTTCACGGGCCATCAGGTTAATAATTTCGGGGGTAATCATCTCAGAAGCCCCAATCATATCACCTTCATTTTCACGATCTTCGTCGTCTACTACAATGATAAGTCGGCCTGCTTTTATGTCTTCAATGGCATCTTCGACGGAATCTAGATGTATTTTAGCATTATTATTGCTCATTAGTTCGGGTGATGAAAAATAGTTTTGTTGTTTAGCTCGTTTTAATTCGTAAAGGTAAACCCTTCGTTTGTAAAGTCTTACTTTTGACCAATTGAAAAACAAAGGTTTAGAGGGTAACGTTTCCTTTACCGGCTAAATAGAAATATGAACTATCAACTTTTTTGGTGATTTTGACGCACTCTTTACTAAAAATACGAATGCAACGATTTAAGGTACTGTGGGTTTGGCTACTGTGTCTGGGGCTTGGGGGAGGTACAGTCAGCCTGGCTCAGGACTTATGCCAAAGTGGTAGTGGGGGGGGGTTTACCATCAATGGAGCCGGAAGTACTGATCCCGTAATTGGATGCGCTCCTTTTGCGGTGACTGTGGTTAATACCGTAGCTGGTGCGAATAATATTGCCTACACTTACGACTACAAAGGCGAAGCTTCACCCATTACCGTTGCCAATACTACATTTAGTTACGCCAAGCCCGGTAAGTACCGCATTTTGCAGGTAGGTAGTAGCGGCGCCACCGGCTTTGCAGCCTGCCGCGAGATAATTGTATTAGACAAGACCCCTCCCAAGGTAACCGTAACACCTTGTGCCGGAAAAGTAGTACGTATTACTTTGGCCGACGATAGTACCAGCCGACAGTATGATCAGATAGAGGTACAGTGGAACGACGGGTCACCGGTAACCTACATCAATAAAGGCCAACCACTCACGGTTGAGCATACGTACCCATTTTTTAGTACCGCACTCATCTTTGTTCGCGGAGTCTATACCTCAGGAACTTGTTCAGGAAGTGCCCAGGTGCGGCTTACAGCTCCGCTAGATCCTACGGCACTCAACACTGTAAATATTACCAATGTCGAAGCCCGGACTGATGGCTCCGTAAGCCTTGCTTTCACGGGTATCCAAAACCCCAGCATTGTATCAGAAGTATGGGTAAAGGCCGGTACCGGTGTTTATACCCCGAGTGGTATCAAGAGCTCAGCGGGTGGACAAGTCCAGGTTGCCATTCCTTCGCTGGACCCTAAGCAAGTGTATTGCTTCAAAATCCGGACTTCGGATGCCTGTGGTAATTTCAGAGAGTCTAATGCCCTCTGTTCACAAGCAGTGACTGGAACGGCGGAAAATGAACGAAATGTTATTCAGTGGAACCAAACCACCGAAACCTTGGGGTTCATCAGCTACCAGCTACTGAAGAATGGGACTGTGGTTAAAAACACTACTAGCTTCAACGACGTTTCGTACGTAGATAATAATGTGCAGTGCGGTATTACCTACCGCTATGAGGTCATTGCTACCACTGACAAAGCACGCTCATTGTCAGCCCCCATTGAAATAACGGCAAAGTCGAACGTGAAGCCAGGTATCATCACCCAAAGCATTATCAGCGTTGAGCAAAACGGAAGCGTATCTCTTATCGCCTTCCCACCCACCCAAGGTACTACCCCGACCTATAAAATGATTTTTGAGCGGTCTCCCAATGGCGCACCCACCTTTCAGGAAATAGGTACTATCGAAAATACTAACCGCTACTCGGATCTCACGGCGGCTACTTCGGAGCGATCCTACTGCTACCACGTTACGTACGAAAACGCCTGCGGTAACCGATCTGAACCCAGCGAACCCATCTGTACTATTTTCCTTCAAAAAGCTGGCAATACCATCCGATGGAGCGACGATGTGCCATTTAGTGACGCCATGGGCGGATACTTTGTCATTAAGCTCAATCAGGGGGGAGCCTCCTCAGAGACGGGGGTAGGACTCAACACTACCTACGATCCTCAATACGACGACCCCAATGAGCAGGAGTTTAATTACCAGATTCGGGCAAGATCCAGCAATGGTGCCTTTCTTAGCTACTCCAATGTGATTCTATTCCGTCGGGAGGCTGCCCTGTTTTTACCCGACGCATTTTCTCCCAACGGAGATGGTATCAACGATACGTTCGGAGCCAAAGGAATTTTCTTCGACAACTTCCAATTGATTATCTATAACCGATGGGGACAGCCGATCTTCCAGTCGACTAGCGCGGCCAACGGCTGGGACGGGACACTCGGTGGGAATCATGTTCCGGAGGGGAATTACATCTATAAGGTTACCATTACCGATAACACCGGGAAACAATTTGTAAAAGCAGGCACTGTGCTGCTTTTGAGGTAAAGTAGTATCTTTGCGCGCTGCCAGGTGCGTGAGAATAACCAGTATTTAACAATACTACCCGCTGGTTTTCGACCTTGCATGTACACGATTTGATCATTAAAAATACACGAGAAGATGTTTGGAAATATGGGAGATATGATGAGCATGATGGGTAAAATGAAAGACCTGCAAGCCCGCATGAAGGAAGCTCAGGAAAGCTTAGGTACACTTACTGAATCGGCCGAATCAGGGGCCGGACTCGTACGTGTGACCATCAATGGTCAGAAAAAAATCATCGATTTACAAATTGATGCTGACCTGATAAAGCCCGACGATAAAGAGATGCTACAAGACCTGATCGTAGCGGCGGTAAACAAAGCATTGGAATCCATTGAGCCTAAAATTAAGGAACACCTTCAAAAAGCTACGGAAGGTCTGCTACCTAATATACCCGGCATGGACCTGGGTAGCCTCATGAAGTAATACTGTTCAATACCATTTATTTTGTACCTCCTCCGGTCTGATTGCCGGAGTTTTTCTTTTCTGATGAAACAAGTTGCCATCGTTATCCTCAATTACAACGGTCAAAAGTATCTTGAACAATTTCTACCTTCCGTACAGCAGTATTCTACTAACTGTGAAATTTGGGTAGCCGACAATGCGTCTACGGATACTTCGATAGAATGGCTCCGGCAGCAAACAGGAATTCATATTCTGAACATCCCGACCAATAAAGGATACGCCGGTGGGTATAACTATGCACTATCGAAGATTAAGGCCGACTACTATGTATTACTAAACTCGGACGTAGAAGTCACTCCCAACTGGGTGGAGCCGGTGATTGCCTATATGGAAGCCAATACCGATGTAGCAGCCTGTCAACCTCAGATTAAAGATTTTAATAAACGTAATTACTTCGAATACGCCGGGGCGGCCGGGGGCTACCTGGATTTTTTAGGATACCCATACAGCCGGGGTCGCATTTTTGATACCTGTGAAGAAGATACCGGTCAGTACGATACCACCATCGATGTGTTCTGGGCTACCGGAGCCTGCTTTTTTGTGCGGGCTGACTCATTTCATCAACAGGGAGGATTTGATAATCGTTTTTTTGCGCACATGGAAGAGATCGACCTGTGCTGGCGTTTTCTTAATCAGGGCAATCGTATTGTATGCTTTGCCGAAAGTGAAGTATACCATGTGGGAGGAGGCACTTTGCACAAGTCCAATCCGCACAAAACCTTCCTGAACTACCGGAACAACCTGATGATGATTTACAAGAATCTATGGGGTGCCGAACTTCTCAAAGTAATACTTATTCGCTTGGTTCTCGATGGGGTTTCGAGCATTCGTTTTGTCACAACCGGAGCTTGGGCTGACGTTTGGGCTATTGTACGGGCCCATTTTGCATTTTATGGTTTCATCCCCGAGCTATCCAGGAATAAAAAAAGGGCCATACCCCAAGCTAGGCTATATCCCCATAGTATCGTGTGGCAGTATTTTGTCAAGGGGAAAAAAACATTTTCCCAACTACCTTAACTGCCCGACGTGGATCAATTAAAATTCCCAGATAGAAGGACTTTGGTGACGACGCAGGTGCGTTCTGATTTCCATCCAAAACGCCATTACTAGGTACAGAATGATGGGAGACCCGAACGTAAGAAAGGTAGCGTAAATAAAGTACAGGCGGATACTACTGGCCGAAATACTGAGTCTTTCTCCCAGCGTAGAGCATACGCCGAAGATCTGATTTTCTACATAGTAACGAATTCGATTCATACGATGGTATTTAAGTTAGGAGTTTAAATTAGCAAATAGTATGATTGAAAACAAATTGCACCCGTGCCCTATAATAGTACATACATCATTAATATATGGTTGCTACCGCCCGTTCAATCAAATTGTTTGGCCTAATTCATTATTTTCCAAACAATTTTTGTTTCTTTGTAATCGAAGAGTTTGTAAAATTTTGACCTCTCATGCTTGCTTATTATGGATTACCTGCCTCTCTGGAAGGTATTTTAATGCTTCTCCTTCGTTGTTCAATCAATCCCAGGCCGTTATTTCTGCATCCGTAGGGTTCAAAATACTCAATTCTTTTATCATACTATTTTTTCAATCTTATTATCCATTATCATGCAGACAGGTACTGTAAAATTTTTCAACGAAGCTAAGGGGTATGGCTTTATTGTTGAAGACGACACAAACAGAGACATTTTTGTTCACGTGACAGGGTTGGGAGGCCTAACAATCCGTGAAAACGACCGCGTTGAGTACGAAGTCGTGGAAGGCAAAAAAGGACTGAATGCCGTACAAATAAGTAAAATCTAATATTTTACTTATTCTAGCATTGAAACAACAAAAAGACCGCGGCTTTGCTACGGTCTTTTTATTATTACTCCGGGCAAGCTAGCCTGATCAGGAAATCCAGCTTTCTACCTCCTCTTTCTTCGGCATCGGCGCGTCAATTTTGAGTTTTTTACGCATTCCGCCCAAGTCATTAAATACCTTATTCGGATTAGCTCCTTTCAGCTGCTCGATGGTCATCAAGCCCATTTTATGTAGCGCCGGCACCCACACAACTGGTACCCCGGCTGCTTCGTAGTCAGCATTGGTGGCCATTTCTACTTTCTTTTCGGGGCGCATTTGCGGAAAGAAAATCACTTCCTGAATGCTTGCGTTATCGGTAAGGAGCATCGTCAGGCGGTCAATACCAATACCAATACCCGCCGTTGGGGGCATACCGTATTCCAGTGAACGCAGGAAGTCATCATCCATTTCCATGGCCTCGGCGTCGCCCCGCTCTTTAAGTTTCAACTGGTCTTCGAGGCGCTCGCGTTGATCAATCGGATCGTTCAACTCGGAGTAGGCATTGGCTATTTCTTTACCATTCACAAACAGCTCGAAACGCTCAACCATACCCGGCTTACTGCGGTGCTTCTTGGTCAGCGGCGACATCTCCACCGGATGATCAATAATGAAGGTAGGCTGAACGATATGCTCTTCTACTTTCTCACCAAACAATTCATCGATCAGCTTGGCCTTACCCATGGTATCATCAATTTGCATACCCCAGGCACGGCATTGCTCCCGGATCGAGGCTTCATCCATCGCTTCCACGTCTAGACCCGTATACTGTTTGATGGCATCCGTAATGCTCAGGCGTGGGTATGGTCCGGCGAAGTCAAGGTCTGTGCCACCAAAAGTTACCGCCGTAGTACCGTTCACCGCCACGGCTACTTTTTCCAATAGTACTTCCAGCGTACGCATCATCCAGTCGTAATCCTTGTAGGCTACGTATAGCTCAACGGTCGTAAACTCAGGATTGTGCGTACGGTCCATACCCTCGTTCCGGAATAGTTTCCCGAACTCGTATACTCCCTCAAAACCACCCACAATCAGTCGCTTTAAGTGCAACTCAGTCGCAATCCGCAGGTACAATTTCATATCCAGCGAGTTGTGGTGCGTCTCAAATGGCCGGGCTGCCGCCCCACCGTGGATGGGTTGCAATACCGGAGTTTCTACTTCCAACCAACCTTTATCGTCGAAGTAGCTGCGCATAGTAGTAATAATCCGCGACCGCTTCCGGAATATATCCCTCACGCCAGGGTTTACGATCAAATCCACGTAGCGTTGACGGTAACGCAGCTCAGGATCGGTAAAGCCGTCGTAGACATTCCCTTCCTCATCGCGCTTTACCACGGGCAGCGGACGGAGCGACTTGTTCAGGATCTTAAACTCCTGAACGTGCACTGATATTTCACCGGTTTGGGTAGTAAAAACAAAGCCCTTTATCCCAATAATATCTCCGATATCGAGTAGCTTTTTGAATACCGTGTTGTACATCGTCTTGTCTTCATCGGGACACAGGTCGTCGCGGCGGAAGTATAACTGAATACGATCGGTGCTATCTTGCAACTCAGCAAAAGACGCACTACCCATTATCCGGAAGCCCATCAGGCGTCCGGCCATCGTTACACTTTTATAATCTAACTTATTATTTTCGTAGTTTTTATTGATATCAGCAGCGGTAGCATTTACCGAAAACTCCTCGGGTGGATAGGGATCAATTCCCATTCGCATCAATTCTTCGCGCTTTTGGCGGCGCAAAATCTCCTGTTCACTTAGTAACATAGGACGTTCGTTCTATCTGGATTATTAATTCTTGTTTTTGCTTTTAGGTAACGGCTATCCGCTAGTTTTTATCTCTCTGATCATCAGGTATTCAAAAAAGCTAATGACCGGGAGGCGTTCCGCTAACGGCAAATAGCCAACAGCTACTTAACCACCGGATTACCCAAATGGTGTGTAAAATTAGGGAAAATTTACGTGAACAACCCGCAATAGCCCAATCCGAAGGCTACGAGAGAAAATTTTTATACCTAAATTCTTGATACATCAAATTCTGAGGTGTGTACTTAGATCAGGGTTTTATTAACTACCCTAACCTAGTACGTATGAACAATTCTCAACTATACAAAGGCATCCTGACGACCGTGATTCTGAAACTACTGGAAGAAAATGGGCGCATGTGCGGCTACGAAATGACCCAGAAAGTAAAGGAGCTTACCACCAACGAAGTCACTCTCAACGAAGGTGCCCTGTACCCAGCCCTGCACAAGCTGGAAGCCGAGGGCCTGCTGACGGTGGAGGTAGTAACGGCCGGCAATCGAATGCGGAAGTACTACTCCATTACACCCAAAGGACAAACCGAAACCGTGAACCGCCTCGCCGAACTGAAAGAGTTCGTCAGGCACA
>JBDNFP010000150.1:0-6797 GCA_041689775.1 Spirosomataceae bacterium
AAACGCTTTGGCGTAAAATCAAAAAAGAACAAATTGACCATACAGATTATGTAAATAAAGATACTCTTTTCTATGCTGCCAACCGATGTTTAGCTCAATTTGGAGTCGGTTGGAAGATAAAATTCTCGAATTTTAACATAAACTAATTTATAGCTGGTACTTAATTGAATTAGGCCTAGTCACGGGAAACATGAATGATGCTGGAATATTGAAGGAGCTGCTTGATAAAGTTGACCATCAGATTAGTCTAATTTTTACAGTTTCTGGATTTGTTGTAGTCAATATTATTGTAGGTATAATTAACTTAATCGGTCAAGCAAAACTAAAAAAACTTGATATAAACATTCATAGGAAGAAAAGCTCCCCCCCTTGAAAACTTCAAAGCATTTTATCGCAATCTTTCGCAGGAGGAGATGGATAAAGCCTTCAAAGTAGCCGAGGAGCGAATCAAAAGCGATCCCAATTACTCCAAGGAACAAGCCGAAGTGGCAACTGGCATGGCCAAAGGAATGTCGGCCAAAGATAAGTTTGAGGACGTGCCGGGAGTTGGCGATGCTGCTTCGTTCAACAAAGAGGAAAATTACCTCACGGTGTTGGTCGGTGCCATTACGTTTCAGGTTATTGCTAATGTGGGTAAAGACAAAGCCGTGAATCTTGATTTGGCAAAGAAACTAGCGAATGAGGTATTAGCTAAGTGTGAATGATCATGTTCTATCCGTGGCCTGAGGCCTTTCAGACCTTCGTGAAGATCAATCCCTTTCCTAAAAATAAAGACGGCGGACCTCAATGGTCCGCCGTCTTTATTTTTAGGAAACTACTTCCAGTTCCTTTCGCTTCGCAATTTTCTGGTAGATGCCGTCCCAGAGGCCAAGGCGCTTTTGAAGAGACTGTACCACGGCGGCTTCGGCTTCTTGCCAGTACTGCTCATTATCTCCGCAGAGGTTGGCGGTCATTTGTAGCGCCAATTGGCTGTGGTGACCACCGTCTACTTCAATGTGTCGTTCCAGGTAGTACTTGAAGGTGGATACGCTATCAGGAAACGCCCGGTACATATCGTTGACAATGGAAATAAACATTCCCGGAATCAGATCTTCGCGGCCAAAGGTGAAGATTGCGGCCTGCAAGAAGTCTTTATTACTGTGTATGACATCAAAGGTATAGTTTACAAACTTGCGGGCTGCCTCCGGGGTATTGGCAGCGGCAAAAGAGTTCTGTAAATCACCATTTTGCTGCAGCGAGGTAATGAATTGATCCATGGGAGCAGTGTCGGCACCGGCTTGCCGCATGGCGTCGAGATACAGCTCATAATGGCTCTTGCGGATACCTTCGTTATCCACGTCAGATTCTTCCCCGATCACGATTTCGTTGATCAGGTACCGGGTATCGGCCGATCCTTTTGGAAACCAGGGTACACTAGTGCAGGTAAGGTTATTTTGTAAAGCCTTTAGCAACGACATGAAGTCCCAAACGGCATACACGTGGTGGTGCATAAAGAGTTGAAGGTCTTCCACGTCTTCAATTACCGAGTATACTTTATGGTTAATGATTTGCTGTCTTAGTGGTTCGATTGTTTGTTGTATACGCTCAATTGCCTTGTTCATAGGTACTGTACAATAGTAATGTATTTCACTTCCAACAGTTTGTGTACCTACGAAGTTTGCGGAGGAAGGATTTATTTTTTACTGGAAATGCAAAAAAAATACCGCATCACTAGTTAAGGAGTGATGCGGCGGCAGAAGTGAATATTTTTGGCTAGACGTTTCTCCTGCTGCTAAGTTACCGCTCCTCCTAGGCTGAACTTTCAGGTAATCAAAAAAGAGTTAACAGCTAATAACTACCCCTCACAAATTTCCTTTCCGCATCTCTTTCACGGCGTAGTCTACGGCGCGAGCGGTTAGGGCCATGTAGGTCAGGGAGGGGTTTTGGGTAGCCACTGAGACCATACTGGCGCCATCCGTCACGAATACGTTAGGGCACGCGTGGAGCTGATTCCAGCGGTTCAGGAGCGAAGTTTTCGGATCATTACCCATGCGTACACCACCCATTTCGTGGTTTTCACTACCGGGATTACGTTGGGTATCGGTGGTTTTGATGTTGGTAAAGCCCGCCTTGGTAAACATTTCCGTAAACTGTTCGTAGAAATCCTTGACCATTTTTCGGTCATTATCGTCAAAATCAACCGACATCCGCAGCAGCGGTATGCCCCAGTCGTCTTTTTTATCGGCATCGAGGCGGATGTAATTACTCTCTTTAGTTAGAGTTTCGCCCATCATTTGGGCGCCAATGTCCCATCCTCCTTTTTCGGTGGTTAGCAGGCCTTCTTTGAGATTTGCACCCACCAAACCAGAGGTGTCATTGCCCATTTTGGAAGTAGAAAATGACGTAGCGTAGCCACGCAAAAAGTCGGTTTCTTGCTTGAATACATTTCGGAAGCGGGGCAGGTAGCTACCGTTAGGGCGTCGGCCGTCGGTGGTGGAGTCGTGGAAGCCTTCGTATTCGGCAGAAATGCGTCCCCGGTAGTTATGGAAGCCGATGAATTTGCCCAAATAGCCGTTATCATTTCCTAAGCCATTTGGAAAACGGCGGGAGGTAGAGTTGAGCAACACCAGATTGGAATTGATCGTGGAGGCATTCAAGAAAATGATTCGGGCGTAGTACTCCGACATTCCCTTGGTGAGGGCGTCTACTACCCTTACGCCCACGGCTCTGGTTTTCTTCTCGTCGTAGATAATCGAGTGCACTACCGCGTGCGTTTGCAGGGTCATTTTTCCGGTACGTTCGGCCCAGGGTAGGGTAGAAGAGTTGGTGCTGAAATAACCCCCGAACGGACAGCCTCGCTGGCACATATTCCGATGTTGACACTTGGCCCGTCCCTGCTCGTAATGAATAGGCTGTGGGTCGGTGATGTGCGCCGCCCGGCCAATAATAACGGGGCGGGTACCCTGGTAGTGCTGCGCCATTTGCTGGCTAAAATGCTTCTCCACGCAGGTCATTTCGTGGGGAGGCAGAAACTCCCCGTCGGGTAGTTGGGGTAGGCCGTCTTTGTTACCTGATATCCCCGCAAACTTCTCCACGTAGCTGTACCAGGGGGCAAGGTCGGCGTACCGGATGGGCCAATCAATGGAAAAGCCGTCGCGGGCGGGACCTTCAAAGTCAAAATCAGACCAACGCTGGGTTTGCCGGGCCCAGAGCAGCGAGCGGCCTCCTACGTGGTAGCCGCGCATCCAGTCGAAGGGTTTGTCCTGGATGTAGGGGTGCTCCTTATCTTTAAGCACAAAGTGTTGGGCATCTTCCTTAAAAATATAATGCTTGCTGGCAATGGGGTTCTCTTCCCGTTGGGCTAGGGTAGGTTGTCCATGGTGTTCGAATTCCCATGGCTGGGTTTGGACGGTGGGGTAGTCGGTGATGTGCTTTACATCCCGGCCGCGCTCCAATACTAGGGTGCGCAATCCTTTTCCGGTCAGCTCCTTGGCCGCCCAGCCCCCGCTGATTCCGGTACCGATCACGATAGCGTCGAAGGTGCGAGCCTTGGTGGCATCTATATTTAACAAAGACATACTTGAAATGGTGGTAAGTGCCAGGGTTTAAAAATGAATGAAATGATACTCTACAACTCTGACGCACAGCGAAACGTTTTGCCCCGAAGTGAATATACTAGTGGTAGTAAGTACTAATGCATAATTAGTTTATATTATTAACTTAGTCAAATTACTGGCTAATATTCTCTATATCAAATATTTACAAAAAGGTAACAGCTACAAGCTAATAGCTATCAGCTACTTACTATTTTAATTAAAGACAGGGTTCTTGAAAATTACTGCTTTACGATACAGTGGTACATTCTGGGAGGTTTGGTTTTTTAGTAAACCGTCTGGCTTTACATCCGGTTTACTGATATTAAAGAGTATTTTTGGGAAATTTTACCAAATCATGACCGTCAAACGCTCCGCAGCCCTCGGCTTTATTTTCGTTACGTTACTACTAGATATTACGGGCATAGGTATTATTATCCCGGTTATTCCAAAACTTATCTCGGAGTTGATCGGAGGAAGCCTCAGTGATGCTTCGCGCTACGGCGGATGGCTGCTGTTTACGTATGCGTTTATGCAGTTCATTTTTGCTCCCATTATTGGAGGATTGAGTGATCAGTATGGTCGGCGACCGGTATTGCTGGCTTCGCTCTTTGGCTTCGGTATGGATTATCTGTTTCTGGCCTACGCACCGACCATCGCGTGGCTTTTTGTTGGCCGGATGATCGCGGGTATTATGGGCGCTAGTTTTACCACCGGAGCGGCTTACATTGCCGATGTCAGTACCCCCGAAAAGCGGGCTCAGAATTTTGGCTTGCTAGGAGCAGCCTTTGGGCTTGGATTTATTATCGGGCCCGTGATCGGTGGACTACTTGGACAATATGGCTCGCGCGTACCGTTTCTGGCCGCGGCGGCATTGACTTTACTCAACTGGCTGTATGGATACTTTGTATTGCCGGAGTCGCTTAAACCCGAAAACCGTCGGCCCTTTAGCTGGAAGCGGGCCAATCCAGCGGGGGCGTTGCGTCATTTACAGAAGTTTCCAGTTATTTCTGGCCTGATCATATCGTTGGTTTTGATTTATATCGCCTCCCATGCGGTGCAGGGAGTGTGGTCCTACTATACCATGGAGAAGTTTTCATGGAACGAGGCCCAGGTGGGGTACTCACTGGGTGCGGTGGGGCTAGTTAGTGCCATTGTGCAAGGTGGCCTAATCCGGGTTATTATACCGAAATTGGGCAAGGAAAGAAGCGTGTATATCGGCTTACTGCTATACTGCATCGGTTTTACGCTCTTTGCGTTTGCTTCCGAAGGCTGGATGATGTACGTCTTTATGGTACCCTACATTTTGGGAGGGATTGCCGGGCCGGCTATTCAGGGGTTAATTTCTACGCAGGTGCCAGCCAACGAGCAGGGCGAATTGCAGGGAGGACTCACGAGCTTGCAAAGCGTAACGTCCATCATCGGTCCACCACTTATGGCGGGCTTGTTTGCCTATTTTACCAAAGATACCACCGAACTATACTTTCCGGGAGCACCTATGCTCATGGGAGCGGTACTATCGCTGGTTAGTACGGTATTGGCGTGGCGTAGCTTTAAAGTGAGTGCGAAGAGATAAGAAGTATTTGACAGGAAAAGTAGCTTAGCTGGCCTGATGGTAAAGAAGAAATAGGAATAAATACAGCCACAAAGCATCCACGAAGTGCCAGTAGGTAGTCATCAGTTTCAATCTTAACTGATTGGGAGGGTTTACACTATAAATGAAAGAGTCTACGTAGGACTTATTCTTGTACGACTTAAAGAGTAATACGGCCATGAAAACCAGTCCGCCAATAATGTGGACAATGTGGAGCCCGGTGAGCACGTACACAAAACCCGCCGATGGATTATTTTCCATCCCACTACCCTGCTCCAACATTTGATACCAGCCAAACGCCTGCATGGCAGTGAACGCTACACCTAGGAATAGTGTGGTGATTAGCAAGCTACGGTACAGCTGAAATTTATCTGATTTAAATGCATTCTTTGCTTCATGGAGACTGAGACTGCTGAGCATGATCACGATGGTACTCAGCCAGAAGATACTAGGTAGGGAGGTTTCCTGCCAATTGGGCCCGACCTTACGAACAATGTAAATACCTAACAGTACGGTAAAAATGAGAATACTACCCGCGATACCCAACCATAGTAAAAAATTGAGCGGCTCGCGACGCTTAGTAAATATATTCTCTTGATTACGGGTACTTGGTTTCGTAGGCATAAGAAGGGTCTATTTCGCTAGTATCACGGTATATTCTGTTTAGTAAAGAATATGCCCCGGTACTTTTAACGATAAAAAATGGGAAGGATATGTTTCACGACAATTCTCCTTTCCAAACACTTGTACCCTCAAAATTGTTCGAGAGTTCTACCTTCTGAGGAAAGATTCCGTAAAGTGCAGAGCCCGAACCACTCATACTGGCGTATTGCGCTCCAAGACTGTACAATTTTTGTTTGTATTGATCAAGAACCGGATATTTCACAAAGAGGCCTTCTTCAAAATCGTTGACTACCGTATCACGCCATTGTTCGATGGGTTGTTGTAGTAGTTCCCGGAGGTCAGTAGCTGGTACTTTCGGCTTTACTCCGCCGTATGCCTCGGCGGTAGAGATATGTAGTCCAGGGTTGACGAGTACAATCCATTGACCACTCAGCCGGAGAGAAATGTTCTCAAACTGATCTCCTCTATCGTAGCAGTACATGGGGGTGTTTTCAATAAAAAATGCGCAATCGCTCCCGAGCTGACGGGCATAGTGCTGCTGCTGCTCAACGGATAATCCTATCGAAAATAAATCGTTCAGGGCTTTGATGGTAAACGCACCATCGGCCGAGCCACCGCCCAGTCCGGCGCCAATTGGTATGGCCTTTAATAGGTGGATACTGACGGGAGGCAATGCGTGATCTTGCGCTAGTACACCGTAAGCTCTCAGGCAGAGGTTGGAAGTACTAGCGCCGGGAATAGGGATTCCGGACGACTGGAAAGACAGCCCATCGGCAGGCAGAATTTCCAGCGCATCGGACCAACCCACCGGGTAAAAACAAGAAGAAATAGAATGAAAACCATCGGCCCCTTTTTTAGTAATGTTGAGGCCGATGTTAATCTTGGCATTAGGAAATACAACCATGTGTGTGTTTAGTAGGCAAAAATCGAACTGCGTTGGGATTAATAAATGGGATCACGAATCATAATTTAGGAATGATTAAAAAATAAGATGGTCAATTTCCGGG
>JBDNFP010000151.1:0-5423 GCA_041689775.1 Spirosomataceae bacterium
GCGTTGTTATTGAGCATAATATAGGCAGATTGAAACGATATAGAGTACTGTCGGACCGATTGAGGATGCACAATTTTGAAAAATATAACGACATTCTGGGTATATGTGCTGGCCTGTGGGATTTATTACCTAATAAGCTGATTTACAGTAAAGAAACAACTCTAATGAAATTAGTGCAAAATCATTCTACTTGATTACTCATTCTACAAAAAGCGACAAGATAATTGATTTAGATTTTGGTTAAGATTGTAGTACGAAAATGAGATACTCACTGGGTATCTCATTTTTTATGCGATGGAAAGAAACTGATGCTTGATTATAATCGGATTCCTTGGTACTTTTCTTCTCAATCATCAAAACTAACCCAATGAAAAAGTCCGGACTGGTTCTAATCCTTTTTATCGGAGTGATGGTAGGCTGTCGCCAAACCAACTATAAATCGATGTCTTCTGCCTGGGAGCCTGATTACTCCCTGAACCGTTTCGAGAAAGAGATTCAGGCTTTTGAGGCCGAGGATGCAAAGAAAATGCCGGCGCCGGGGGGCGTAGTATTGACGGGTAGTTCGAGCTTTCGGTTCTGGACCAATGCTAAGAAAGATCTCGGTGGGCCGATTACCAACCGGGGCTTTGGCGGGTCTACCTTACCGGAAGTCATTTATTATCTCGATAGGACGGTACTGAAATATGAACCCAAAATCATCGTGGTGTACTGTGAAAACGATCAGTTTGGGTCGAAGTACAAATCACCCGAGCAAACCTATGATGCGTACGTAGAACTCACCCGGCTGGTACGGGAACGCTTGCCCAAGGCGCAGATGTATTTCGTGTCTTTGAAACCTTCTCCATCGCGCTGGGATCGCCGCGAGGAAGTGATAAAAACCAACCAACTTATCAGGGACTTTGTGGAAAGTGACCGTCATCATGACTACATCGACGTATGGCCCGTCATGTTGAAAGGTAGTCGCCCGGATGGGAGTGTCTTTATCAAGGATAGCTTGCACATGAACCTGGAAGGATATCGTCGCTGGACGCAGGTAATCAAGCCTATTGTTGGAAAGCCCTGATGAACAACTTTGAACAAGCATTCATGAACTGTCGGGGGTGATAATGATAGATTTTTAAGGTAAAGTACTTATATTGACTGCCACAAATTAGTCTAAACGCTTAACCGGAATTCTTATCAGTATAATGAAAGTAACAGCTGTATTTGACATTGGTCGGACCAACAAGAAATACATTCTATTTGATGAGTCGTACCGGGTAGTACGGGAGATTAGGGAGATTTTGCCCGAAACAACGGACGAAGACGGTTTTGCCTGCGAGGATATTGACCTGCTGACGCAGTGGGTACAGAATCATTGGGAAGACCTGAAAAATGATGAGACCTACGAAATCCAGGCCGTGAATGTATCGGGCTACGGCGCTACGCTGGTTCATCTTGATGGCTTTGATAAGCCGGTATGTCCGATCTACTCCTACCTCAAACCGTTTCCGGAAGCGTTGGCCACTCAGTTTTATGGCCAATACGGTGACCCCATGCGCATCGCCCTGCAAACGGGATCACCACCGATGGGCTTTCTGAATTCGGGTTTACAGCTTTACTGGCTCAAATACGCCCGTCCGAAAGTGTACGATCAGATCAAAACGACTTTCCACTTACCCCAATATATTTTGTTTCTGCTCACCGGAAGGAAAGTAAGTGATTTTACGTCCTTGGGTTGCCATACCGCGCTGTGGAGTTTTGAAATGATGGACTATCACGAATGGACTAAAAAGGAGGGAATCAATCGAAAACTAGCTCCGCTGCTGGCTTCATCTTCGTTTATTTACCGCTTCGGAAAGCGGGTGACTCAGTCTGGGTTTGGCGTGCACGATAGCTCCGCCGCTTTGATACCTTACCGGATGGCTTTCAAAAAGCCCTTCATTCTGCTGTCGACGGGTACTTGGTGCGTCAATTTTAATCCATTTGCTACGAATCCGCTTACGTCCGACCAACTCGATCGTGATTGCCTGCACTTCATGACTCCCGAAGGAAGCGGTGTGAAGGCTTCTCGGGTGTTTATGGGCCGGGAGCACGATCATCAGGTTCGGGAAATTGCAGAGTACTTCAAAGTAGATCCTGATTTTTACCGGGAAGTGGAGTTCAACAATAAAGAACTGGAAGCCGATGCCCCGCCGTTTTATCCAGCTTGCATGGAAGGTAATGGGCCTTTTCCACAGGTCCAGCCGGGCCCGTGGCAGATTAGCGCATTCGCAACACCGCAGTCGGCCTACCATCATTTGATTAGTGGCCTGACCAATATCCTGACCACTTCCTTGCATTTAATTGGGGTAGAGGATGTACCCACGCTGTTTATTGATGGTGGTTTTGCCAAGAACAAGATATTTACGCAACTGATGGCGCGCCAATTTCCTAACCACGAAGTGTACACTACGCTGCTACCTTACGCGGCCGCGCTGGGTGCAGCCTTACACGTCACTCGTCCGCAATCCTTTGAGTTTCCGGGCGAAATCGTCAAAGTAGAGGTAGAGTAAGTCTCTCATCGGAGTAGTATAAGCCACCCGTTTTTAGCTTATTCTACTCCAATTAGTTTCTGATTGCCGCATATTATCCAGATGTTGCCGAATGGCCGCATTGGGGGGGGTTTCTAAATCAGGATCTACATCTAAAATAGCCTGGGCGCATGTCCGGGCCTCTTTTAGTATAGCCCCGTCCTTCGCCAGATCAGCGATCATCAGGTCCATAATACCGCTTTGCTGCGTACCCGTCAGGTCGCCGGGGCCCCGGAGTTCCAAATCTACTTCGGCAATCTCAAAACCGTTATTGGTCCGGCACATGGTATCTAGTCGGGTGCGGGTTTCTTTGCTTAGTTTGAAGTCCGTCATCAGAATACAAAACGATTGCTCGGCACCCCGCCCTACGCGTCCTCGTAGCTGATGTAGTTGCGAAAGCCCAAACCGCTCGGCGTTTTCAATCACCATCACGGAGGCATTGGGTACATTCACCCCCACCTCAATCACCGTGGTAGCCACCATGATTTTGGTTTCATTCTTGACAAAACGCGCCATTTCGTAGTCTTTATCTTTGGACTTCATCTTGCCGTGCAGTATACTCAGCGGTACGTCCGGAAACGATCGGCTGATACTTTCGTAGCCATCGGTAAGGTCTTTAAGGTCCAATTTCTCGGATTCTTCAATCAACGGATATACGATGTAGATCTGCCGACCTTTGGCTATCTCTTCTTTCAGAAAACCAAACAGCGTCGCCCGGTAGGCATCGTATCGGTGCGCCGTCTTGATGGGTTTTCGGCCGGCGGGTAGTTCGTCAATGGCTGAAATGTCCAGGTCACCGTAAAGCGTCATGGCGAGGGTACGGGGTATGGGCGTGGCCGTCATTACCATGATATGCGGATGAATTCGTGTGTTTTTAGCCCATAGCTTTGATCGCTGCGCTACCCCAAAACGGTGCTGCTCGTCAATGACGCAAAAGCCGAGGTTCTGAAACTGAACCACGTCTTCAATCAGGGCGTGGGTACCCACCAAAATCTGCATCTCTCCGTTTTGGAGTGCTTCGTGTAGTACAGTACGATCTTTCTTGCGCGTTGATCCGGTCAGTTTTCCGATGGTAATCCCCAGCAGGTCGGCGTATTCTTTCAGTCCCTGATAGTGCTGATCGGCCAGGATTTCCGTGGGGGCCATCAGGCAGGTTTGCGCTCCGTTATCGATCGCCATCAGCATAGCAATAAACGCCACGATGGTTTTACCCGATCCCACGTCGCCTTGTAGCAGGCGGTTCATTTGTTTACCCGACTGAAAATCCTGGTGAATTTCCCGCAGAACCCGTTTTTGGGCATTGGTCAGGTCAAAAGGAAGATACTTTTCATAAAACTCGGTGACGAGTTGCACCTTATCAAAGACCTGTCCCGGAAACTCGTTTTTTTGCAGGATTTTGGTTTTGATCAACCGGAGTTGATTATAAAACAGTTCTTCAAATTTTAACCGACGGGTAGCCTGATGCAGGTGGGCGGGAGTAGGCGGTAGGTGGATACTCCACACGGCATCGGCCTTGGGCATCAGCCGATAGTGGGTAATTAGCTCCTCCGGTAGGGTTTCCCGGATGTGTGTACTGGCGAGTTCGAGTAGCGCCTTCACCATTTTGCTGATGGCCCGACTATCCACAAACCGCTTGCGGAGTTTTTCGGTGAGGGAATAAACCGGTAGCCAGCTGCCACTCTGAGAATTTTCGGGAGTCAGCGGGTCAATGTCTGGGTGGGTAATGCTGTACTTACTACCAAATAAGGTGGGTTTGCCGTACACAATGTACTCGGCGTTGCGACGCAGGTTTTTCTCAAACCAGCTGATACCCTGAAACCACACCAGTTCCATACTACCCGTACCGTCGGTAAAGCTACCCGCCAGGCGTTTCTTGTGGCCCTCCCCAATGGTAGTCCAGTCGCGCAGTCGTCCTTTGATCTGAGCGCCTACCATCTGCTCATTAAGATCGCTGATGGTGTGAAATTGCGAGCGGTCTTCGTGCCGGAAAGGGTAGTGCTGCAGCAAATCGCCGTAGGTAAAGATGCTCAGCTCCTTATTGAGCAGGAGCGCCCGCTGCGGGCCTACCCCTTTCAGGAATTCTATTTTGGTATCAAAAAAAGTACTGCGTTCGGTCATAACGAGGTAATATCGAGTCTCTCAAATATAAGGAAAAGGAGGGTTTTTTACGTTTGACTATCACTTCTTTCTAGACTCTAAGTAACACATTATTCATCAGTAAAATAATACTGTGGGCATGGGAACTTGCACAAACGCCTTACAATGAGTATTGTCTATATCGGTAAATTATGTTGCGGTACTTAATTTGTTTAAATTCATTGGGTTGGATTTGGTAGAAAGAATCTGTTTCTGCAATTTGTATCTTGTACTCTACAACTCGCCAAGTTTTATGCCAACCATTTACGATAACATTGAAAAATATTTAGAAGAAGGCCTAAACCGTACGTTAGAAACATCCAAAAGAGCAGATTTTTGTATAGGTTATTTTAATCTCCGGGGCTGGCGAAAGATAGCTAATTGTATAGAAAACTTGGATGGTGATTTCTTGCCGGATGAATACGAAGATGATACCAAATACTATTGTCGAGTATTGGTTGGGATGCAGAAGCTACCTGATGACGAGATACGGTCCTTTTTTACAGGTCAAAGCCAAAAACTAATTGATAATACCCTCGCTGCTGAGCTAAGAAAGAAAATTGCCAGAGAGTTTCGAGAGCAATTGATCATCGGGAACCCTACAAATGAAGATGAAAAAGCGCTTAAAACACTAGCTCAGCAATTAAGAAAAAAAAAGGTGATCGTAAAACTTCATCTGAAACATACTTTACATGCCAAATTATACTTGGCTTACCGGCAGGATTATAATAGCCC
>JBDNFP010000152.1:0-5620 GCA_041689775.1 Spirosomataceae bacterium
CCGACGCATTTGGCAGGTTATTTATAGACAACTCGGCCTGGAAGGATTAGTTGACGTTAATCAATTTGACAGCTTGCAGTGCCAGTTCTGGCGACGTAAGGCTGCATAAGTAAAGCGAAAACTGCTCACAGTAGTAAACACAGGACATTGGTAAGTAGCTTTTTTCTATTGAAGGTAGTATTACAAATGGCTATAAGGGAGTTCTTTCCAGAATCTGAATCATATTCCCCTCCCTGTCGAGCGCATTACGCACCCGTCCTCCGCCAATGGCATTTATGATCTCTGAACTCCACTGTATTCCTTTTTTGTCAAGAATAGTGATAGCACTATCAAGGCTCGTTACCCGAAAGGCAAGGTGTGACCATCCCGGAGTCCAGGTAGTGCGAATGGGGCGTGCGGTATTATCCACGGGCATGATTTCGAGGAAGCTACCGTCGGGTGCTTTTAACATCCAGACGGGGTTTTGTTGGGGTCCACCCGTCGGATGATAAAACCATTTTTCATAGCCCAGGAAATCACAGTACCACGCACTTAGTTTTTCAACATCATGGGCGGCAACAGCCGGGTGATCAATACCAGTAAAATTAAGTTTTTCTGAATCTACCATACCGATCGAATATTTTCTTTAAAAGGTTAGCCGTAAAAATAGCATACCCAACGGAAATATACAGGTTAGTTTACTATTTATTGCATATTGAAAACATGTACCCAGGCACACTTGACCACGAAAGTCAACGCCGATTCAGTTAAGAAAGAGAGGGAAGCGGAGTCAGGGGGAAGATACAATTGAAACGGTAACTTCCCATGTTTACTAGTTGGAAGGATCAGGCTGCGGGCGCTAATATCTTGATTGACAGATGTTTGTTGATGCGCTGGAACTCGACAAACTGGGCGTCTTCTGAATCGAAAACCCAAATCCGAGCTACTCGCTCATGATTATCTTTGGTAATTGCATACAAGTAAATAATCCAAAGGCTGGGGTTGATCAACCGATTGGTGTCGAGTTTTACCTTGCTAATCTTATTCAGGTCAAACGGAATATTGAATAATTGTGAATTGGATGTTATTGATACGGCTTTTCTTGAAATAGTTAACATGATTAGGATAACGTTGAGTGATTTTTTAGTCTGATTTCAATGCGTGTTGTTGGTAACTGATGTAAGTCAGAATGCTGACGAATTACACCACTAGAAAACCGAGAATTCATGCACGGTTGATTCTTGGGGATAGTGCGTTGTAGTTGTGAACAATTTTATTTTTTTACGTTGAGTTTTAGATGTGTTAGCTAATATTTCTGCTTGCTATCGAATACCATGCCAACTTTTAACAATCAGTTATATTCTTTCAAATTCAGTATATAACTGATTGTTAATCAAAATAAAATTTATTTAATTAACCACTCTTACCTCTATCGTTCACATGCTGCCTAAATTTCACGGCTCATTACGTAGTGGTATGTGTAACGAGGAGTATAGCCGATAGAAATTAGGATTATTTTTAGCCTCGGTTACCCCTCGATATCTTGCCCTCCCAGGCTACTCTTGGTATTTTGATAGTAACATAGAATTTCGTACATTCAGCAATTACTACTCAGTGGCTTCCCTACTCGTTTCTTTACTTTACCTTCGGGTTAGATTCATCCTAGTGAATTCCATCTGTCCTTTTGGGCCTAAATACTATTCCTATGAGCTATTTCATCCTCGTATTATTGACAGTTTTTTTCCTATTTATATTTTCAGGAGTCCGGATTATTTATGAATACAAACGGGCCTTGAAATTCAGGTTTGGTAGTTACGTTAGTACCTTGAAACCCGGCTTACGCTGGATAATCCCAATTGTCGAAACCATACAGATGGTTGACATACGGGTAATAACTATCAATATAGTTTCGCAGGAAGTCATGACCGAAGATAACGTACCGTGTAGTATCGACGGTGTGGTGTTTTTTAAAGTGGAAAATCCTGAAAAAGCGGTCCTTGAAGTGGAGAGATACGAGTTTGCTATCAGTCAGCTAGCGCAAGCGGCCCTTCGGGATGTATGCGGTAAAGTGGAGCTCGATACCATACTTTCAAAGCGGGAAGAGATGGGAAAAAATATCAAGGAGATTGTGGCGCAGGAAACTCACCAATGGGGTATTGTGGTCATTGATGTCAAGATCAAGGATATTCAGCTACCAGAAAATATGCGCCGTATGATGGCTAATCAGGCCGAGGCTGAGCGGTCGAGAAGAGCCAGAATTATCCTGTCCGAGGCGGAGGAGCAAGCGGCTCAAAGCCTTTTGGCCGCCGGTAAAATCATAGATCAGTCGCCTTCGGCGATTAAACTACGGCTTTACCAGACGCTATCTAACATAGCCGCCGAAAAGAATTCGACAATCCTGTTTCCGTTCCCGGAGGAGGTACTTCCTAGGGTTACCAAGAAAGAGTAAAGCTTTTTGGTCGGCGAGCTATCCGGGGGTATACAGGTTGTTTTATTTGCTAAACGGGCGATGACTACTTGTCTGAGCGGTTGGAAAATCCGCCGGGATCGGGATATTAACCTTGCCGGTAGCAGCCCATTGCGCACCCCGAAGCAGAGTAGTGATGAATCCTACGCACTCTACGGAATAGTCTACGTGGCCCATCGGGGTGTGAAAAACTCGCCCTTTACCGTGCCGGATCGTCATGAGCATGGGTTCGTGCCGCCCGGTACCTTTATTTTCTTTGGATGAAAAGGCAGTAGCTAGTACCTCCATATTTTTGGCCGGGCCGCGCAAGCGATTATACATTTCATCTTTGGTGTGCATCCAGGTTAGTGGCATCCCGTCCGTGATTGGATGATCAGACTTCCTTACCGTTATCAAAAACTCACTTTGGGCTCCGTGTGAGCCGGCGCTCCCGGGGCTCATGTCCCGGATTAGCTTTCCTTCATCATCATAGTACACGTAGGGGCCATCTTTTTCGGTTCGATCTCCCCATCCACCAATCCCAATCAATTGGTTGTAGGCGGGCCATTGCGGAAAGGAGTTGTCGGCCGCGTGTATCACGACCAAACCTCCTCCCTTCTGAATAAACTTCTCAAACCAGACCTGCGTTTCCTGAGGCCAAGGTGCGGCATTCCATCCAAAATTGCATATCACTAGATCATACTTAGAGAAGTCGGGGCGAAAACTGGAATCCATCCGTGATTTAGATAGCGCCTGAGTAGTAGGGCTATCAGGTATGGCGTAGTCGGTCAAAAATTCCTCGCCTTTCCAGGTATACTGCGTTCGTTGTACGTCCACCGAAAACTTGCCAGATTCTTCCAGGTAGCGCTTCATCATGTAGGTGACCTTGGGCCATTGGTCATGGTTATTTTGGCCGTCAACAATCAAGGTTTTGATTATGTTGTCCTTATTGGCCGATTGAGCAAAGGTAAAGCTAGCGATAAGGCATGCGATGAGGCAGAACAGAGGAAATTGAAGTTTCATGGGTTTGTAGTTTTCTTTCGGTAGATTTCAACCAAAAGGAGCAGGTACTCCTATATTACTGTACGAAAAGGATACAAATTAAAACCAAATATGGTCGTTCTGTCCTTATTACGAATGCGGGTAAGTACTCTGACGTATTTAATTTCCGCTCATCGTTAAACAATTCTAACTCGAAGTTACCCACTAGACTTTTGTGAAATAGCTCAATTTCGTCTGCTACCTTGATGCAAAGCGTTAAGCTCAATGCGATATTTTTTTGTTTAGTTGTAGACTCTCCGTTTTTATGGGCCGTAAGGCAAATTTTAGGGTAAGTTGCTATCAATTAGTAGCTTGTTAGCCATTAGCTTTTTATTCGTTAGGTTATTTTGGTGTAGCTAAAATACCCTAACGAATACTTGACTAGTTCTTATGGCCGTCAGTTCTTCAATCTTCTGACTACCATAAAACTCAAATTTATTAGTTTGTATTTTATGCTCACTAATACTTTATATATACCTCACAATCAACATTATAAAAAGCTAATGGCTATTAGCTAGCCGCTATTTATCCACCTTATAAAGTACCAGCTCAACCGGCGTTGGTTCACTATCCGTCCGGGCCTTATCCTGATTGGCGGGTAATGCCTGCCATCGAAGCAGGTAGTGCCCGGTATTGTCCATCTTGGTTCTGAGTTGCATGTCCGGTTGGAGTACCAAGGGCGGAAGATCAGGCGCATCATCTTGGGCAGTGGCGGGGATAGTCTGCTTTATTTTTAAAGATTTTCTATCCAATACCCAGCTACCTGCTCCATATTTTTCGTGCCCGAACCGGGCCGTCAAATTTCCTTTTCCATCGGGCGTAATGGCCGATACACTGACCGAGCTACTGAGTGAGCCACTCCGGTTCAAATCCCAGGTAAACTCCTTCCATTGGCTCAGCTGATAGGTTTGCCAGGCACCAGGTTGACTGGCCGTTTTCTCCCAACGGCTGGTAAATACCTGACTAATACCCCGATTATCAAACTTATGGTAGGTTATATAAGGGGTTTTGTCCGTATCCCAGCTTATCTGAAAACTCATATTGATCAACCCGTTCCAGGGCGCTACAGGGTCCACCACGGCTTTGGTATTCCGCCATCGGATCGGTAGCGTCATGGGTTCACCCGACATAGCTTCCCAATGGATCAGATCTAAACTCCTGATGCAGGAAAGGTTGTGGTTGGTGTTTGCCGTTGGGGTCAGTCGCCACATCCATACGATATAAAAATACCCATCGGTCCCTAATTTCGGCTGAGTCATGTAAGCATTTGCCTCGTCTTCCCCATCAAAAACCGGGGTGTCAAATAGTCCCGTCCACGTTTTACTTTGGGTATCGTACCGATTCCAGTAGGTAATGCCGTTTCCACTGCCGCCGTTGCGGTACTGAAAATAGAGCTCCCCGTCTTTGTCCTTAAAAAAGACGGGGTAGGTCACCCGGTTTTCGTTATTTCCCGTCATGGATAAACTTTCAAAATGGTCAATGTTTTCGGGCTTTTCGGACCGGAAGTAGACGAGTGGCACCACGTGCATATTGCCCGAGACGTGGAGATAACCTTCCTTATCCTGCCCCAACTCAATATAATTATGGCTATCCCAGCCCAATATTGAAGGCAGCTTCGTTTTTTTCCATTCCCTTGAATCCAGTGGTCGCTGGGCAATAACCATAATTCGGTCAGCGTCGTAATAGGCCAAGTACTGATACCGGTCGGTGGTGAGTATATCAAAGCCCACCGGGTGGCCCGACCACACCTGATCGACGGGAATCGATTCGATCGGAGTGGATGATTGTTTTTTCTGGGCGGGGCAGTGGACGCCAATTAAGGTCAGGAAAATAAGGCAGAGGAATCGCATGGTAGGTTTTGGCTCAATTGAAAAAAAAAGATATCTAACCAAAAGCCACGGTCGGCGTTGCTCTACCCTCTTCAAACACTACCTAACGCCGAATGGGTTATCGGATAAGCTCCTCCTGAATCCTGTACCATTTGCGCTCCTTAAATTCTTTTTTGTACATCAATTTGCCTAAGTACTAGAGACAAATTACTTTGCATTAAATGGGCTAAAATTAATATTCAGACATCGGCCGACGTTGGCCAAGCATCTGTTGACAGCGTATGCGAGCGTTTGATCGTCTCGGTAGTCCTCCGGCCTGAGCCCC
>JBDNFP010000153.1:0-8310 GCA_041689775.1 Spirosomataceae bacterium
AAACAAGAATCTACTCGTCAAATATGGTTGTTACATTCTACATCACTTCGTAAAGAATATTGGTACAAAGATATGTTTTGGAGTGATGGTTATTTCGTTTGTTCTATTGGTGAAGCATCACCTGATACTATTCGTGAGTATATCCTTAATCAGGGTTAGTCGCTTACATCCCATCCACGCAAAAGCGATGAATGGGTTTTACCCTCCGTTTTATAAACCTACCGATATATGGGGAAGTACTACTTCGAATAGGTACAGAGGCCCCTATTGCTTGGCTACCAACGAAAAGACGTACTTCATCTCGGTAGCAATCTGACGGCAACGGGCGTCGTAGGCCTGGGCTTCGGCCGGAGTATCGTCCGACTCCTTGGGGTCGGTGTAGGTAATGGCGAGGCGCCGTTCGGCTCCGGGAATAAAAGGGCAATTGGCTTCGGCGTGGTTGCAGGTCATGATCGCCGCAAAGTTTTCGGTCGGGTTAGGGCTTTGGTTGTACACTTTTGAAAAAGTAATGATCGGCGGTTGTGCATCGTCAAACCCGATTTCGTACACGGGGTTCTCGCCTTCAGCGGTCTTTACTACCCCAAAACCAACCCGTTCAAAGGCCGCGATGGTGCGGGGGTTGCAGGCGGTGGTTTCGGTACCTCCCGAATAGCAACTCAGCCGGGCTACTCCAAAGTGGGCCGCCATTACCTGCGCCCATACCTGCCCCAAATGGCTACGCCGGGAGTTTTGCGTACAGATAAAGGTCAGTTGAACTGGCTCCTGTCGGGCTGTTTTGTCCCGGATATGGGTGGTTAGTGTTTCCAGCAATGAGCGTCGTTCAGCGGGAATCGTATTCAGATCAAGGGTAGTAAGGTAGTGTTGTAGAACTGGGTACATGGAAAGTTGTATGGTTTTTTGAGTAAAGAGATAAGTTAGGCCGTTACCTTTTTTGTGGGAGCAGAGAAATACTTTTTCTGCTGCTTTAAGGCAAAGTTGACCATCAGAATCAGGACAGGCACCTCGATGAGCGGTCCGACTACTGCGGCAAAAGCTGCCCCGGAATCTATACCAAACACTGCAATTGCGACCGCGATACCCAGCTCGAAGTTGTTACCGGCAGCCGTAAAGGCAAGCGAAATAGATTTACCGTAGTCAGCACCCGCTTTTTTGGAAAGATAAAAAGCCGAAAAGAACATGATGATAAAGTAAAGGGTAAGCGGTATGGCGATCCGCAGTACATCAAACGGAATCTGCACGATCGTCTTTCCTTTGAAACTGAACATGACGACTATCGTAAACAGCAGCGCGATGAGCGTGATCGGGCTTATCTTGGGTAAGTACACCCGCTCGTACCATTCTTTACCCTTGATAGCACTGAGGCTATACCGGGAAATAATTCCCAGCAGAAACGGTATCCCGAGGTAAATGAACACACTCTCGGCTACTTTGCCAATGCTAATGTCGACCTCGTAGCCCGTTAGGCCAAAAAGCGGCGGCAACACCGTAATAAAGATCCAAGCATACAGGGAGTAGAAGAATACCTGAAAGATACTGTTGAAGGCCACCAAGCCGGCAGCGTAGAGGCGGTCACCGTTGGCTAAGTCGTTCCAGACGATCACCATAGCAATACAGCGGGCAATACCGATCAGAATCAGGCCGGTCATGTACTCGGGGTGGTCGGGCAGGAAAATCACTGCCAGCCCGAACATCAGCAGGGGACCAATAATCCAGTTCTGCACGAGCGAAAGTCCCAGAATTTTGGTGTTTTTAAATACCTTCGGCAGTTCTTCATAGCGCACCTTAGCCAGCGGTGGGTACATCATCAGGATTAGCCCTATGGCGAGGGGTACATTCGTAGTACCGTTATTGAAACTATTGATGAAGCCTTCGGTCTCCGGCAGAAAATAGCCAGCACCGACTCCGATGGCCATCGCCAGAAAAATCCACAGGGTCAGGTAGCGATCGAGGAAAGAAAGTTGACGGGGTTGTGCCATGCTACTAAAGAAATAAAATTTATACAAGATTAAAGTGCTGCGTACTTAAGAGCCAAAGCCATTTGCCCGGCGTGGTAGGCAGTATGGGTTGTGATCCGGCCAAAGGCTTCGGATTTTGTCTTGGTACCAAACTCCTTCACAATAACCTCCTGTTGCCAGTCAGCTTCCGACTGCAGCCTGATACTTTCCCGTAATTTTTCAAAAGCGTACTGTTGGTAGTCCAGCAGTGTGGGCAAATCCGTCCACTCGCCAGTATCAGTTTTGGAAATCACCGTCTGTCCCTGTACGTAAACATTCGTCAAGCCAAATACATTTTTGGCAAACAAAAGCTCCACATCCGCGATATGCCGGATTAAAAACCCGACCGTATTGAACGTACCGGGCAGTTTTTTATCAAATCGCCCGGATGCATGGTGGAAAGCTGATTTGAAAATCGCGTCCTCCCTTCGGTCCAAAGTTGTAGCAAATAGTCAGTTGTAACAGAACTCATCGTGTTCAGGGATTTCCTAGATATTTCAGGGCTTTGGTCGTATACTTTTAAAAAAGCCCTAAACCCGTTGGGGATTTAGGGCTTTTTTCCACGTGCGTGGTAATATTAGCCATTGAGGTACGACGAGTACATCCATACTAGTTTTTCCTGCTCACGGATATAATCACTCATCAGAGCATTAGTACCTTCATCGTCAGCATTAGCCGATAAGGTCAGTAACGAACGCTGCAGCGTAATGATAGCCTCAAATGATTCGAGAATCGTCTGAATGGCTGACTTTCCGTTGCTGACCTCGGTTTTTTCCTTGATTTTTGAATGGGCAAGGTAGTCGGAGTAACTGTGCAAAGGCGTATAGCCCAGGGTCAGTACCCGCTCGGCAATCTCGTCATTCTTGACTTGGAGATCTGTATACAATTCTTCGAATTTCAGGTGTAGTTCAAAGAACTTATCGCCTTTAATATTCCAGTGGAAGCCACGGGTATTGATGTAGAACACCTGATAGTTAGCCAGTAGCTCATTGAGTTTACCGGCCAACTCACTGCTTTTTTCAAGATTTAATCCAATAAAGGATGTCTGAGTTTTCATAAGTAATAATCGTTTTTTTGTTACATCTAAAGATAAAAAACACGACTGACTTCCTGTGTGAGTAATGCTACATACAAGAACCTTCTTTTTAAGGAATAGTTTCTGAACCCCTTACCCATGCCTCGCAAAATAGAAACTATCTTCCTGACCCATTATCGAAAGAATTAATTAGCAGCAGCCACTATCCGGCGTACAGCAGGATGCCTGTATATCAGTCAGTTTCACCAAGGGCTTTTCGATATTGCGGTGCATTGTTATTGCCGTGTCAGGACACAAACTACTAAACTGCAGTGTACTCTGAATCAAAGTTGGTACCGCTTCGCGAACTACGCGAGAATACCCCTGTTTTTCAAAATAGCTATCCGCCGTCGTTGTAATCAGGTACAGGTCCTGGATGCCACTTAGCTTAGCCTGCTTGACCAGATCATTGGTGAGCCGTTGGGCGATACGATAATTGCGAAAGTCTTTACGAACTGCTACCGAGCGTAGTAAAACATCCGTGCCAAACACTTCCATCCCTGCTGCTCCAACGAGTACTCCCTTGGCCCGCGCCAACAAAAAGTGCGACAGCTCAGGGTTAAGATCTTCGGTTGGTAGGCATTCTGACCGAAGCAACCCCACTACCTCAGTGTAATCACTAGCGTTGGCCTCAACAATTTCTATTGCAATATCAATACCAGGCTTCTCCGCGTAGACCGTGATACTTTCGATACCCGATTCATCAGCCCGGAACGATGCAATTTCCTCCGCTGAAAGATACTTTTCCAATATGTCATCCGGCAGAAAGATAGCCTTCTGTTTTTGTAGGGTTATATTCTCAAACCCCGCTTCCTGAATCAACCCCAAGTATTCTGCTTTGGCAATGGCCCCGGATACGCAGCCTGCGTACATCTCAGCGGCCTCCTTCAAGTGTTCGGGCAACTCACCAAGCAGCACGATATCCGAAATACTGAAATGGCCACCCGGCTTCATCACCCTAAATATCTCGGTAAATACATTCCGCTTGTTGGGTACGAGGTTCAGTACGCAATTGCTTACGACCACATCGGCCACGTTATCGTTGACGGGCATCGCCTCAATATCACCCTGCCGAAACTCCACGTTATTGTAGCCTAGCTTTTCGGCATTGATTCGAGCGCGGCTGATCATGGCATCCGTAAAGTCAATGCCAATCACCTTGCCTTCGGCTCCCGTTTCGTGGCGGGCCACAAAGCAGTCGTTTCCAGCCCCGGAGCCCAAGTCTATAACCACATTCCCCTTTTGTATCTGGGCAAATTGCGTAGGTAATCCACAGCCTAATCCCAAATCGGCCTCGGCGGCGTAGCCGTCAAACTGAGTGTAGTCATCAGCCATTATTTTGTATACTTTTTGGGACACGGGTCCGGATCCGCAGCAGGAAGCCGCATTGAGCGCGGGGTCTTGCTCGGCAATCTCGGCGTACTTCTGGCGTACGATTTCTTTCAGGGCGGCGTCGTTGTTTTCTTTCATGGCTATTAGATGGTTTTGGTAGGTAGTTAGCAAATAGGTATTTAGGTATTAGCTTTATTTTTTGATTGTAATATTACGATAAATAGGGGTAAAAAAAACTAGCAGCAGCTGGCTGCTACGTACTTTTCAAATACGCTGCCAAATACCTGCCGCGCTTCTTCCCATACCGCTTCGTTGATGCAATAGCATACCCGCGGTGGATTGATATCCCCCTTGATGATCCCGATGCGCTTCAACTCTTTTAAATGCTGCGATACCGTAGCTTGTGAGAGTGGTAGCTCATCGACCAGATCACCACACACGCAGGCTTTCTTCTCCGCCAGCATCCTCAGAATAGCTACCCGAGCCGGATGCGCGAAGGCTTTGGCCAGCTCGGCAATGCGGTTTTCTTCGGCAGTAAATTCTTCGGTTTTGGTGGCTCCCATGCGTTTGATATTTAATACTGCACCAAAGATAAGGGATGTTTTGATCAATCGCAATATTGCGATTGATCTTTTTTGCTAGTTCTATTGGCTACTATGATTTTAGAAATTCAGCTGGAGACAGGATGTGCGTTTCGTGGTAGGGATGCAATTCCAAGAGATCAGGATCACCAGTAATAAGGTATCGAGCCGAGGCGCTGAGAGAAAGATTTAAAAATTTATCATCTTTTGGATCCCTACAATCCTGAACCGCGTAGGTGATCTCAATCATTAGCGAACGTTTCTGGTAAGCTTCAAAGAATTGCATTCTGGTTTCAATGTCAATGTACTTATCGAACTTTGACCGTTTTAGAACTTCAAAGAGTTCGGCCAAGGTTTCAATTGAAACTACAAGTAGAAAGTCGTCAGTAGCTTTGTCGAGTGCCCGTGCGGGGACGGAAATAGTGCAGCACTAATCATCAGATTTGTATCGCAAATGGCAATCTCCTTCATTCAGGATTATTCAGAATATCGTCGAGTAGCTCGGAAGTCAGTCCGCTATTTGTTGCTTGTAGGGCCATTTCATTTCGGGCATTCTGCCACGCAAGGGTATTGGGGTTTTGAAGCTTGGCTAGGTTCTGGAAATAATATCTGTCTTTGGCGATTCCATAGTCTTCGACGGGGAGTATGATCACCTCTACCTGTCTGTCTCGGTATTCATCAGGGACTTGAATCGTCAGATTGCCCTCACTGTCGGTTGTTGCAAAGGTTCGTAATGCGTTCATATCTATCTTTTTTACAAGATAACGAAAATTTTAAGCGCGTGCTGCCAAATTGATTTCGCAGCACGCGCTTAAAAACCTATTACTTCACTTCCTCCGTTCCCAGCTCCTCTTCCCTATACTTCTCCCACTCACCGGGAGTAGAGGGGATAGCCTGCGGGATGAGGCCCCGGCGTGAAGGACGTATTTCGGGGGCCTTGATGGTAAGGGCCTGTTCCGTTTTGGTACCATCGGCAGTCGTGATGACGACCTTGTACTTGCCGGGCCGGATGTACAGGTTTTTGTCCTCCGCTAGTTCTAGTTTCACTTCTTTTTCGTCAAACATCAACGAGCCTGTATCGCTTAACCTGTGATTTAGTTAGATTAAAACTTACCCGATATTGCAATATCATTGATACCCATTGAATACACTTGGTTATACTCTTTCGTAGGAACATAAGTTAAAGCAATCTCGGGATGAGCTAAAAATACTTTATATACAGCAATAGAGGAAACCTTCGGTCCTAGTGAGGCTAGAATGATATTATAACTATCTTTGAGAGTGGATATTTTATCTTCTAAAACATTAAATCCATAATCATTACTATAAGAATTTATTTCAAAAGACTGCACCTCAGTTTGGCCATTACATTCTTCCTCATGGCTCTTTATTACGTTTCGACTCTGATTATCAAATTGTACACCTTCTTGAATGCCGAGAACTGTTAGGGCTGGCTCGTAATATCTTACTAGCTGACTTGTTCTATCGTAGTCGAAGCCAGTCAATATGATAAGCACTGTGGGTTTTCCAAATTCTGTAATACCAGAATGCTTATATAATAATCTAGGTTTATCAGGCTCTTTGCACAGCCAATCTCCATAAGTTTTGGGTTTATAGTAAATGTAACGGATATTAGCACCTCGATGCCTTAGAAAGAAGAAAAAAGTCCAAACGGTTTCACGAGGCATCGTTGAAATATCAACAAGCACCTCTTGAAGACTTTCAATATTATTGTTTACTAATAAACCAATCCTTTGCCATGTTGCAATTGGATCTTTATATAAAAGGTGAAAAATTTCAAGTTTTATTTTTTTATCATGACATAGCTTTTCGACAAGCGGTAAATTTTTACTAGATAAATTCATATATTCATCAAAAACTATCAAATACAAAATTTTGCACTTGAAGTCCACGATATTTCTTTTTATTCCTTCAAAGAAGCGATCTTCCCAGCCCAAAACAGCAACAAGTGTATCAATCACTATCTTGAAAAATTAAAAGAGTATCTTCTCCATTTTTATCATCAAGTCTTAATGGCTTGTTCTTGTATGCAGCCGCCCACAAATCAGAAGACTTCAAGCTAATTGAAGCATGCTGTCCCGTTGGATCTAGGCCTCGGTCTGGAAGTAAAGGCCTATTGGGATCATAGTAGGTTGTATTTTTTTCGTCGTCTTTAGACCTACCTGAACGTGTATATAAAAGCTGAGCCTTGCGAGCTATTATAAGGAGATCTTCAAGTTTATTCATTGAATCGCTATTTTGTTCTGTGATAATAAATTTAATAGCTCTTGGCTCTGAAATGTTACTCATAAGCCTACTTTTGAACAAAGTCATTAAGTTGCTAAATAAATGTAACAATTGATCTTTTTGCAACTCTGTGCATCCTTCAATGCTTCTATGTAAATGCTCGATACTATTCCATTTATCTTTGCTTACCTTATTTATTGCTTTTGTTTGAACGCTACTTTCAATTTCGTTAACTACACCCACTTCACCAAGTTTTGAGAGCATCATCTCATACATCTCGTGACAGGGTACCAAAAGGTTCCTAATAACTCCGGTAGAAAGTTGAATAATTAAATCGAATCCAGAGTAGGGCGGTAAATTTGATTTAACACTCCTACTTTTAAAATAATGGGCACGATAATGTTTATATACATAGTCACTTATCTGCTTTTCATTACCAGTTTCGTACTTAGCCAATGCATCAGCTTTGGCTTTGAGTTTAGCTTGTTCTAGATCATGAGCCATTTGGCTATTGATTGGAAAAAATTCTTCAACAAGGACATTGATATTATATAAATCAAGTCTTCTTTGAAGAATTTCCTTTGCCATTTGCCCGAAATCCGAATTTGAATTTCGATATGGATTCTCTCTTTCAACTTTTGTGAAATCATGATCTTCTATAATATTTCCGCCAGAAGCAGTTATAAAATCATATTCACGTTCAGAGGTAATTGCCACTTTAAAACTATAATCAGAATGGTCTCGATAAGCAATCCATGAATTCACAGATTTCTTTTGAAATATATTTAAATCATGTGCATCGTCTAACATAAACATAAAATGCGCATTCTCCAATAATGGTATACTCTTCAACATTCTAATTACTGGCAATACCAAGGAATTGAATGAATATGTATTAGACTTGTTGTATTGGAAATATTTTCGTATATGGATAGGATATAAACATTTCAATTAACGACTTAAAAACTGAACGGCAATGGCGTTCGGCAACCGGATGTAATTAGCAACATTTCACGAATTTACTCAACCTTTTCGAGCGGCAATATCTCGTTACTTTCGGTAGGACGCTCGCCGAAAGTAG
>JBDNFP010000154.1:0-13496 GCA_041689775.1 Spirosomataceae bacterium
GTTTCGCCAACGTTACGGTCGTACCCAACTTTGATGTCTGCTCCGGCCACCCAGATAGGCACTTTCAGGTACACGTCACCTCGGTTAAAATAGGTCTTACTATCATAAACCTTCCGGTCAAATGAACCTTCCAATCTAGGATCAAATCCCCCCCGGGCAATCAATAATTCGCGTTGGGCCGATTCGTTGATAAGATTACTTTGTTTGACAATAGGATGGTTGGCCAGTATCTCCTGATAAAAATCACGGTAAGTGAATAAAAGAGAATCCTGCCCACGTGCGACGTGGAAAAAGGGTAGGCTTCCCAGTAGTATTAAAACTATTCTTTTCATGGTTGATTCCTCATCATCGGAAAAGTGAAGGTTAGGTTTTCCTTACTTTTTCTCTCCCAATGTAGATTTCGTGGTTATTTTATCAATTTCGCTTTGGTTAAGGTTAGGAGGGAAGCCATTTAGTTGACGCCATAGTTCGTACCATATTGGCACGTCCGACAGCATAACCCAACCGAAGACCCCTGAGCCCTGCCGGATCGCAGCGGGCCATTCGCCTTTTTTTTTGGGGACCACCAAAATTCTGAATTTTCCATTGGCACTATTCACGCGGTCGATAACTGTAACGGTACCTCCAAAGGTACCTACCGAAACCCCCGGCCAACCACCAAATTGTAGAGCAGGCCAGCCGTCAAACTCAACACGAACCTCCCGACCGGGCGTTACCAGCGCTATATCCATTGGGTTTACATACAATTCAACCGCAATTTCAGGATTTTGAGGTTGTAAAGTAGCGATTGATTCACCTTCCTTAATATTTTCGCCTATCCCAGACTTGATCGCTTTCACGATGTAGCCGGTTTGGGGAGCTCTTACGATATAGTTATTTTGCCTAACCTTCACGCTGGAATATTTATTCCGCAGCTTGGATATTTCTGATTCGCCATCAGCAAGACTTGATTGGGCCGAGCTGCGGTCGGAGTTAGCCTTCGCGATCTTATCTTGGTATTCTGCGGCCAAGGAACTCAATTCTATACGAGCATTGATTAATTCCTGTCGCGCAATATCAAATTTGTTTTGCTGGGCTATAATCTTGGCGTATTCTTCCTGAACCTTCAATCGCCGGGATTCAAGGTCAGTCAACGAAAAAAGACCATCCTTGAATCCATCTTCGTACCGTGAAAGTCTATTCAGGGTAATTTTATAGTTATTTTCATAGGCTATCAGGTCAGTACTGTCACTGACCACCTTCATACTGGATTGATTGACCTTATTCCGGGCCTTTTGTAAGCTGAAATTTAATCCCTGCTTTAAAGCATCTATTTGGTCGGCCAGAGCATCAATTTTGTTACTATATCCTAGTATACTTTGGTCTTTTGCATCAATTTGTTCGTTGACTCTGCCCAGTACTTGTGGGTCAAAATATTCGTCCTTTACTTCCGAAAGCACCAGTAAAGTATCGCCCTTCATCACCAAGTCTCCCTCGGTGATATACCACTTTTCAATTCGGCCAGCAATGATGTTTTGGATTGTTTGAGGGCGGCTATCCAACGACATGGTTGTAACGGAGCCGGTACCAGTGATGTTCTGTTGCCAAGGAAGGAACAGAACAATAAGTAGGATGAGGGTAATGACTTGAAGCCAGCGAGAAAACACGATCGCTGTTCGGGGAGATGAAAGGGTACTCATAGCGTGTAGTCGATATTTATCGAGTACCTCATCTTTCACGCGTATTCTTGAAATATTTAACATAAGTATTAAACTCGGTAGTAAATCCTGGTTGTTTTTAACTAATTGATATTAAATGAGAAATCAGGAGGTCATATCAAATTGTCTTCTAAACTCAGGACTATTTTTAATTTGTTCATAGGCCCCTTCCAGCGTACTCCGCCCTTCATGGAGTATCATAACGTTACTACACTTTTTCATGATGGATGTGTCGTTTGATAAAATGATGAGCGACCAGGGTGTTGCAGGGTCTGTAAGAAGTGAGATTATTTTGTTCCGCTCGTTTTCCTGAATTTTGTGCAGGACATCATCAATCATTAGGATTTTTGGGCGGGGTGCCAGACAACGCGCCAGTGTTATTTTTGTAATAAAACCATCAGAAAACCTTCGTCCGCCGGGTAGCATCATTGTATTCAACCCTTCCGCTAATTTGCTAATTTCCTCGTTCATATTAAGGGCAGAAAGAACCCATTCTAAATCGGAGAGACTAATCTCTTTTCGTCCCATGGTAATATTTTCAAGAATAGAGCCTTCGAAAATATCATCATGAGCGACATTTTGCTCAATGTAAGTACGAAGGCTGACTACATTCAAGTCCCGGAGTGAAATACCATTGAACATAATACCTCCTTCGTAGTCGGCCAACATACCGGATAGCACTTTCAATAGAGTGTTTTTACCAGAGCCGTTGGCCCCTGTTACACAAAGGGTGTCTCCTGACTTTAAAGAAAACGAAATATTATTCAGGGCATATTTATTTTTATCTTTGTACTTATACCTAAGCTGAGAAACTTCCAGGTGCATTCCGTTGGCATAATCAGTAGGTGAAAACCGGAAGCCCTGCTCTCTTTCCAGTGGTAAGTCAGTAACGTTACCAAGCTTTTCAACCGCAGTGAGGGAGTCAAATATAATATCGATACTCTGGATGAGCTTTTCAACAGAGTTCGTCAAGAGCACGATGATAATTTCGGTGGCCACAAACTGACCCAGCGAAATTTGTCTTTCGACTACTAGGTAAGTACCCAACACCAGCAAACCACCAATCACCAGAGTCTTAAAAGCTACCGCGTTCCAATAGAATACTTTCAGAATCTTAAAGTGCTTTTTCCGATATACCAGGTAATTATTTACCAAATGATCCATCTTTTCCATGGGTAAGTTAGCAGCACCTGCCAACTTAAATGTGTAAATAGATCGGGCGATATCTTCGAGCCATTGGGCTACTTTGTATTTATACTTTGATTCTACCAGACTGGTTTGTAATCCTTTGGGGCCGTTGCGGTAAATAATTAATGAAAGAATCAAGAATGTAACAAACCCAAACGCAATGAAGAAGGGATGATAAAATGATAACAGAATGATTCCAAGCAATATCTGCAAGACAGCACCGGTCAGATCAATCAAAATTTTGGGAAGGGCTTTTTGAACGGTCAGTACGTCAAAAAAGCGATTCATAAGCTCGGGCGGGTAGTAGGCCAACAGTGCCTCTGCCTTCACCCGGGGTATTCTATACGTAAACTCAAATGCTGCTTTGGCAAAGATTCTTTGTTGTAATGTCTCTACGAGGGTCAATTGGATAATTTGCATCATCCCGGATATCAATACCCCTCCGATAACCATGAATAAAAGCAGGTAAACAGAGCTAAAAAACATCCCTCCCGAAATAAGGTTGATGAGGGCCTGGATTCCCAGGGGAAGTGATAAGCTGATCAAACCGATCACTATGGCGTAGAGGTAAATATAGCCAATATCCCTTTTTTCATTTCCAAAGAGTTGGAAAAGCCGTTGAACGGGCGTTAAAGGATCATCTTGTAAACCTTCGGTTTGGCTCACGAGTGACTCCATCGGAAATGACGTAATGTACAGCGCCTGACCATTACGAGATGCATCAGAGGTAGCATTCCACAGAAAGGGATTCTTTACCTGAATGGAGGTATTACTCATTGTCCCGTCAGGATACAGCGTAATATTTAGCGGTTTTCCGTCGATCATTTTACCACCTATAACGGGTAAAATTTCTCCTCCATTTTTCTCGAAATACAGAATTGGATAGTTCGACTCTTCAATCAGAGTAGTAAGTTTGCCTACTTCAATGTGACTACTAATAAGCGTGAGGTCGTGCTCTCTTGCCTTTGTGATGAGGTCATTGAGAAATATGGGAAAGTTTTCCTCGGAGTAAGTTCGTTCGTTGAGAGAATCGTAATTGTTGAATATTGGAGTACCTTTTGATTCAAAAGCGGCGCTTAGATTGTTACAAATTGTTTGAATCAGTTGAGTGTTCATAGAGTGTATTATGAAATTGAGGATGGCTTGTTTATACTTTATCTAAATAAGCTCAACCAAGATAACGCATTAAGTTTTGTAAATGTTACCCTATGTACTCATAAAAAATATTTATTGCTACCATTGAATATCCTTATTCAGAAAATCTATTAAAGTTGATAAAAAGTATGAAAGAAACAGATGTAGAGGATTACTTGAAAACCTTACAGGACAAAATTTGTTTGGCAATCGAGCAAGAAGATGGTTTGGGTAAATTTCAGGAAGACATTTGGGAACATCATTCTGGCGGCGGTGGTCGCACCCGATTGATTCAAAATGGTGCCGTGATTGAGAAGGGTGGGGTTAATTTTTCGAGCGTTCAGGGAGAGGTTCATCCGCGTTTGAGAAAGCAGATGAATCTTGGGGAGAATGATGACGTGCGCTTTACCGCCATGGGTGTTTCGATTGTGATGCATCCTGTAAACCCACACGTTCCGATCATTCATATGAATGTTCGGTATTTTGAGTTGAATGACGGTACCTGCTGGTTTGGTGGTGGTATAGACCTTACGCCTCATTATATAGTGGAGGAAGACGCCCGTTTTTTTCATAGCCGTTTGAAATCGGTATGTAATGATCACCATCCCGACTTCTATCCGGAATTTAAAAAATGGGCCGATGATTACTTCTTTATTGCTCACCGGAACGAAACCCGGGGAGTAGGTGGTATTTTCTTTGATTACCTGAAACCATCCACCGAAGGAAGCGGAAAGAATTTGACTAAGGAAGAACTCTTTGCTTTTCTGAGACAAGTAGGGGAAAGCTTCATACCTATCTACACATCTTTGATGAACAAACACAAAGAAGATTCCTATTCAGAGGATGAAAAGCAATGGCAGTTTCTGCGGAGAGGACGGTACGTGGAGTTTAATCTTGTGTGGGACCGGGGCACAAAATTTGGCTTAGAAACCAACGGCCGTATCGAGTCGATATTAATGAGCCTACCACCACGGGCCCAATGGGAGTACAGCCATGTCCCGGAGGAGGGCAGTTGGGAGGCGAAAACCCTTAGCTTATTAAAAAAAGGAATTGATTGGGTATAGCTCAGACGTTTACCCAATGGCCATCCAATGCCGAAAGGTCCCATGGGGACGTCCCATTGGAGTATAAATTGCCGAGTTTGATTTCGAGTGGTGAATCAAGATTATTATGGTAGATCTGTCCGGTACCGAGGCCTTGGGGTAATGCGTTATCAAATTGAGCCGTAAATTGGGCAATTGCGTTCAATCCAAGGTTTGATTCCAGGGCAGAGGTCATCCACCAGCCAATGGAAAGTCGTTGGGCAATTTCAATCCACTCTTTGCACTGTTGAAATCCACCCAGCAAGGTGGGTTTTAATATGATGTAGGGAGGAAGGATATTCTTCAATAGGGCGAACTTAGCCATGTAATCCATTTTGCCAATAAGTTCTTCATCGAGTGCTACTGGTATAGGGGACGTGCCACAGAGTTCTTTTAGTAATTCATGTTGGTTGGTGGCAATGGGTTGCTCAATGGAATGAATCGAAAAAGTGGCCAAGGCGTTTAACTTGGAATGCACATCCGCAGTGGTGAAGGCTCCATTTGCATCGACCCTGAGGGTTATAACTTTTGGGGAGTACCGTGCACGAATACGTTCTAGAATCCGACATTCCTGGTCAAAATCGATAGCGCCTACCTTCATTTTGATGGTCGTAAAGCCCGCCGAGAGCTTCTCTTCAATTTGCCGGTTCATAAAATCCTCGGAACCCATCCACACCAATCCATTGATTGGTATTCCAGAACCTTTCTGACTGAAAGTATTCGGGTAATGAACTTTTTTTCCTCCATTCATGAAGTCTAAAAGGGCTGTTTCAACACCAAAACGGATCGATGGGTAATCGTAAGGAATGATCTGTTGTAAAATAATCGGAAGGTTAAATGGGAAGACCTCCAAATCCATACTGTTAAAAAGCCGGCAAATCTCGATTAACTTTGTTTCAAAATCAGGTATTGCGTCAATGCTCAAACCATTGAGCGGACCACACTCACCATAACCGATAATACCAGGTTGTTCGCCATCCGTAATTTTTAAAAACCAAGATATTTTTTCGGTTAGAATACCCCGAGAGGTCCCTGCTTCGAACTTAAATTGAAGTTTATATGGCTGATATTGAATGAATAATGGCATGAATGGCGAAAGTGAAAAAGTTTATCGGGAATTACGAATTAGAAGTACGGGCACGGAAAAATGAATCATAAAGCTACAAACTTGTTCAATAAATCTGCCATAAAGGTTCTGCTTAAACCCTTTACGTGGTTATACGGGGGTATCATGGATATGCGCAACTTTCTTTATAATCGTAATGTCCTAACCTCAACGAACACAAAACAGTTTTCGGTCGTGGTAGGAAACCTTACTGTAGGGGGGACCGGAAAGACACCTATGGTTGAGTATATCCTCCATTCCTTTCTGGAAACTGAAAAAATAGTTTCGTTGAGTAGAGGTTATGGTCGGCTTAGCCAGGGGTTCATGCTTGCTTCTCCTGAATCTACTGCGGAGGATATCGGCGATGAGCCTCTACAATATTATAAAAAATTTGGCAAAAAAAGTAAGGTCGCTGTTTGTGAAAATAGAGTGGCTGGAAGTAAAAAGTTGCACAAACTTTTTCCTGATCATCGTTTATTACTGCTCGACGATGCATTCCAGCATCGATCTTTGAAACCGGATGTTGCCATTGTACTTAATGATTATAATCGCCCGTTTTATAAAGATGAACCTTTTCCGGGCGGGCGGCTTCGGGAAAGGCGACGAGGAATTATGCGAGCCAATGCTGTCATTACGACCAAATGTCCCGATTCCCTTTCTAAGCAAGAGAAGTTATTGATTGTGGGGGAGATACAAAGGTTTTCAGTGGCTGGTACGCCTATTTTTTTCTCGAAGGTTAAATATGGTCAACCTCGGAGTTTCGAGGGCATCGCCGTTACCGTAAAAGAAGTAAGGGTAGTGGTTGGCATTGCTCAACCAAATCCTTTTGTGGAGTACCTGCGACAGAATTTCAGGGTTGTACATGTTGCTAGCTTTCCAGACCATTATCATTACACTGAAGCAGATGTGCAAAAAATGGTGAGGGATAGAAATAAGGATGAAGTTATATTGACCACCGAAAAAGATATGGTCAAATTGCTGCCATTGGCAAAAAAAGCCAAAGTGATGTCTAATTTTGCATATATTCCAATTGAGGTCGATTTCGGGGAGGATACCGATCCATTTCAGAATTGGTTGAGGAATGTAATCTTAATTCCGCTACAAAATGATAGCAAGGGTACACTGTAATGTATGAAAAATAATACCGGATCACTTTCCCTACTGTTATTATGCCTGATCAGTGGGGCGGCACTAGGGCAAATTCGCCCCGGTGGGCTCAATCTACCGCAGGGTATTCCTACTCAGGGTGGGAGGCCTTCTGGTCAGGGGAATGCGCAGCAGGGAGGACCTGTGCTGGATGACAGTACCAAAAATCTCTACGGACCATCTACGGCACTTCATTTTTTTGAGGATGATATCCTGAATAATCGGGATACTCTAAGGTATCGCCTGGATACTTCGTTGAATAACATTCACCGTTGGACTTTCGTGGATCAGACTTGGAATAATCTCGTTGATTTGGGGAATTTAGGGACAGCCACCCGCACCACCTTTTTTCAACCTCGTCAACAGGTGGGCGCGCATTTGGGTTTTAGGGCTTATGACCCATACGCGATTCAGGCAAACGAAGTGAAGTATTACGACACGCGATCTCCGCTCACCGAAATGACTTTTGTGTCGGGTGGACTTGGACGAAATATACTCCGTTTCGGGTTTAATCAGAATATTACGCCCCGCCTTAATATGGGCTTTCGGTTGCAGCGCTTTACTTCCAATAAACAGTTTGGCACATTCAGTGCCCTGGGCTCACAGGCAAATTTGGCCCAGAACTGGAACTTTCTCTTCCATACTAGCTACGTCTCTAAGGATAAAAAATACACTTTACTAGCGCACTACCGACACCTTAACCATGATGTAAAGGAGCAAGGGGGATTGCTAAACGTCACTGATTCTACCGATAATGGTAATCAAACCTTTGTGTACGATGGAGCGGCAAGGCTGAGCGGTCAGGCTCGTTCGTGGGAACGACGACATGTTTTTCATGTATACCAGCAATACCGGTTAGCAAATGGCTTTCAACTATTTCAACAAGGAGAATATACCAACGTAAAAGACCGTTACGTGGATAATAACCCTAGCCAGGGAATCGAAAATGGAGTGTACGCTCCTCGGTTGTTCAACTCAGATACTACCCGACAGGATATTTTTTACCGGTTGTTTGATACCAAATTGGGTATCAAAGGTACTTATAAAAGCTTTAACTACCGGGCGTATTACCGACCCCGAATTTACACCGTGGATGGTAATTATAAGAATTCTGACTCCACTACTGCATCCTACAAAAATACCCGGTTTGAAAATATCGTGGGCGTTTGGTTGAGCTATTACCTAAAAGATTCCAGTCAACACCTTATTGCGGAGGGTGAACATCTCCTGGGGAAAGACTTCCTTTTGAGGGGTGTATTGTTAACGAAGTGGTTTAAAGCCGGCTACCAAACCTCTTTCTGGTCGCCGGATATGCTCATGCAGCGATACGTCAGTAATCATTTAGCGTGGGACAACGACTTTAAACTAACCGGCGCCAATACGATATTTGGTTCATTATCAATTAAGACACCGACCGTCGAATTTGTACCCGAGGTTCAATATCATTTGGTTAGCCGGTATACCTACTACGATACTGCGGCCGTTGCGCGGCAATTCAATGGGTCTTTCAGTTTGTTACGGCTTGGTGGTACCATCAATTGGAGAAAAAATAAATTTAATCTTCAAGGGCAAGGATATTATACGGTAAGTTCCAACTCCGAAATAATTAGGATTCCGTCGGTGTTTGCATCGGCTCAGCTGACGTATGATCTTATATACGCCAAAGTATTGTACGTTCAGCTCGGGCTCGCGGGGCATTACCGCTCCTCGTATTTAGCGGACGCCTACATGCCCTTGACTCAACAGTTCCATCTTCAAAATGGCTTCATTGCCGATCGGTACATCGTAGCTGATGCTTTTGCCAGCCTTCGTATCGATCGGGTGCGATTGCTGCTGAAAATGTCCCACATCAATGAAGGAATTGGTAGCCTGGGGTATTATATTACTCCCCGGTACCTCGGATTAAAGCGGACGTTCAGTTTTGGGGTGTATTGGCCTTTATTTGATTAATTTTTTGTTATGACTATCACCACATTAGGACTTAATTTACCGACCGATCCACGGTGGGTCAATATTGCTGAGATGCAGATAGGAGAGATTTTGATTGATCATGCCTATTGTGAGCAGAAGGCAGCCTCGTCTTGTATATCACTGATTGTTCATTTTCCAGAAAGGACTAAACTCGTTGAAGTATTGACCCCCATTGTCAGTGAGGAATGGGGACATTTTCAAAGGGTATTGAAGGAACTAAAAAGAAGAAACATACCTCTGGGAAGGCAACGAAAAGACGAGTATGTAAAACGACTTCAAGAAGTACTGTATAAAAAGGGAAATGGGGATGATGTCTTCCTGGATAGGCTCTTGGTTTGCGCCCTTATTGAAGCCCGAAGCTGCGAAAGATTTAAGCTATTATCCGAAGAAATTGAAGACGAGGGGTTGCAAAAGTTTTATCGGGAGCTCATGGTCTCAGAAGCAGGTCATTACCGCAGCTTTATCGAACTCGCCGAAGAATATTTACCTAAGGAAGCAGTACGGCAGCGCTGGAAAGAACTGCTTTTCGCCGAAGCGGAGATAATGAAAAACCTGGAAGTTCGTGGTGATCGAATGCATGGGTAGAATCTCATTTTCCGCATTACGATTTTCTCCCGGTTCTTATTTTGCTAGTACACTCCACTCTTCAACTGTTTATATCCAGCCTATTCCCCAATCATAATTTATGAAAACTTTCCTTACCGACGTTGCTGAGCGCATACTTTCCTTACATCCGTCCGATATAGATCAGGTAGCCATCGTGGTTCCCACCCGCCGGGCGGCCTTTTTTGTGAAACAAGAACTTGCCCTGGCAACTACCAAGCCCATCATCAGTCCGCAAATCCAGGCTATTGAAGATTTTGTCGAATCGGTGAGTACTCTGGAAGTCGCTGATTCCGTAAGTCTGCTATTTGAATTATACGAAACTTTCAAAGAGATAGATCCAAGCGTTCAGTTTGATCGGTTTATGGGGTGGGCTTCGGTGCTTATGAGTGACCTAGATCGTATTGACCAGTACCTCATTAAAACCGATTATTTGTTTGACTACGTTTCTGAGACCAAAGCCCTTGAACGCTGGCAATTAAATCTACCCCCAGGTAAAACTCTATCCGAAACCGGAGGTGCGAAGTCTTACTTTACTCTTTTTGAGAATATCAAGAAGGTCTATTCCTTGTTTCGTCAGCGCTTACAGGCAAAAGGCAAAGCCTATCGGGGTATGGCCTACCGGCACGTGGCTGAAAACATGGATATTTTACTCGAAAAAGGTATTCCATTTTCTAAGGTCTATTTTGTTGGTTTCAATGCCTTTACCGAATCCGAAATTCAGATTATTCAGAAACTAAGGAAAGTAAGAAAAGCGGAAGTGCTTTGGGATACGGATCGCTACTACATGAGCGAAAATAGGGATGTGGAAGCGGGGGAAAGCCTACGCAGGTACAAGAATGACGTAACATTTGGCTCCTGGAATTGGACGTATGATCACTTACTTTCAAGTAAGAAGCAAATCACCGTGTATGGCGTACCTAATGCTACCTTGCAGACAAAACTTGCTGGCGCTATTTACGCTGAAATGCTCCGAAACGACCCACCGGAAGCACCAGTCCCGACCGCCATTGTGCTGGCTGATGAAAATTTGTTACTCCCAATGTTGTATTCAATTGACGAAAGCGTAACTGATTTTAACATTACCATGGGGTTGTCGCTCCGCAATTCTTTGCTGTATACCCTGATTGATAGCGTATTTGAATTACAACAAAATGTTGCAGAATTTAAGAATAAAGACGGGGCTACCTTGAAAATTCCTAAGTTCAATCATAAGGGTATCAGTAAGGTCTTGAATCATCCATTTATTCGTCATTATGAACAGATAGTGCTCAGAAAGCCCGATTCGGACGAGCCTACCATTATTCAGGAAACTCTGAGGGAGATTACTAAAAATAACCGGGTGTTTCTGAGTACCAAGGATATGATGCAGATAGGTAAGGAGCATGCGTTATTCCGTATTTTGTTCACGCGTTGGAAAAAGGACAATTCTGCCCAGGTTATCAAAGCTTTCTTTGATCTTATAGATTTGTTACGGGAAGTATATAAGGATTATAAGAATGCGCTCGAAACAGAATACCTATACCTGTTTTATACTTTGTTGAAGCAATTCGAACAAACCATTGCCAATCGCCCCGAGCCTTTGACGTTGGCTACCCTCCGGTCGTTCATGTTCGATTTGATCCGTACTACCCGGATACCCTTCAGCGGGGAGCCTGTGAGTTCTTTACAGATATTGGGAATGCTGGAAACTAGGGCATTGGATTTTAGTCGGATCATTGTGCTATCGCTCAACGAAGGGGTACTTCCACAGGCTAAAAAACAAAATTCGCTCATTCCCTTTGATGTTTCAGATGAGGTGGAGCTTCCGACCCATCGGCATCAAGAGGCGGTCATGTCCTACCATTTTTATAGGTTGTTACAACGGGCGTCAGAGGTACATCTCATGTATGTGAGCACCAATGATGCCTTAGGAGGAGGAGAGAAAAGTCGCTTTATTCAGCAGATTGAGTTTGAACTTGCGCAGTACAATCCGGGTATTGAGATCAGAAATAAGGTGGTTGGGTTTTCTGAATCTCCGGTGGATACTTTATCCGATCAGGTACCAAAGGATGCCGCTATGGTGGAAAGAACCAAGAACTATCTGGCCACCACGGGGCTTTACCCTACCCATCTGAATGATTTGATTCGTTGCTCCATGAAGTTTTATTTAGGACGGATTGTGGGCGTAAAGGAGAAAGAAGAAATAGAGGAGGAGTTGGGTATGGATAAAATTGGCACCTGGCTGCATACCTCCCTTGAACGAATTGATCAGGAGTATTTTCTGCAAGGAGTTGATCCGACCGAAGCGCAAAGTAAGGCGATTCTTTTCGAAGAATTTGAGCGGTTATTTTTGGGGTATGTTACCGAAATGGGACTCAATAGTGTGTACTACCAAATTGGGGTTCAGCAAGTAATGGAGTTCTTACGCCATCAAATAAAGTTATCTCCCCGCCGGAAAGTAGTGGCCGCCGAGCAGTTATTAAAAACAGATGTTACCGTGATGGTAGATGGCAGCCCGGTGGTGGTGAAATTGGGTGGAAAAATCGATAGGGTAGAGCAAGGGGCAGACGGGACACTTTTCGTGATGGATTATAAAACGGGGAGTGTTGAATTGCATCAGGAAACCAAAACAACATACGAGGAACGGAAGAAGAAGTTATTATCAGATTCAACGCTCAAAGCCGGGTACGCGCGGCAGCTTTGGTTGTATAAGTATTTAGTTTACAGGCAAATGGGGGAGTCTTCTGGGTTGCAATTGGCAGATACTACCTACACCCTGGCAGATAGTAAAGTACAGTCAGGATTCTATTCCTTTCGGGCACCGGATAAGATTTTTGAAAATATGCTAGAAATCACGGCGAGCGTGGATCCACATGTGTTTATCAAAGAATCAGAAGAATTATTGCAGATCATTATCGGTGATTTGCTAAATAAAGAAACGTTTTTTACCAAAACCAATGATTTGGAAGTCTGCAAATATTGTGACTTCAAAGGTATATGCGGCCGTTGATCCTGATCTATTTGCTACATTCTTTTGCCCCTTCGTACTATTCCGAAGCAGTCAGACCTGCCCGCTGAGCGAAGTCATCAGGTTTGACTACTTTTCATTTGCTAGTGTTTCGGATACCCAGCATTGTGCATACTAAGTGAATTATTGTCTCGTTATAATTTGGGGAATCGGGGATACTATTCCAAAATGAGAATATTTCTTCTGGTAGTCTATGTTTGGCTATTCTTCACTACCGGATTCTAACCTTTTAAAGGCGCAAAGGGTCTGATTAGTATACAGGAAAAGAGCACACAATAATGGTAGCACTTACACGAGCATTCATGGGCATAAGTACTAAGGCATAATTAGTTTATATTATTAAGTTAGTCAAATCACTAGCTAATATTCTCTATATCAAATATTTACAAAAAGGTAATAGTTACAAGCTAATAGCTATCAGCTACTTTGTGATTGCCTAAAATAGGTTGACCACAAATCAACTTATGACAATGGGAAAAACAAATGCAAAAGACGGAAAAAGTGCAAAATTCGAATTCCGAAAACGCCGTGTGTTCAGTGAAGCGTTCAAACGCGAAAAA